>NZ_JBEXYP010000008.1:0-290504 GCF_040630995.1 Micromonospora sp. NPDC005710 | reverse complement strand
CGCGACCTGGGTGACGTGGTTGATCGCGGCGTTGCGCAACGCGCTGCCGGACATGCCCTGCGCCCAGCCCGGCTGCTGCGCGTGCCACAACAGCGCGTGACCGCGCACGCTCATGCCGTTGGCCTGCGCGTGACTGACCAGACGATCACCACCGGTGTAGCTGAACCGACCCTGCTGCGGCTCGGTGGCGTCCCACTTCATCTCGTTCTCGGGCACCACACTGTTGAACTCACGGTTCAGGATCGTCGTGTAGGTACTCGTGGACAGCTTGCCCGTCGCGACGGCGGCGCCGAAGTAGCGGCCCTTCTCGGCCGCCGAGGCCCGCAGGGTCGTGCCGGCGCTGGCCGTGGAGGTCAGCGTCACCGTCATAGCGGCGGCGAGAGCGCCGGTGACTGCGATGGTCACCGCCGCTCGCAGGGCTCTTCTGTGATTCATGCGGATTCCTTCTCTGTGGTGGTGCAGCGATGGAGACGCACGCCCGAATCTGCTTCTGCGACAGGGAGACGTCAGCAACGGTCGCCGTCGCGGCAGCGGTGCGGGGAGTCCTGACCCGACGTCCGGCATGCCCTGGGCGGACGTCGCAGGTCGAGGTGCCACAGCAGGTTCGCCCGGTGAACCACAGGTGCGGCCGCCCTCAACCATCGACTGTGAGCGATAACATGCCGTTCGTCAAGTCGTAACCAACAGCACCGAGCGCCGGTCGCTCCGTCGCGGTGGTGGGGTCCGTCGGCGTGCTGCCGGAGCCGCGCCGAGAACGGCTCCGGCAGCGCCCGTCACTGGAACGAGGCGTCGTCGACGAGGAGACCGTCGGTGCCCTCGGCCGTTTCGACGTAGAAGGCGGCGCTGCTCAGGGTGCCGCTCCACGACACGGTCGTGGTGCCGGTGAGCTGGGTCCAACCGTTCACGCTCACCCCCACCGCCGGGGTCAACTGGAGGTAGCTCGTCGTGCCGTTCGCGGTGAGCGACAGCGTCGCCTTCGCCGACGGGGTGCCGCTCTGTGCGCGTACCCAGACGCTCGTGGTGTAGCTCTTGCCACTGGTGAGCTTGCTCGTCACGTCCTGGCTGGGGCCGTTCCACGCGCCGGTCCGGCCGGTGATCGACAGCGACCCGCTGCCGCCGTGCGCGACTGTGGTGTTCCGGGCGAGCGTGCCACTGCCGCGCACACCCCAGCCGGTCGTGCCGTTCTCCACGTCGCCGTTGGTGATCAGTTTGGCGCTGCCGCCGCCGGTGCCGCTGAACTGCCACCAGTTGATGTTGAACAGGTTGCCGGTGCCACCGGCGAAGCGCAGGTAGAGATCATGGGTGCCGGTCGCTCCGCTGACCGCGCACGTGCTCGTGGTCCAGGTCTGCCAGCCGCCGGTGCCACCCACCGTGCAGGTGCCCACTGTCGGACCGCTGGCGCTGTCGAGGCGTACCTCGATGCGGCCGCCGCTGGTGGCCGAGGCGACCCGGGCGTTGAACGATGTCGCACCCGCGCCGAAGGCGACGCCCTTGACCTTGATGTAGTCGCCGTTCTCGATCCAACCGACGTTCATGCCGCCCTCGCTGGACACCTCGGTCTCGATCCCCGAGCCCCAGGCGATCGTCTCGGCCTCCTGCCGCACGTACGGGTTCAGCGTGCCCACCTGCGGGGCACCCGTACTCGTCATCGTGATCGTCGGGATCAGGTTGTTGCTCGTGTAACTGAACTTCTCCACCGCTACCGAACGGGTGTAACCACTGCCACCGGGCAGTGCCCCGTTGTGGTAGAAGAAGTACGAGCCGCCCTGGAAATCGATCACACCCGCGTGATTGGTGAAACTCGCACCCTGTCGCGGCATGATCGTTCCCCGGTACGTCCACGGCCCGGTCGGTCCCGTCGCCGTGGAGTACGCGATGAACTCCGAGCAGCACTCCGCCGCGAAGACGTTGTAGTACAACCCGTTGCGCTTGAACACCCACGGCCCCTCCTCGTACAGGGTCGGCCGACTCGCATTGCCGTTACGGGTGCCGAACCCCGCCGTCGTGAGGGAGATTCGCGTCGCGCTGCCGGAGAACGAAATCATGTCCGAATTCAATTTCACGTACCAAAGGCCCGGGTTACCCCAGTACAGATACGCCTGCCCGTCGTCGTCGACGAAAACTGTCGGATCGATCTCGTTGTTGCCGACGAGCGGTCGGCCGAGCGCGTCGCGGAACGGCCCGGTCGGGCTGTCCGCCACCCCGACGCCGATGACCATCTGGCCGTTGGAGCGCTGGCGCACCGGCACGTACCAGTAGAACTTTCCGTTACGGGCGATGACCTGCCCGGCCCACGCGTTGGCGTCCGCCCAGGCGAAGGTGGCCAGATTCATCGGCGAGCCGTGATCGGTCCAGTTCACCATGTCCGCTGACGAGTACACCCGCCACTCACGCATGGTGAAATAGGTGGACCCGTCCTCGTCGTGCCCGGTGTAGAGGTACACCCTGCCGTTGTGCACGAGCGGCGCGGGGTCGGCGGTGTAGATGGTCTGGACGATGGGATTGTCCGCCCTGGCGGCACCGGGAGTCAGGGCGAGGACGCAGGCCATGGTGGTCAGCCAGGCGATGGCGCGCCTGGCCCTGGTGGTGGTTCGGTCTTTCACCTTCACGATTACTCCCAGGATGCGACGGCTGTGTTAGCGCTAACAGACTGTGGTGGAGTGCCCCCTCCCTCATCTGACCTGGCTTTTTGTGAGGTGCGGGATCACCGTCGTAACCACATCGCAGCATCGATGTATCAACGCTGACATCGAAGGTTTACGATGCACGGTAAATGAGCGAGCGGGCGGGCGTCAACGGAGGCAGCTCCGGCGGCCTCCGTCACAGACGGTCACATCGAGCTGATCGCGAGCACGAGCGAGGTCCGTTTCGGACCACCACTGCCGCCAGACCTGGCCCATCCGGCTCGGGTCACCACCGGAGTGGGTCGACGAGGCGTCCCGAGGGTTGCGGGCATGTTAACGACGAACTATGTTAGCGATCACATCGATGTGCCGCGATAAGCGCAGGGGTGGGCACCCGGCGCACACGGCGACCGTGTCCCCGCCACACCCACACGCACCCGGCGTCGGCCTCTGCCGCCGACGACCCACCGCCGACGATGGCGGCCGCGTACCCGGCCACCAGGAGGTTCCCCATGCCACCACCCCCGCCCCTCAGCCGCCGCCACCTGCTCCAGGCCGCCGGAGCCACAGTGCTCGTCTCCGCGACCGGCGCCGTCGTCTCCCCCGCGAGCGCGTCCGCCGACGTCGTGCCCCCGGTCCGGTCCGACATCGGCGTCTCGGCGTACGGATTCGACCCCGGTCAGGTACGACTCACCTCCGGCAGGTGGATGGACAACCAGAACCGGACGCTCAACTACCTGCGGTTCGTCGACGTGGACCGGATGCTCTACAACTTCCGCGCCAACCACCGGCTGTCCACGAACGGTGCCGCCACGAACGGGGGTTGGGACGCGCCGAACTTCCCGTTCCGGACCCACATGCAGGGCCACTTCCTGAGCGCGTGGGCGTACGCGTACGCGGTGCTCGGCGACACCACCTGCCGGGACAAGGCCAACTACATGGTCGCCGAGCTGGCCAAGTGCCAGGCGAACAACGGTGCCGCCGGCTTCGGCGCGGGATACCTGTCCGGCTTCCCGGAGTCCGACTTCACCGCGCTCGAGGCACGAACGCTGTCCAACGGCAACGTGCCCTACTACTGCATCCACAAGACCCTCGCCGGTCTGCTCGACGTCTGGCGCTACATCGGCAACACCCAGGCCCGCACGGTGCTGCTGTCCCTCGCCGGCTGGGTCGACACCCGGACCAGCCGACTGAGCTCCAGCCAGATGCAGTCGATGCTCGGCACCGAGTTCGGGGGCATGAACGACGTGCTCGCCGACATCTACCAGCAGACCGGCGACAGCCGATGGCTCACCACCGCCCAGCGGTTCGACCACAACTCCGTGTTCAACCCCCTGGCCGCCAACCAGGACCAGCTCAACGGACTGCACGCCAACACGCAGGTGCCCAAGTGGATCGGCGCCGCCCGTGAGTACAAGGCCACCGGGACGACCCGTTACCGGGACATCGCCAGCAACGCGTGGCGGATCACCGTCGGCGCGCACACGTACGCCATCGGCGGCAACAGCCAGGCGGAGCACTTCCGGGCGCCCAACGCGATCGCCGGCTACCTCAGCAACGACACCTGCGAGCAGTGCAACACGTTCAACATGCTCAAGCTGACCCGGGAGTTGTGGCTGCTCGACCCGAACCGGGCCGACTACTTCGACTTCTACGAGCGCGCGCTGATCAACCACCTGATCGGCGGACAGAACCCGGCCGACAGCCACGGCCACATCACCTACTTCACCCCACTGCGACCGGGTGGACGTCGTGGTGTGGGCCCGGCGTGGGGTGGCGGCACCTGGAGCACCGACTACAACTCGTTCTGGTGCTGCCAGGGCACCGGCCTGGAAATCAACACCAGGTTGATGGACTCCATCTACTTCTACAACGGCACCACGCTGAGCGTGAACCTGTTCGCGCCGTCGGTGCTGAACTGGACACAACGCGGCATCACCGTCACCCAGACCACCAGCTTCCCGGTCAGTGACACGAGCACCCTGACCCTGAGCGGCTCGATGAGCGGCTCGTGGAGCATCCGGGTACGCATCCCGTCCTGGACCAGCGGTGCGACGATCGCCGTCAACGGCACAGTGGAGAACGTCGCCACCACACCGGGCAGCTACGCCACTGTCACGCGCACCTGGGCCGCCGGCGACACCATCACCGTACGGCTGCCCATGCAGGTCGCCGTCCGGGCCGCCAACGACAACTCCACCATCGGCGCGATCACGTACGGCCCCTCGGTGCTGGCCGGCAACTACGGCAACACGGCGCTGAGCGCCGCGCCGACCCTCACCGTCGCGTCGATCACCCGGACCAGCACCAGCTCGCTCGCGTTCACCGCCAGCGCCAACGGGTCCACAGTGAACCTCGGCCCCTTTTACGACGCCCACGGCTTCAACTACGCGGTCTACTGGAACACCAGCGGCAGCAGCGGCGGCGGCGGCAGCCACCGCCTGGTGAACGTCGGCACCGGGCTGGTTCTGGGCGTCCAGAACATGTCCACCGCCGACGGTGGTCTGGCCGTGCAGTGGAGCGACAGCGGCACCGCCGACCACAACTGGGTGGTCGTGACCGACGGCAACGCGGTCCGGTTCCGCAACGTCAACAGCGGAAAGGTGCTCGGTGTGGAGAACATGTCCACCGCCGACAACGCCCGCGTCCTGCAGTGGGCCGACAACGGCACCGCCGACCACAGGTGGATCCTCGTGGACAACGGCGACGGGACCTACAAGATCCGCAACGTCAACAGCAACAAGCTGCTCGGGATCCTGAACGGGTCGACGGCCATGGGTGCGCAGGCCGTGCAGGACTCGGACAACGGCAGCGCGGACAACAGGTGGAGGCTGGTCCGCAACGCCTGAGCGCCGACCCGCTCGACGGGCTCACCGGCGCGGTCACCCGAAGGCCGCGCCGGTGACGCCGGGCGGGCAGCCGGCAGCGGTCGTACAGTGGGGAGGGTCCTGGCCCCAGTGATCGTGGCGGACGTGTCGGCTCGTGCCGCTTCCGCCCGGAAGGAGCACAGTGAACCGCCCCCTCCGCACCACGCTCGGCAGCGCGTTGACCGCCGCCCTGCTGGCCACAGTCGTCGTCGCGCCGTCGCCGGCCCAGGCGCACCCCGCCGGCCGGCCGCCGACAGTCCTCGCCCTTCCCGACGGCTTCCAGCCCGAGGGCATCGCCACGGCCGGAAGGTACGCCTACTTCGGCTCCCGGGCGACAGGTGCCATCCAGCGCGTCGACCTGGTCACCGGCCGCGGCTCGACGATCGGCGCGGCAACCGGCACGCCGTCGCTCGGCCTCAAGGTCGACCCGCGCGGCCGGCTCTTCGTCTCCGGCGGCACGGCCGGCGACGCGCGCGTGCTCGACACCCGCACCGGCGACGTCCTGGCCCACTACCAGTTCGCCACCGCCCCGACGTTCGTCAACGACGTCGTGCTGACCCGCGACGCCGCGTACTTCACCGACTCGAACCGGCCGGTGCTCTACCGGCTGCCGCTCGGCCGTGGTGGGGCGCTGCCGCCCACCGACGCCTTCACCACGATCACCCTGACCGGCGCGTACGCACAGGTCGGCACCGGCGTGAACCTCAACGGTGTCGCCACCACACCCGACGGCCGGGCGCTGATCGTCGTCCAGTCCACCACCGGGACGCTGTTCCGGGTCGACCCGGCGACCGGCGTGAGCACCGTCGTGGACGTGCCGGGCCACACCTTCACCAACGGCGACGGGCTGCTCCTGCTCGGCCGCACCCTCTACGTCGTGCAGAACCGCCTCAACCAGGTCGCTGTGGTCCGGTTGAACAAGGCCGGCACCGCCGGCACGCTCACCGGCACCATCACCGACCCGAACTTCGACGTGCCCACCACTGTCGCCGCGGCACTGGGCCGGCTCTACCTGCCCAACGCCCGGTTCACCACGACCCCGACCCCGAGCACTCCGTACGCCGCCGTCGCGGTCCGCGCCCACTGAGCGACCCGAGGGGGTGCCCCGCCGAGCGGGGTGCCCCCTCCGGCCCGCCGCTCTGGATCCCGATCGCCCACCGGCCGCCAGTAGGATCACTGACACCTCGGCGACGACTGTCGCCTCGCGCACCCCGGAGTCCGTGTGGCCGCCCGTTCATACCGGTTCCTGCGCCGCACCCTCGCGGTGGGCTGCCTCCTCGCCGCTGCCACGGTGCCGGCCACCCGGCCGACCGGCATCGTCGACACCGCGGACGCCCCGCAGCCAGTGGTCCTGCGGATGCTCCAGCTCAACCTCTGCAACAGCGGTCGCGCCGGCTGCTACACCGGTCGGGCGATGGCCCGGGCCGCCGAGGTCATCACCACCGAGGCACCCGACGTGGTCACCCTCAACGAGATCTGCGCCGGCGACCTGTCCGCCCTGCACGACGTGTTCCAAGCCGTCCACGCCGGTCGGACGGTCGTGGCCGCGTTCCAGGCCGCCGGCGACCGCCCGAGCGGCGACGACACCCGCTGCCGCAACGGCCAACGGTTCGGCATCGGGCTGCTGACCCACGTGCGGACGTCGACCACCCCGCACACCGTGTACGCCGGAACCCACCCCACGCAGGACCTCGCGGACCCGGAGGAACGCGCCTGGCTCTGCGTCGACGTCGACGGCGCCCTGCTCGCCTGCACCACGCACCTGTCGGCCACCGGCTACCGCGTCGCCCTCACCCAGTGCGACCACCTGCTCGACACCATCCTGCCGACGATCGGCCGCGACGCCGGGTACGAGCCCACGGTGTTGGGCGGCGACCTCAACCTGCGCGCCGGACACGACCCCGACGTGCGGTCCTGCATCCCGCCCGGTCATCAGCGAATCGACGACGGGCGGCTGCAACACATCACGGCGACCGCCGACATCACGCTCTGCTGCCGCTCAGTGGTGCCCATGCACGGCGCGACCGACCACCCCGGGCTGCTGGCCACCCTCACCGTCGACCAGAGCCGCCCCGGCCGCCGGCCGGCCTGAGCCGCTCCGCGCCGGGCGCGGTGGGCGGGGGCCGGCCGCACCTCGTCAGCGCGGAGGCGTGTCCCGACGGGACGGGAACGGGGTTCCCGGCTGGCCGAGGGTGGAACGGGCGCGCAACCCGACCGGGTCGGGAGCAACGACGGGCGCCGCCGGCGCCGGCTCCGACAGCCGCCGCCCATCCAGGTACGCGGCGGCAGCCCGGTCGTCGTCGGTAGGGGCGGCGAGCAGCGCGTAGAGCAGACCGACCACCCCGAAGATCACCGCCAGCACGATCGGCACCAGCAGGGTGCTCACCCCGGCTCCGGTCACCTCACCCGCCCGCTCGTGGCGGTGCACCGACAGGGCACTCATGCCGGTGAAGTGCATACCGTTGACGGCGATCCCCATCACCAGCGCGGAGGCGAAGATCGCCACTCCCCGCCGGACCGTCATCGCGAGCCACAACGCGACGGTGGACGCCACCACGGCGATGACCACCGAGAGCACGACCCGGAGAGTGTCGTAGCCGAGGTCGCCGTTGAGACGCATGGCGGCCATGCCGGTGTAGTGCATGGAGGCCACCCCGGCGCCGGTGAAGACGCCACCAGCGATCAGTCGTGCCGGATTCAGCCGCCCGGTACCGACGATGGCCAGGCCGATGCCGACCGCCACCACGGCGATGACAGTGCTGGCCGCGGTCAGCGGCACGTCGTAGCGGATGCGAGTGTTCTCCACGGCGAAGCCGAGCATGGCCATGAAGTGCATCGCCCAGATGGCGGTGCCGCCCAGCGCCCACGCCGACAGCAGACCCCACCACGCCCGCTGACCGTTCGTCTGAGCCGTGCGGATGCGGCCGGCGCACACGAGGCCGAGGATCGAGCCGAGCACGGACAGCGCGTAGCTCAGCGCGGGTGTGATCCACCCGTACTCAAAGTGATTGATCTCCGCCACGGCGGCTCTCTCCCCATTCGTTACCAGCGCGTCAACAAGACGCCTGGGCAATGATCAGGGGTGCCGTGATCAGGCGCAACAGTGCCCCCCGGGCTATTCGCGGGGTGCCGCTGCGGTAACCGTCCGCTGCGTCGATTCGGCAGAGAATAATGACTGAGCGTAATACTCAGGCTGACGTGTGGTACGCGAGAACCCCTCGATTGACTGCCGCTATAGCTTGTCGCGCGGTGGAACGCAGCTCCGTTGTGGCGCCACCGGAGTCGGCAATCTGACCGAGCAGGTCGACCACCTGTCGGGCCCACCGGACGAAGTCCCCGGCGGGCATCTCACCATCGATCTCGTGCCCGCTGCCGAGCACCTTGGCCAACGCCTCGCCCCGCGCCCACCGGTAGACGGGCCAGGCGAAACCGAGATCCGGCTCCCGGGTCGCGGTCAGCCCCCGCGCCGCCTCGTCGGCCTCGATCTCCCCCCACAGCTTCAGCGTCTCGTCCACCGCGTCGGCCACCGGCCCGCGCGGCAACGACGCCCGCTCGTCGACATCACGACGCGCCTCGAACACCACGACGGACACCGCGGCGGCCAACTCGGCCGGCGACAGCCCGTCCCACACGCCCCGGCGCAGGCACTCGGCGACCAGCAGGTCCGCCTCGGTCCAGATCCGGCCCAGCATCCGACCGGCGTCGGTGACCGCGCCGTCAACGGCGAGGTAACCACGCTCGGTCAGCAACGCCACGATCCGGTCGAACGTCCGAGCGAGGGACCCCGTACGACCACTGACGCGCTCGCGCAGCTCCTCGGTGTCGCGCTCCAGCCGGCGACGCCGCTCCGCCCAGCGGGCGTGCTCCTCCCGCTCGGGGCAGGCGTGGCAGGGGTGATTGCGCAGCTCGGTGCGCAACTGGGTGATCCGGTGGTCCTCGCCGGTCACCTGACGGGAGCGGCCCCCGCGCCGGCCACCGTGACGGTCCAGGCCGGTGCCGCTGACCTCGGCGGCCAGATCCCGCCGGGCACCCGGGGACCGGTGGTTGAAGTGCTTGGGCACCCGGATCCGGGCCAGCACCTCGGCCGGGGTGGTGAAGTCGCCGGGGCTGACCCGCCCCGCCCACCGGTCCTGGGTGAGCACCAGCGGCCGGGGCTCACCGAACCCGCCGGTCGCCGGGTCCAGCACCACGGCCAACCCGGCGCGCCGGCCCGACGGCACCCGGATCACGTCGCCGACGCGCAGCCGCTCCAGCGAGGCCACCGCGGCGGCCTTGCGCTGGGTCTGCCCCTGCCGGGCGATCGCCTTCTCCCGGTCGGCGATGGCCACCCGCAGCGCGAAGTACTCGTCGAAGTCGCCGTGGTGGCAGGCGGCCTCGGCGCCGTACGCCTCGATGGTCTCGGTGTTGCGCTGCACCTGCCGGGCCAGGCCGACCACCGACCGGTCCGCCTGGAACTGGGCGAACGAGGACTCCAGCAGCGCCCGGGCCGGCTCCGCGCCGACAGTGCCGACCAGGTTCACCGCCATGTTGTACGACGGTCGGAAGCTGGAGCGCAGCGGGTAGGTGCGGGTGGACGCGAGCCCCGCCACGTGCCGTGGGTCCGTCTCCGGGGACCACACCACCACGGCGTGCCCCTCCACGTCGATGCCACGGCGGCCGGCGCGCCCGGTGAGCTGCGTGTACTCCCCCGGGGTCAGGTCGACGTGCGCCTCGCCGTTGTACTTGACCAACCGTTCCAGCACCACGCAGCGCGCCGGCATGTTGATGCCCAACGCCAGGGTCTCGGTGGCGAAGACCGCCTTGACCAGGCCACGGACGAACAACTCCTCGACGATCTCCTTGAACACCGGCAGCATGCCGGCGTGGTGCGCGGCCAGACCGCGTTCCAGGCCGTCCAGCCACTCCCAGTAGCCCAGCACCGACAGGTCCTCGCCGGGAATGGCGGTGACCCGGGACTCGACGACCCGGCGGATCTCGGCGCGCTCCTCCGCCGAGGTGAGCCGCAGCCCGGCGGCCAGACACTGCTGCACGGCGGCGGCGCACCCGGCCCGGCTGAAGATGAACAGGATCGCCGGCAGCAGGCCCTCCCGGTCCAGCCGGTCGACGATGTCCGGGCGCATCGGGCCACGCCAGCGCGGGCCACGCCGCCCGGCACCGGGCCCCGCGCCGCGCCCCTCGCCCAACTCCAGCCGCCGGGTCTGGTCGCGGGTGTAGCGCAGCAACTCCGGGTGCACGTCGTGCTTACGGGCGGCGTCGGCGTCGTGGAACAGGTCGAACATCCGCTTGCCGACGAGCATGTGCTGCCACAACGGCACCGGCCGGTGCTCGCTGACCACCACGGCGGTCTCGCCGCGCACGGTGACCAGCCAGTCGGCGAACTCCTCGGCGTTGGAGACGGTCGCCGACAACGAGATCAGGGTGACCGAGGCGGGCAGGTGAATGATCACCTCTTCCCACACCCCACCGCGGAACCGGTCGGCCAGGTAGTGCACCTCGTCCATCACCACGTACGCGAGGCCCTGCAGCGTGCTGGAGCCTGCGTAGAGCATGTTGCGCAGCACCTCGGTGGTCATCACCACCACCGGCGCGTCGCCGTTGATCGCGTTGTCACCGGTCAGCAGACCGACCTGCTCAGCGCCGTACCGGGCGACCAGGTCGTGGTACTTCTGGTTGGACAACGCCTTGATCGGTGTGGTGTAGAAGCACTTGCGCCGGGCCGTCGGGGTCACCGCGTCCTCGGCGGGAGGCGGGTCGTCGGGCCGCCCGCGCAACGCCAGATGCACAGCGAACTCGCCGACCACCGTCTTACCCGCGCCGGTGGGAGCGCAGACCAGCACACCACTGCCCCGCTCCAGCGACTGACACGCCTCCCGCTGGAAGTCGTCGAGGTCGAACCCCAAATCGAGGGCGAACTCGTCCAGCGCCGGAAACTGTGCGGCTTGTGCGGCCTTGCGGCGCGCCGCTGCGTACCGCTCGGCGGGACTCGACATGGCACCAAGATTAGTGCGTACCGCACCACGTCACCTCACAAGGCCGTCCGGAGGTGCCGTCGGAGGCGGTCGGTAGGGTGCACGGCGTGCCGGACCATGCCGAACCGCCCCAGACCAGTCCGCCGGGCACCACCGCCCACCGGGCGTCCCGACGCCCTGTCAAGGCGGTGCTCTTCGACTTTCACGGCACCCTGGCCCAGGTGGAGGAGCCCCGGCGGTGGGTGCTGGAGGCCGCGGCGGCGTGCGGCGTCACACTGGACCGGGTCCGCGCCACCTCGCTCGCCGACCGCCTGCTGACCGCCGGCCGCGCCGGCGGGCCACTTCCGGCGCGGGTCCCACCCCGTCTCGCCGAACTGTGGGCCGACCGGGATCTCTACCAACACGCCCACCGGGGCGCGTACACCGGGCTGGCCGAGACCGTCGACGCCGGCATCGACGGCTTCGCCGACGCGCTCTACGAGCGGCTGCTGACCGCCGAGGGCTGGCTGCCGTACACCGACACCGCCCCCACCCTGACCGCGCTGCGCGACGCCGGGGTGCCGGTGGCGGTGGTCAGCAACATCGGCTTCGACCTGCGTCCACACTTCGACACCTGGGGGCTCACCGACCTGGTCGGCGCGTTCGTGCTGTCGTACGAGGTCGGGCGCTGCAAACCCGACCCGGCGATCTTCTGGCGTGCCTGCGGGATGCTCGGCGTCGACCCGGAGCAGACCCTGATGGTCGGTGACACTCCGGCGGACGCCGGCGCGGTGGCCGCCGGTTGCCCGGTGCTGGTGCTACCGGCAGCCGAGCCGGGCCGGGAGAACGGGCTGGGCGCGGTGCTCGACCTCGCCCTGCCGACCTGACCCACGCCGGCCCTCCCGGACAGGTCACGCCGGTGGACACCGCCGGACGGTAGCCGGAGCTGACCCCCTACCGTCGTGCCCGTGACCGAGATCCTGCTGCCCACCCCGTCGCCAGCTGACACACCGCCGGCCCGGCGCGGTGGCGTCGTCGCCGTGGGGATGGTGCTCGGCGGGGCCCTGTCGGTGCAGTTCGGCTCCGCGATGGCCGCGTTGCTCTTCCCGCGTACCGGGGTGGCCGGGGCGGTGACCCTGCGGCTGACCATCTCGGCGGTGCTGCTGCTCGTCGTGTGCCGACCCCGACTGCGCGGGCACGACCGGTCGGCCTGGCTCGCGGCCGGCGCGTTCGGGCTGGCGCTGGCCGGCATGAACTCGCTGTTCTACCAGGCCATCGAACGCATCCCGCTCGGCCCGACGGTGACGCTCGAGGTGCTCGGCCCGCTCGCGCTGTCGGTGTACTCCGCCCGACGACTGGCGAGCTGGGGATGGGCGGGACTCGCGCTGGCCGGGGTGGCGCTGCTCGGGCAGGGCGGCTTCGACCGGCTCAACCCGGCCGGGGTGGCGTTCGCGTTCGGCGCGGGAGCCATGTGGGCCGCGTACATCGTGCTGAGCGCCCGCGTCGGCAGCCGCTTTCCCGGCGCCGACGGGCTGGCCCTGGCGCTGACCGTCGCCGCCCTGGTCACCCTGCCGCTGGGTATCGTCGACGGCGGTGCGGTGCTGCTCGAACCGCAGGTGCTGGCGCTCGGCGCCGCCCTCGCGGTGCTCGCCTCCGGCCTGCCCTACACCCTGGAACTGTTGGCGCTACGGCGGATGCCCACCGCCACCTTCGCGGTGCTGATGAGCCTCGGCCCGGCCATCGCCACGCTCGCCGGCTGGCTGGTGCTGCGGCAGGCGCTGACAGTGCTGGAGTGCGCCGCCATCGGGCTGGTCATCGCGGCGAGCATCGGCGCGGTACGGGTCAACGCAGCAGCCGCAGGGCTCCCGGAACCGCGCTGATCGTCACCGGCAGCTCCAGGGAGCGTTCCCCGTCGGCGTACGAGGTGATGCCCTCGGCGGCCAACTCCACTGTGCGGGCCCGGAAGCTGCGCACCAGCGGGTGACTGACGTGGGTGCCCTGGTAGATGCGCGGCTTCACCCGGACCAGGGTCCGCCGGTCGACCCGACCCGCCACCACCACGTCGAGCAGGCCGTCGGTCGGGTCCGCGTCCGGGCAGATCCGCATCCCGCCTCCGTACGTGGGGCAGTTGCCCACCGCCACGAGCACCGCGTCCAGGTCGTGCGACACCCCGTCGAGGCGCACCGTGTAGCGGCGGGGGCGCAGCCGGGCCAGCTCCACCAGGATCGCCAGGTCGTACCGGCGCGGGCCGCGCGGCCAGCGCATCCGGTTGGCCCGCTCGTTGACTATCGCGTCGAACCCGGCCGCGAGGACCGCCCCGAACCAGCGCTCGACACCGTCGACTCCGATCATCCTGGCCAGGTCGACAGGTCGGCTGCTGCCGTCGCGCACCGCCTCGGCGATCACCGCCGCCGCCGCGAGGGGGTCGGCCGGGAAGCCGGTGTCCAGGGCGAAGTCGTTGCCGGTGCCGGCCGGGATCGGGCCGAACGGCACCTCCGTTCCGGCGACCGCCTGCAACGCCCGGTGCACTGTGCCGTCCCCACCGATCGCTACCAACGCGCCGACCCCGTCCGCCACCGCTCGTCGGCACGCCGCCTCCGCCTCGTCCGGGCTCGACGCCGACAGCAACCGGATCGGTCGACCCGTGGCGGTCAGCCCGTCCAACAACCGGGGCAGCAGGGCGCTGTAGCGGCCCCGGCCGGCGGTCGGGTTCGTCAGGACCGCCACCGGGCCACCGGCGAGCGGAACACTGTCGACCGGTCCACCGGCGACCGGGCCGGGCAGGTGATCGTCTGCGGTCACGGGCAGCACCGTACCGCTCGGACACCCGCTGTTCACCAGGGGCAGGCGTCGTCACCGTCAGTGCCGCGGCCGGCGCGAGGTGACGCGACGACGCCGCCCCCGGAGTACGGGGACGGCGTCGGTGGACCGGGCGGCGCGCGGCCGTCAGGTCATGTCGTCGTAGCGGCGTTCGATCGGCGCCGGTGGGGCGACCGGCTCGGGCACGCCGATCGGCGCTGTCGAGTCGACCCGCTGCCCGGCCACTACCGGGTCCGGGTCGAACTCCAACGGCGACACCTCGTCGTCGTCGAGGCCGGCGTAGACCTCCTTGCCCCGCCCACGCCGCCGGTCGTTGATGAACGCGACGCCGACCGCAGCGAAGTAGAGCGCGGACAGGCAGATCGCCAACGCGGTCATTCCGAACGGGTCCGGAGTGGGGGTGACCACGGCGGAGAACGCGAAGAACACGAAGATCGCCACCCGCCACCAACTGAGCAGTCGTTTCGCGCTGGCCAGACCGACGAAGTTGAGCATCAGCACGATCAGCGGAAACTCGAACGCCACCCCGAACAGCAGGATGAGGTTGGTGACGAACGAGATGTACCTGGTGACTTCCAGATTCGTCGCGATGTCATCGCCGGACACGTTCAGCAGGAACTCGAGGCCCTTGGTGGTGACGAAGAAGGCCAGTACGGCGCCGGCCGCGAACAGCGGCGCGGCCAGCGCCGTGAAGATGTACGCGTAGCGCCGCTCGTTCCGGTGCAGACCCGGCGCGATGAACGCCCAGAGCTGGTAGAGCCAGATGGGGGCCGCGATGACCAGGCCCACCCACAGACCGATCTTGAGGTTGAGCAGGAAGACGTCCGCGACACCGAGCTGGACGAACTTGCACTTGCCCGAGATCGGATCCATCGAGGCCGGAAGATCGCAGTACGGCTTCGACAGCAGGATCCGGACCGGAGTCGCCAGCCAGATGCCGACGCCGAACCCGATCATGATCGCCAGCGACGCACGGAAGAGACGGTTGCGCAGCTCGCGGACGTGCTCGATGAGCGTCATCGAGCCATCGGCGGCCCGTTCGAAGGTGCTCGGGCCGCGTTTGCGCAGTGCGAAGGCCACGGGAGTGGTGCCCTTCGGTCAGTTGTCGCGGACGCGGTGCACCGGGTCGACGACCGGCTGCTGCGGCGGCGCCTGCTGGTACGGGGCCTGCTGCGGCTGGCCAGCGTACGGCGCCTGCTGCCCGGCGTGCGGCGGCAACGGCTGGTAGCCGGCCTGCGCGTCGGCCTTCTCGGCGAGGTCGCGGTCGTCGTCCTGCAGGCTCTTGGTCTCGGCCTTGATGATCCGCAGCGACCGACCCAGCGAACGGGCCGCGTCGGGGAGCCGCTTCGCACCGAAGAGCAGGATCAGCACAACCACGAGAACTGCGATGTGCCACGGCTTGAGGGCACCCATGAGAAGCTCCAGTCGCTCTGTGTTCGGGGGGTGGTACGCAGCCCATCGTACGTGCGGATCGGCTGTCCGCCACCCGCCGGGTGGTGGTGGTCTGGCCGGGAGGGTGAAGTCTTGACCAACCCGCGATGATCCGTCAACCACCGCCGGGCGCGCGCTCGATCAGCCGCGCTTGGCCTTGATCACCGCGAGTCGCCGGGAGGTGGTGTCGAGCTGACGTTGGACGCCCTCGGCTCGCTGTTGCAGCGCCTCGGCGGTGTCCCGCAACGCCTCGGCCTCGACGGCTTGCCGCTGCAACGCCACGGCGGCGCGGCGCAGCCGGGGCAGCCGGGTCAGCACCGGGCGCACGGCGAGCGCGAGCGCCACGAGGGGTAGCAGCACCACCGCGAGCACGATCCAGATCAGCACGGCGGTCAGCCTACTGGGTGCGGCCGGCGACCGCCGGGTCACCCGACGGCACGCGCTCCGGGTCGACCTCCGCCGGCCGGGACACGGCAGTGGGCGCGGGCACCGCGTACGCGTCCAGCGCGGCGGCGGCGGTCGCCCGCACCTGCTCGGCCAACTCGACCGGGGCGACCACAGTCACCTCCGGGCCGAGGCCCAGCACGAACCGGCGGGCCCACAGCAGGTCGGTCACCCGCAGGGAGACCAGCCACTGGTCGCCGTCGCCGGCCTCCACCCGCTCACACGGGTAGTACTCGGTGATCCACCGCTCGCCCCGACCGATGCGCAGGGTGATCAACGGCAGGTCGGCCGAGGGGCGGAACACACCAGCGGTGAGGTCGTGCGGCACGGCCTGCGGCGGCACCACCGCCGGCTCGTCCAACTCGGTGATCGCGTCGATGCGGTCGGCGCGGAACAGCCGGACGGCCTCCGCCCGCCGACACCACGCCTCCACGTACGCCCGACCGCCGACCATGAGCATCCGCAGCGGGTCGATGACGCGCTCGGTGGTCTCGTCCCGGGCGGCCGTGTAGTAGGTGATCCGCAGGGCCTTTCCGCCCTCCACCGCCGCGCGCAGCGCCTCGACCCGCACCGTGTCCCCGGGCAACCGGACCGCCACCGGGGCGCCCACCAGGTCACCGGCGTCCTCGATCTTGGCGAGGGCCCGTTCGACGGCCTCCCGGTTGGCCACCCCGGGCGTCTCGGCGAGCATCCGCAGGGCCACCACCAAAGCGAGGGCCTCGTCGGGGGTCAACCGCAACGGCCGGTCGATGCCGGCGTCGTAGGTGATGGTCACCCGGTCGCCGTCGAACGCCATGTCGATCAGGTCACCGGGGCCGTAGCCGGGCAGCCCGCACACCCACAGCAACTCCAGGTCCTCCCGGAGTTGGCGTTCGGTGACGCCCAGGTCACCGGCCGCCTCGGCGATCTCGATGCCGGGCCGGGCCAGCAGGTAGGGCACCAGGTTGAGCAGTCGGGCCAGCCGGTCGGCGGACGCGCGGGAACCGTTGCGGGCGGCCGGTCGGGTCACCTGGCACCCCCGCTCACGGCCAGCTCGTCGTGGCGCACCGCGATCTCCTTGAGTCGTTGGATGACGGCCTCGCGGACCTCCGGCGGGTCGAGGACCCGCACGTCCGGGCCGTAGCCGACGAGATGACCGGCCAGCCCGTCCGGGTCCGCGTACGGCAGGACCAGCCGGTCGCCGTCCGGACCGGCGGTCACGGTCACCGCCCAGCGGCGCAGGCCGGCGGCCCGCCCCGGCGCGGCCAGCACGGTGGCCCGACCGGTGCGCTCCACCGGACCCGACCAGGCCGCCACGTGGCTGATCAGGTCGACGTTCGCCGGCGGCTCGTACGCGCCGGGAGCGCCGGTCACCCGGACCGCGCCGACGACCCGGGACAGCCGGAAACAGCGGGTCGCCTCCCGGTCCTGGTCGTGGCCGACCACATACCACCGGCCACGCCAGCAGACCACACCCCAGGGTTGCAGCCGCCGCCGACTGGGCGCGTCACGGTCGGGCACCCGGTAGTCGAACCCCACCTCGCGGCGGTCCCGGGCGGCGGCGGTCAGCGGCGCGAACGCAGGGTCGACGGTGACCATCGGCTCCAGGCCCAGGGTCGCCTGCGGGTCCACGTCCACCCCGGCCGCCCGCAGCTTGGCCAGCCCGGACGACGCGGCGGCGGCCAGCCCCGCGTGCTGCCACAGCCGGGCGGCGATGCCGACAGCGGCGGCCTCGTCCGGTTCGAGCAGGATGTCGGGCAGCGCGTATTCCCGGTGGGCGATCCGGTAGCCGGGCTCGGCGTCGAAGGCGCTCGCGGTGCCCGTCTCCAGTGGCACCCCCAGCTCGCGCAGCTCGGCCTTGTCCCGCTCGAACTTGCGCTGGAACGCCTCGTGGTCGCGTGCGTCGTCCGGATCGTGCTCGTAACCGGGCACCGTCGCGGCGATCTGCGCGGCGGTCAGGAACCGTCGCGTGGACAGCAGACAGATCACCAGGTTGACCAGGCGTTCGGTACGGGTCCGCGACACGCGGTAGACGCTAGCAGCCGACCCGCCCACACCGTGCACCCACGCGGGCGTGCCGCACACTTGTTCGGATCGGGCCTCCCCCGGCGCGTCGCCGTCCCCGGTCATAGGGTGATCCTCATGTCGGAACCGGAGGCCAGGCCCGAGAGTGAGAGCGTCGGCACCGTCGTCGTCGCCGGCGTCGCCAACCTCGCCATCGCGGTCGCCAAGCTGATTGCCGGGCTGATCTCCGGATCCGCCGCGATGCTCTCCGAGGCGGCGCACTCGGTCGCCGACACCACCACCGAGGTGCTGCTCTTCCAGGCGCTGCGCCGGGGCGCCCGACCGGCCGACCAGCGACACCCGTTCGGGTACGGCAAGGAGAGCTACGTCTGGGCGTTCTTCGCCGCCATGTTCACGTTCGTCGCCGGAGCCGGTTTCGCCGTCACCCACGGCGTCACCACGATCCTGGTGCACGAGCACAGCGGCAACTTCCTGATCTCGTACATCGTGCTCGGGGTGTCGTTCGTCATCGAGTCGATCTCACTGACCCGGGCCGTACGCCAGGTCCGCCGCGAGTCGCGGCGCTGGCAGACCACCCCCCGGCGGTTCCTGCGCCTGACCGCCGACACCACGGTCAAGGCGGTCTTCCTGGAGGACAGCGCGGCCCTGATCGGCCTGGTGCTGGCCGGGCTCGGCGTGGGGCTGTCGCACGCCACCGGCGACGAGGTGTGGGACGGCGTCGCGTCGATCCTGATCGGGCTCCTACTGCTGACCGTCGCCGGGATCCTCGCCAGCAACAACCTGTCGCTGCTGGTCGGCCGGGCCGTCCCGGAGCGGCTGCGCCGCGAGATCGAGCAGGATCTGGCCGGGCTGCCCGAGGTGGAGCGCATCGACACCCTGTTGACCATGCAGCTCGGCCCGCAGGACATCCTGGTCGCCGCGAAGGTCGACTTCCGGGACGAGGCCACCGGCGCGCAGATCGAGGCCACCGCCGACGAGGCCGAGCGGCGACTCACCGACCGGTACCCGGAGATCCGCTTCGTCTTCCTCGACCCCACCCGTTCGATCCCGGGCGCCACCGGCACCGCCCGGCACACGCAGGCCGGGCCGAGCCCGGAAGCCGGCGGCCCCGAACCGACCTGACCCGCACGCGGGCCGCCGGGCCCGCGCGGCTAGCGTGCCCGTCATGGTGCGATGGCGTACGGGGACGGTGGCGACGCTGCGACGGCAGTGGACCGGGGCGGTGGAGCTCGACGTCGACCTGCCCGACGGCACGCGGATGCGGGCGCTGGCCTACCCGGAGCTGGTCGGTACGCCCGAGCCAGGTGATCGGGTGCTGCTCAACGCCGGCGCGCTGCTGATGGGGCTCGGCACCGGTGGGTACGCGCTGGTGGTGGCCCTGCCGGACCGGCTACCGCCGGACCCGCCGGACGTCGCCGACACCCGCGACGCCGGGCACCTGGTCAAGGCCCGCTACACGCCGTTGCAGCCGATCCTCCTCGGCGTCGACGAGGAGGCGTCCCCGTACCGCGACGTGCTGGCCGACGCGGACGACCTGGGCGGCCTGCCCGTGGTCACCGCCGACCTGCACTCGGCGCTCCCGGCGATCCTGGCCGGTATCCGGGCCGACGCCCCGCAGGCCCGGGTGGCGTACCTGCTCACCGACGGTGGGGCGTTGCCCGCCTGGTTCTCCCGCACCCTCGCCGGGCTGCGGGCCGACCTGGCCGGCACGATCACCGTCGGGCAGGCGTTCGGTGGCGACCTGGAGGCCACCACACTGCACGGCGGTCTGCTCGCCGCCCGGCACGTCCTCCACGCGGACGTGGCGATCGTGGCTCAGGGCCCCGGCAACCTGGGCACCGGCACCCGGTGGGGCTTCTCCGGCGTCGCCGTCGGCGAGGCGGTGAACGCGATCGCCACGCTCGGCGGGCGGCCGGTCGGCTCGTTGCGCATCTCCGACGCCGACCCCCGCCCCCGACACCGGGGGGTGTCCCACCACAGCCTCACCGCGTACGGCCGGGTGGCCCTCGCCCCGGCGGAGCTGGTGGTGCCCGAGGGCCTGGCGCCGGACCTCACGGCGGAGGTGGACGCGGCGCTGGCGCCCCTGGCGGCCCGGCACCGGATCGTCCGGGTGCGCGCCGACGGCTTGGACGCCGCGCTGCGGTCCAGCTCCGTCCCGCTCTCCACCATGGGCCGTGGCCTCGACGCCGACCACGCGTACTTCCTGGCAGCGGCCGCCGCCGGCCGCCACGCCGCAACCCACCTCCCCTAGCCCAGACCCCCCGCCCGGCCCCGCCCGGCCCCGGCGCGGTCGATCATGGGGTTGGCGGGTGCCGCCTCGGCGTGTCGCGCCGGACAACCTCATGATCGACGCAAATGGGAGGCAGACCCGGGGCGCCGAGGGGAGGGGTTGGGGGTGGGGGTGGGTGCGGGGGTCAGGCCAGGCAGATCAGGGCCAGCCAGCCGCCCACGATGAGCACCAGGGCCAGGGCCAGCACCCAGGTCGGCACCGTGTAGTCACCGCGGCGGTTACGGTCGACCTCGGCGCGGATCTTGTCCCGCCGGCGTTCGACCCAGTTCTGCCGCTCGCTGCCGCGGTCAGAGCGACCGGGGCGACCAGGGCGGTCGGGGCGGTCGGGGCGGTCGGGGCGGTCGGGGCGGTCGGGGCGGTCGGAAGGTCCAGAAGTCGTCATGGCGCGCCCAGCTTAACCGCTCGGTGCGCCGGGTCACCGGCCCCGTCGGCGCAGCGCACCGCCGGGGCCGGTGACCTGTCACATGCTGGCGATCAGCCGCTCCACCCGCTCGTCGTACGCCCGGAACGGGTCCTTGCAGAGCACTGTGCGCTGCGCCTGGTCGTTGAGCTTCAGGTGCACCCAGTCGACCGTGAAGTCGCGGCGCTTCTCCTGGGCGTGCCGGATGAACTCACCCCGCAGCCGGGCGCGGGTGGTCTGCGGCGGGGTCTCCTTGGCCTCGAAGATCTCCGGGTCGGTGGCCACCCGGTCCACGTCGCCGCGGCGCTCCAGCAGCCCGTAGAGGCCCCGGCCACGGCGCACGTCGTGGTACGCCAGATCCATCTGCGCCACCCGGGGGTGCGACAGCGGCAGGTCGTGCTTGCGCTGGTAACGCTCGATGAGCCGCAACTTGCTGACCCAGTCGATCTCCCGGGAGACCGGCTCCAGATCGCCGGTCTCGACCGCGTTGAGCACCCGGCCCCACAGCTCGACGACCCGCTTGGCGGCCTGGTCACCGCCGCGTCGCTCGACGAACTCGGTGGCCTTGGACAGGTATTCCTGCTGGATGTCCAGGGCGCTGACCTCCTTGCCGTTGGCCAGCCGCACCTTGCGTCGGCCGGTGATGTCGTGCGACACCTCCCGGATGGCCCGGATCGGGTTCTCCAGGGACAGGTCGCGCATCACCACCCCGGCCTCGATCATCCGCAGCACGATGTCGGCGGTGCCGACCTTGAGCAGCGTGGTGACCTCGTTCATGTTGGAATCGCCGACGATGACGTGCAGCCGGCGGTAGCGCTCGGCGTCGGCGTGCGGCTCGTCGCGGGTGTTGATGATCGGGCGGCTGCGGGTGGTCGCCGAGGAGACGCCCTCCCAGATGTGCTCGGCCCGCTGCGAGAGGCAGTAGACAGCGCCGCGTGGGGTTTGCAGGACCTTGCCAGCGCCGCAGATCAACTGCCTGGTGACAAGGAACGGGATGAGCACGTCGGCGAGTCGGCCGAACTCGCCGTGCCGGGAGACCAGGTAGTTCTCGTGGCACCCGTACGAGTTGCCGGCCGAGTCGGTGTTGTTCTTGAACAGGTAGATCTCACCCGCGATGCCCTCGTCGTGCAGCCGCTTCTCCGCGTCGACGAGCAGGCCCTCCAGGATCCGCTCGCCGGCCCGGTCGTGGGCGACGAGATCGGTCACCGAGTCGCACTCCGGTGTCGCGTACTCCGGATGCGACCCGACGTCCAGGTAGAGCCGGGCTCCATTGCGCAGGAAGACATTGCTCGACCGACCCCAGGACACCACGCGACGGAACAGATACCGCGCGACCTCGTCCGGGGACAGCCGCCGCTGCCCGCGATAGGTGCAGGTGACGCCGTACTCGGTCTCGAGGCCGAAGATTCGCCGCTCCATGGTGTGACATTAGCCGCCCGAAGGCCCGGTTCGTCACTGTCAGACCACAGGTCGTGCCCCAAGCGCGCTCACATACCGGGCGAGTGCGACATTCCGTCCGGCCGAAGGCTTGCCACGAAACGCCGGCAGCTGTCGTACTCGGGGAGCAGGCTCCGCTCGCGGGCCTGCGCGAGGGTCGGCGCGGCGTCGTCGCGCGCGGACAGCAGCGGCACCTCGGCGGGCCACTCGATGCCCAACTCCTCGTCCAGCGGGTGCACCGCGTGCTCGCCGGTCGGGTTGTAGGTGGCCGAGCAGAGATAGCTCAACGTCGCGTCGTCGGTCAACGCGCAGAACCCGTGCCCCAGCCCCTCGCCGAGGTAGACAGCCCGACGGTCGGTGTCGTCCAGTCGGACGCCCTCCCAACGGCCGAAGGTCGGCGAACCCACCCGCAGGTCCACGATCACGTCGAGGACCGCGCCCCGTACACAGGTGACGTACTTGGCCTGCCCGGGCGGGACGTCGGCGAAGTGGACGCCGCGCACCACGCCCCGCGCGGACACCGACAGGTTGGCCTGGGCCAGCCGCAGCGGATGCCCCACCGCCTCGGCGAGCGCGTCGAAGCGGTACCACTCCATGAACATCCCGCGCGGGTCGCCGTGCTGCTGGGGGGTGATCTCCCAGGCGCCCTCGATGCCCAACTCGCGAATCTTCACCAGGAACCCCCGTCGCCGGCCTGCTCGGTGAGCAGGCGGAGCAGGTAGTCGCCGTAGCCGCTCTTGGTCAGCGGCTCGGCGAGCGCGCGCAGCTGCGCGTCGTCGATCAGGCCCGCCCGCCAGGCGACCTCCTCGACGCAACCGATCTTGAGGCCCTGCCGTTCCTCGACCACCCGGACGAACTCGGCGGCCTGCATCATCGAGGTGAACGTGCCGGTGTCCAGCCAGGCGGTGCCCCGATCCAGCACCGTCACCGACAGCTCCCCGGTCTCCCGGTACACCTCGTTGACCGCGGTGATCTCCAACTCGCCCCGGGCGCTCGGGGTGAGCTTGCGGGCGATGTCCACGACCCGGTTGTCGTAGAAGTAGAGGCCGGGCACCGCGTACCGGGACTTCGGCCGGGCCGGCTTCTCCTCGATCGAGAGCACCCGTCCGTCGGCGTCGAAGTCGACAACGCCGTACTCCTGCGGGTTGGCCACCTGGTAGGCGAAGACCCGCCCGCCGATCGGGTCGGCGTGGTCGGCGAGCTGCCGACCGAGGCCCACTCCGTGGAAGATGTTGTCGCCGAGCACCAGCGCCACCGACTCGGTGCCGATGAAGTCCGCGCCGAGGATGAACGCCTGCGCGATGCCCTCCGGACGCTCCTGGCTGACGTACTCCAGCTGCAGCCCGAACTGGCTGCCGTCGCCGAGCAGCCGACGGAACTGGTCCTGGTCGTCTGGAGTCGTGATCACCAGGATCTCCCGAACCCCGGACATGACGAGGGTGGAGAGCGGGTAGTAGATCATCGGCTTGTCGAAGACCGGCATCAGCTGCTTCGAGACCGCCCGGGTGATCGGCCAGAGCCGGGAACCGGTGCCGCCGGCAAGTAGGATTCCACGCACCGGGGAAGCCTAGCGGCACTTCCGGGCGGGGTCGCCTACCGGGCGTCGAGCCGGCGGTCGCGTATACTTCCGGACCCGTGAGGATCCTCGTCACCGGCGGAGCCGGATTCATCGGGTCGGAGTACGTTCGCCTGCTGCTGGGCAAGCCGCTCGGCAGTGCAGCCGGCGTGCCGCCGATCGAGCCGGCCGTCGTGACCGTACTCGACAAATTGACCTATTCGGGCAACCTGGCCAACCTCGAACCCGTCCGCGACGATCCGCGACTGCGCTTCGTGCAGGGCGACATCTGCGAGCCGGCAGTGGTCGACGAGGTGGTGGCCGACCACGACGTGATCGTGCACTTCGCCGCCGAGTCACACGTCGACCGGTCGATCGCCGGTGCCGCGCCCTTCGTCACCACCAACGTGCTGGGCACCCAGACGCTGCTCGACGCGGCGCTGCGCCACGGCACCGGCCGGTTCGTGCACGTCTCCACCGACGAGGTCTACGGCTCGATCGACGAGGGCTCCTGGACCGAGACCTGGCCCCTCGCCCCGAACTCGCCGTACTCGGCGTCCAAGGCCGGCTCCGACCTGCTCGCCCTGTCGTACCACCGCACCCACGGCATGGACGTGGTCGTCACCCGCTGCTCGAACAACTACGGCCCGTACCAGTTCCCCGAGAAGGTCATCCCGCTGTTCGTCAGCAACCTCCTCGACGGTGGGACCGTCCCGCTGTACGGCGACGGCGGCAACATCCGGGACTGGCTGCACGTGCACGACCACTGCCGGGGAATCGCCCTCGTGCAGCAGAAGGGCCGCTCCGGCGAGGTCTACAACATCGGCGGCGGCACCGAGTTGACCAACAAGGAACTCACCGGTCTGCTCCTGGACGCCTGCGACGCCGGGTGGGACCGGGTGGTCCCGGTCACCGACCGCAAGGGCCACGACCGCCGGTACTCCCTCGACATCACCAAGATCAGCGACGAGCTCGGCTACCAGCCCAGCATCACCCTGGAGCAGGGCCTCGCCGACACCGTCCGCTGGTACCGGGACAACCGCTCCTGGTGGGAGCCCCTCAAGTCCGCGCCGACCGCATGACCCGGGTCCTCGTCACCGGCGCGGGCGGGATGCTCGGTCGCGACCTGGTCACCGTGCTGGGGGCCCGGCCCGACCTCAAGGTGACCACCGCCACCCGCGCCGACCTGGACGTCACCGACCGCGCGGCGGTGGACGCCGCCGTCGCCGGGCACGACCTGGTGATCAACGCCGCCGCGTGGACGAACGTCGACGCCGCCGAGACCGACGAGGTTGCGGCGACCTCCGTCAACGGCCACGCGGTGACCAACCTGGCCGCGGCCTGCGCCACCGACGGAACCCGGCTCATCCAGGTCTCCACCGACTACGTCCTCGCTGGCAACGCGGACAGCCCCTACCCGGAGGACGCCCCCACCGCGCCGGTGAACGCCTACGGGCGCGGCAAGCTGGTCGGCGAACAGGCCGTCGCGCGACTGCTACCCGACACCGGGTACGTCGTCCGCACCGCCTGGCTGTACGGCGCGCACGGCCCGAACTTCGTGGCCACCATGCTCCGACTCGCCACCCAGCGCGACCACCTCGACGTGGTCGACGACCAACACGGCCAACCCACCTGGTCCCACACGCTCGCCGAGCGGCTCGTCGCGCTCGCCGACGCGGCGCTGGCCGGTCACGCCGCGCCCGGCGTCTACCACGGCACCTGCTCCGGGCAGACGACCTGGTACGGGCTGGCCCGCGCCGCCTTCACCCTCGCCGGACTCGACCCGGACCGGATCCGACCCACCACCAGCGACCGGTATCCACGTCCCGCCCCCCGGCCTGCGTACAGTGTGCTAGGGCACAGCCGCTGGGCAGCCGTGGGTCTGCCCCCGCTTCCGGACTGGCACAGCGCCCTGGTCGACGCGTTCCACTCCCCCGCTCCACCCGCCCCGTGGAAGGTCGCATGAAGCTCACCCTCGTCACCGGCCTGACCGGCCTGCTGCTCCTCGGCACCATCGTCGAGCTGCTGCGCCGCCGTCAGCTGCGCGAGAAGTACGGCATGCTCTGGCTCGCCGTGCTGATCATCGTGATTCCGCTGTCGCTGTTCCCCCGACTGCTCGACAACGTCGCCGAACTGCTCGGTGTCGCCTCCGGTGTCAGCCTCGTGCTCTTCCTCGGCATCGTCTTCCTGCTGCTGGTGTGCGTGCACCTCAGCTGGGAGGTCAGCGCCCTGGAGGAAGAAACCCGGACCCTGGCCGAAGACCTCGCCCTGCTGCGCGCGGAGATCGACGCGGACCGGGCAGCCCGAGACGAACTGGTGTCGACCGATGGTTAACGGCAAGCGCACATTGATCATCATTCCGGCTCTCAACGAGTCGGGCTCGATCGCCGACGTCGTCAGCGAGGTACGCGGCGAACTGCCAAGCGTCGACGTGCTCGTCGTCGACGACGGCTCCACCGACCGCACCGCCGCCGTCGCCGCCGCCGCCGGCGCGAAGGTCGCCAAACTGCCGTACAACCTCGGCGTCGGCGGGGCCATGCGGCTGGGTTACCGCTACGCCCGCGACAACGACTACGACGTCGCCATCCAGATCGACGCCGACGGCCAGCACGACCCCCGGTACGTGCCGAAGCTCGTCGACCTGCTCGAGGACAACGACCTCGTCATCGGCGCCCGCTTCGCCGGTGAGGGCGACTACAACGTGCACGGCCCCCGCCGCTGGGCGATGGTGATGCTCTCCGCAGTGCTGTCCCGGGTCGCCCACACCAAGCTCACCGACACCACCTCCGGGTTCCGGGCCGCCAACCGGCGGGTCATCGAGATGTTCGCCAGCTGGTACCCGGCCGAGTACCTCGGTGACACCGTGGAGACCCTCGTCCACACCGCCCGACGCGGATACCGCATCCGACAGGTGCCGGTCGCCATGCGCAAGCGGATGGCGGGCACCCCCAGCCACTCCCCCGCCAAGGCGATGGTCTACCTCGGTCGCGCGTTCGCCGTCCTCACGCTGGCGCTCATTCGCCGGTGATCCGTCGCCTGCTCCGCCTGATCCCGCCCGGCACCATCGCTGTTGGTGCCGGGCTGGGTCTTCTCGGCCTCGCCTCGTACGTCCACCTCGCCGTCGCCGGCCACAGCCTCAACGGGGCCGACTACAACCGCCTGTCGGTGCTCTGGTCGATCGTGTTCACCCTCGGCATCGGCGTGTTCCTGCCGATCGAGCAGGAGGTCGCCCGGGTCGTCGCCGCCCGGCACAGCCAGGGTCTCCCCCCGGGGCCGGTGCTGGCCCGCGGCGTCACAGTCGCCGCCGCGATGCTCGCCGTGCTGGTCCTCGCCGTCACCGCCGGCCGTCAACTCCTCGCCGACCACCTCTTCCACGGCGACGGCACCATGGTCACCGTGCTCGTCGGCGCGCTCGCCGCGATGGCCGTCGCGTACGCCACCCGCGGTGTCCTCTCCGGCCTGCAGCTCTTCCCCTGGTACGGCACCCAGCTCGGCATCGACGGCGGCCTGCGCATCGTCATGGTCGCCCTGCTCGGGCTGGCCGGCGTGACCTCCCCCGTCTGGTACGGCGTCGTGCTCGTCGCCGCCCCGCTGGCAAGCGTCCTGCTCACCCTGCCGCCGGTGCTGCGCGCCATCGGCGGCGGCCCACCGGTCGCCTGGGCCACCCTGCTGCGCGGCCTCGGGCTGCTCACCGCCTCCAGCCTGCTCTCCCAAGTCGTGGTGAACGTCGGTGTGATCAACCTGCAACTGCTCGCACCCTCCGACACCGCGGCCGCCGGCGCGCTGCTCTCCGCCCTCGTGCTGGTCCGCATCCCCCTGTTCGTCTTCGGCTCCATGCAGGCGTCACTGCTGCCCGGCCTTGCCACCACCGCCACCACCGGCGACCAGGCCGGCTTCCACAGCCTGCTCCGCCGGGCGCTCGGCATCGTCACCGCGCTCGGCCTCACCGGGGCCGTCGGCGCCGTGCTGCTCGGCCCGTGGCTGGTCGGCGTGCTCTTCGACGCCCCCGGCGTCCTCGGCCACGGCGACTTCGCCTGGCTGGCCGCCGCCACACTCGCGTACCTCTGGGCGATGGTGCTCGGCCAGGCGCTGCTCGCCCTCGACCGGCACCGCGCCCAGGCACTCGCCTGGACCGTCGGCGTCGCCGCCCTGATCATCGTGACGCTGCTCCCGGCCCCGGTGATCCTCCGGGTCGAGCTGGCCTACACCGTCGGCTCCGTCATCGTGGCCGCCACCATGGCGGCGCTCCTGCTGCGCGGCGGCGTCCGCCGACCCACCACCCCCACCCGGCCGCTCGCCGACGCCGTCACCCCCGCCGTATCCGGAGGCATCCGATGACCCGCCCACAGGTGACCGCGGTAATGCTCGCCTACGGCGCCGAGCCATACCTGGTCGAGGCCGCCCAGGCCGTCCTGGCCAGCACCGACGTCGACATCGACCTTATCGTCGTCGACAACGGCTGCACCGGCGACGGCATCGACATCGTCAAGGGCTTCCCGCAGGTCCGGGTCATCCGCCCCGAACAGAACACCGGCTACTCCGGCGGATGCCGCGTCGGCGCCGCCGAAGCCACCGGTGACTGGCTCGCCTTCGTCAACTCCGACGCCGTCGTCGCCCCCGACGCCCTCGCCAGGACGGTGGCGGTCGCCGCCGAACCCGGCGTCGGCGCCGCGATGGCGTCGATCCGGCTGGCCGACACCCCCGAGCTGATCAACACCTCCGGGAATCCGCTGCACTTCACCGGGCTGTCCTGGGCCGGCGGCAACGGCGAACCCGCCACCGCGCACGCCGTCCGCACCAGCGTCCCGTCGCTCAGCGGCTGCTGCTTCGTGATCAGCCGCCAGCGTTGGCAGGAGCTCGACGGCTTCGCCGCCGAATACTTCGCCTACCACGAGGACACCGAACTGAGCCTGCGGCTCTGGCAACGCGGCCTGCGGCTGGAGTACGTCCCCGACGCCGTCGTACGCCACCACTACGAGTTCTCCCGCAACGACCTGAAGCTCTACCTGGTGGAACGCAACCGACTCGTCACCCTGCTCACCGCGTACCAGACCCGCACGCTCGTGGTGCTCGCCCCGATGCTGCTGCTCACCGAGGCGGCCATGCTCGCCGCCGCGATGGCCGGCGGCTGGACCAGGCAGAAGACCCGCGGCTGGGGCTGGCTGTGGCGCAACCGGGCCTGGGTCGGTGCCCGCCGCCGTCAACTCCAGACCGAACGTACCGTGCCCGACGGGGTGATCGCCGAGCTGATGACCGCCCGGGTCGCCCCCTCCAACGTCGACTCGCCTCCCGGCATGGGTGTCTTCAACGCGGTCGCCGCCGGCTACTGGGCTCTCGCCCGACCACTGCTCCAGCGCCGCTGACCCGGCCCGTACCCAGACAGAAGCGCCGGGGCCCGCACACGCGGACCCCGGCGCTGTCGTCGTCACACAGTCAGCTGTCGGCCTGCCCGGGCCGATCCTCCAGGTCGGCGGAGCCCGCCGAGCTGGTCGGCTTACCCGCCTCCCCCGTCGGCACACTCGGCGTGTCCGGCAGGTCGCTCGCCGGCGGCGCCGCCTTCCCGTCCAACAACGCGGTGAGCGCTGCCCCGGTGATCCGCCGGAACGTCCGGCCGACCCGCTGACGGTCCAGGACCGCCACCTCGAGCTGGTTCGCGGCGATCGTCCTGGCCGCCCCGCCCTCGCCACCGACACTGCTCAGCGCCTGCATGGCGACCTGCACGGCCTCCGCGAGCGACATGTCCGGCCGGTGGTTGGACTTCAGCACACCCGTGATGGCCTCGGCCTGCCCGCCCATCGCCATCCGCCCCGGCTCGTCGTTCACCGAACCGTCGTAGGTGAGCCGGTACAACTCGTCGTCGGCGGCGGTGGCCCCCACCTCCGCCACGCAGATCTCCACCTCGAACGGCTTCGACTGCTCGGTGAAGATCGCACCCAGCGTCTGCGCGAACGCGTTCGCCAGGGCCCGCCCGGTCACGTCCCGCCGGTCGTAGCTGAGCCCGTTCAGGTCGGCCATCCGCACGCCGGCCCGACGAAGATTCTCGAACTCGTTGTACCGACCGACAGCGGCGAAGCCGATCCGGTCGTAGATCTCACTGACCTTGTGCAGGGCGCTGGAAAGGTTCTCCGCGACGAAGAGCACGCCGCCGGAGTAACTCAGGACCACAGCGCTGCGCCCCCGGGCGATGCCCTTGCGGGCCAACTCGGAACGGTCGCGCATGATCTGTTCGGGCGAGGCGTAGAACTGCATGGCCACGGCGGCGGTTCTCCTTACGGCGCTGTGCTGACGGCTGCTGGCTGGTGGGGGTGGACGAGACTAACCGCCCGGGTTCTCCATCCGGCCGGAGACCACGCCCTCGGCGATCGTCGCCGTCTCGGCGTCGGTGAGCCGGTAGGTGCCCTCGGCGGTAGCGGTCATCACCACCGGGTAGATCCGCCGGGTCAGATCAGGCCCACCGGTAGCGGTGTCGTCGTCGGCCGCGTCGTAGAGCGCCTCGACCGCCAGCCGGGTCGCGTCGGCGACCGACAGCCCGGCGCGGAAGCGCTTCTTCAACGCGGACTTGGCGAACAGCGACCCGGAACCGATCGCGTCGTAGCCGGTCTCCTCGTACGGGCCACCGGTCACGTCATAGCTGAAGATCCGGCCGGCCCGCGCCGGGTCAGCGGCAGCCAGGTCGAAGCCGGCGAAGAGCGGCACCACGGCGAGCCCCTGCATGGCCGCGCCCAGGTTGCCCCGGATCATCGAGGCCAGCCGGTTGGCCTTGCCGTCGAGCGAGAGCATCGCGCCCTCGATCTTCTCGTAGTGCTCCAGCTCCACCTGGAACAGTCGCATCAGTTCGATGCCGATGCCGGCGGTGCCCGCGATGCCGACAAGCGAGTACGCGTCGGCCGGGTGCACCTTCTCGATGTCGCGCTGGGCGATCAGGTTGCCCATGGTGGCCCGTCGGTCACCGGCCATGACCACACCGTCGGCGGCCGCGATGGCCACGATCGTGGTCGCGTGCGGCGCCAGGTCGGCGGCCATGCCCGGCGGCAGCGGTCGCCGACCGGGCAGCATCTCGGGGGCCGCCCGACTCAGAAACGTCGTGAAGGAGGACGTCCCCGCGTTGGTGAACACATCTGGTAGACGCCCGGATGGATCAAAGCCCGCTGCCACGTGGTTCCTCTCAGGTACGTGATCGCCCTGGCCAGCCTCATGGGACTGTCACGGAACTGGCCAAGACCACCGTTGCAGTTGAAGCAGAGTATCCCGCGCACCCATCCGGTGCGATGATCGTGGTCCAGATGTTGCGGGTCGGCACCGCCACAGATCGCGCAGACCCCGCCCTGCTCGGCCAGGAGCTCCTGAAACTCTTTCTCGCCAACGCCGTACCGCCGCCGCAGGTGGTACTCGCGGTTGCCCCCGTACAGCCGCTCCTTGGTCTCGTTGGTCCTGGTGTTGTGTGGCAGGGTTTGCAGTAGGTGGCATACCCGGAGGCATCCGTCCTGTTACGGGGAAAGGCATCGAACAACTTGACCGCGCTGCAAGCCGGACAGAACTTGTGCCCCTCCGGCACGACACGACCTTCGCGCACCTCGCGGTCGAACTTGGCCCTTACCCGACGCGCGTAGCTTGCCTTGGATCGCTCGTTGAAGCAGAGCTTGCAGTAACTGCCTCGCCCACCCGGCCTCTTGGAGTTCGCGCAAAACTGATCGAGCGTCTTCCATTCGCTGCAATCACGGCAGCGACGAAGCCCGTCCCGATCATCGCCTGCTCTAGGTATGTCCGAATTAACCCTATATGCTCACTGACCTCCTTTTTGTACGTAACCTCTCACGAATTCCTCAGCGTTTTCTTCGAGGACGGAGTCGATCTCGTCGAGGAGGTCGTCGACGTCCTCGGTGATCTCGGCGTGCCGCTCGGCCACCTCGGGGTTTGCCTCGGTGGTGACGTCCTCGATTTCCTCGCCCTGACGGGACTTGCCGGACTGCGACTGGCCGCCGCTGTCATGAGTGGCCATTGCTGCCTCCTCCACGATCGTCTGCGATGAACTTACCTCGCGCGGGCGACGAAAAGCCCGCCGCGCGCCGGCTTGCGGCACACGGCGGGCATTCGCACCCGGGATCAGCCCCCGGTCAACGTCTCCAGCAGGTCCTTGGCGCTGGCGCAGCGGTCGAACAGGGCACCGACGTGCGCGCGGGTGCCCCGCTCCGGTTCCATCATCGGCACCCGGACCAACGACTCCCGGCCCACGTCGAAGATCACCGAGTCCCAGCTCGCGGCGACCACCTCGGAGGCGTACTGGGCGAGGCAGCGCCCCCGGAAGTAGGCCCTGGTGTCCTCCGGCGGCTCGGTCATCGCGGTGCGGGTCTCGTCGTCGGTGAGCAGCGTCTTCATCGCCCCCCGGCCGACCAGACGGTGGTAGAGGCCCTTCTCCGGCCGGACGTCGGAGTACTGGAGGTCGACGAGTTGCAGCTTGTGTGAGCCCCAGCCGAGCTTCTCCCGCTCCCGGTAGCCCTCCAGCAGCCGCAGCTTGGCCACCCAGTCCAACTCGTCGGCGCAGAGCATCGGATCCCGGCCCAGTCGGTCGAGGACGCTCTCCCAGCGGTCGAGCACGTCGACGGTCTGCTCGTCGGCGTCGGTGCCGTACCTGTCGTCGACAAAGGACCGGACCCGCTCCAGGTACGCCCACTGCAGGTCGAGGGCGGTGAGTCGACGGCCGTCGCGCAGTCGCATGCGGTGCGTCAGGGTGGGGTCGTGGCTGACGGCGCGCAACTCGCTCACCGGGTCGGCGATGCCGAGGTCGCCGCCGAGCGCCTTCTCCTCGATCATCGTGAGGATCAGCGCCGTGGTGCCGACCTTGAGGTAGGTGGAGATCTCGGAGAGGTTGGCGTCGCCGATGATGACGTGCAGTCGGCGGTACTTGTCGGCGTCGGCGTGCGGCTCGTCGCGGGTGTTGATGATGGGCCGCTTGAGCGTGGTCTCCAGGCCGACCTCGACCTCGAAGAAGTCCGCACGTTGGGAGATCTGGAAGCCGCTCTGGCCGCCGTCCTGACCGATGCCGACCCGGCCGGCTCCGCAGACGATCTGCCGGGTGACGAAGAACGGCGTCAGGTACGCCACGATGTCGGCGAATGGCGTCTGCCGGCGCATCAGGTAGTTCTCGTGGGCCCCGTAGCTGGCGCCCTTGTTGTCGGTGTTGTTCTTGTAGAGGTGGATCGGTTGGGTGCCGGGGATGGTGGCGGCCCGGCGGGACGCCTCGGCCATCACCCGTTCGCCGGCCTTGTCCCACCGCACGATGTCCCGGGGGGTGGTGACCTCCGGAGTGGAGTATTCGGGGTGCGCGTGGTCCACGTAGAGCCGTGCGCCGTTGGTGAGTATCACGTTGGCCAGGCCGAGGTCTTCGTCGGCGAGAGCCTCGGCGGGGTCGTACGCGGCACCGGAGTAGGTGAAACCGCGGGCGTCGCGCAGCGGCGACTCTTCCTCGTAGTCCCATCGGGCCCGGCCGCCCCGGTTGAGTTCCGGACGTGCCCCGTAGGCGTTGACCACCTGCGATGAGGTGACCATCGGGTTGGCTCCGGCCTGCCCGGGCACGGAGATGCCGTATTCGACCTCGGTGCCCATGATCCGTCTTACGCTCATCGACCTACCCGCTTCGCTCGCCCGACCCGGTCCCCCGTCAGGTCGAGCGTAGTCCGCCGTGGGCGCCTGTACTCCGCAGGTGAGTGCCGGCGGGCCGGAACAGTTCGATGGATGCGGTGTCGGAATGCGCGGCGGTCGGCGCCCACGGCGCTGCCTGACCTGCCCACGGCGAAGGTGTCCGCCGCAGTGGCGGACACCTTCGCTGGTGGGTCAGAGGTACTGGCCGGTGTTGCTGGCGGTCTCGATGGACCGGCCGGCCTCGGCGCCCTTGCCGCCGGAGACGAGCGTGCGGATGTAGACGATCCGCTCGCCCTTCTTGCCGGAGATGCGCGCCCAGTCGTCGGGGTTCGTGGTGTTGGGGAGGTCTTCGTTCTCGCGGAACTCGTCGACGCAGGCGTCGAGCAGGTGCTGCAGGCGCAGCCCCTTGCGGCCCGAGGTGAGGAACTCCTTGATGGCCATCTTCTTGCTCCGGTCGACGATGTTCTGGATCATCGCGCCGGAGTTGAAGTCCTTGAAGTAGAGGACTTCCTTGTCACCGTTGGCGTAGGTGACCTCGAGGAATCGGTTCTCCTCGGTTTCGGAGTACATCCGGAGCACCACGGCGTCGATCATCGCCGCGACGGTGGCCTGGGGGTCGGTGCCGTGTTCGGCCAGGTCGTCCGGGTGCAGGGGCAGCCCGGGGAGGATGTACTTGGAGAAGATGTCCTTCGCCGCTTCGGCGTCCGGTCGCTCGATCTTGATCTTCACGTCGAGACGACCGGGGCGCAGGATCGCCGGGTCGATCATGTCTTCCCGGTTGGAGGCGCCGATGACGATGACGTTCTCCAGCCCCTCCACGCCGTCGATCTCGCTGAGCAGCTGCGGGACGATCGTGTTCTCCACATCGGAGGAGACACCGGAGCCGCGGGTCCGGAAGATCGAGTCCATCTCGTCGAAGAACACGATCACCGGCGTGCCCTCGCCGGCCTTCTCCCGGGCACGCTGGAAGATCAGGCGGATGTGCCGCTCGGTCTCGCCGACGTACTTGTTGAGCAGCTCCGGGCCCTTGATGTTGAGGAAGAAGCTGGTGTGCTTCTCCTTGCCCTGCCGCTCGGCGATCTTCTTGGCGAGCGAGTTGGCCACCGCCTTGGCGATGAGCGTCTTGCCGCAGCCGGGCGGCCCGTACAGCAGGATGCCCTTGGGTGGGCGGAGCTGGTGCTCACGGAACAGGTCCGCGTGCAGGAACGGCAACTCCACCGCGTCGCGGATCTGTTCGATCTGCGACTGGAGGCCACCGATGTCGCCGTAGTCGACGTCGGGCACCTCCTCCAGGACCAGCTCCTCGACCTCGCTCTTCGGGATCCGCTCGTACGCGTACGCCGAGCGGGGCTCGATCATGAGCGAGTCGCCGGCCCGGATCGCCGAGCCGATGAGCGTCTCGGCGAGGTGCACGATGCGCTCCTCGTCGGAGTGGGAGACCACGAGCGCCCGGTCACCCGGCCCGCCGTTGGGCCCCTCCAGGATCTCCTTGAGCATCACCACTTCGCCGACCCGCTCGTAACCGAACGCGTCCACGATGTTGAGCGCGTCGTTGAGCAGGACTTCCTGGCCGCGCCGCAGGTCACCCACGTCGAGCGAGGGCGAGACCGCGACCCGTAGTTTGCGGCCACCGGTGAAGACGTCCACCGTGCCGTCCTCGTGCTTGGCCAGGAAGACGCCGTACCCGCTCGGCGGTTGCGCGAGCCGGTCGATCTCCTCCTTGAGAGTCACGATCTGCGTGCGAGCTTCCTTGAGGGTGCTCACCAGCCGGTCGTTGTTCTCGGTCAGCCGCGCCAACTGTGCCTGGGTGGCCGCCAGCCGCTCTTCGAGCTGCCGGACGTGTCGGGGGCTTTCGGTCAACTTACGCCGCACCAGGGCGAGTTCCTCTTGCAGGAACGCGACCTGCGTGGAGAGATCGTGGGCTTCCTTCTCCCACCGTGCGGCGCGCGAGTCCGCGTCGTCGCTACGTGCTGCCACGTCCCACCTCCCCGGGGGGCTTGAACGTTCTGCCCTAACACTAGCCGCTATGAGGCCGATTCGGTCCCACGCAACACCCTCGTCACCGAACCTTGATCGCCAAGGGTGGCCTGACGGGCCGTTACCGGCGTTCGGGTACCGTCGGAGCGTGGTACGGGAGAACATGGGGGGTGCACAGGTGGCCGAGGTCGCGACCGACGAACTGCAGGTCTGGGTCGACCAGGACCTCTGCACTGGCGACGGGCTCTGCGTGCAGTACGCGCCGGAGGTTTTCGAGTTCGACATCGACGGCCTGGCCTACGTCAAGGGCGTCGACGGTGAGATGCGGATGGCGCCGGGCAGCCGGGTCGACGTTCCCGCGCACCTGCGGCTCGAGGTGATCGACTCCGCGAAGGAGTGCCCGGGCGACTGCATCCACGTGGTGCGCGGCGACGGCGTCGAGGTCGCCGGCCCGGAGGCCGAGGACGACTGACCCACCGGCCGGGCCGCGTGGCCCGGCCGGGTCCAGATCGGGGTACGCCTCAGAGCATCGGCCGGCCGACCACCGAGGCGACCAACCGCGCGAACTCCTCCAACCGGGCGATCTGCCCGGCCCCACCGTCGTCCAGGGTCTTGCCGAAGCGCAATGCGTCGTGCCGGGGGGTGCCCGCCATCTCCTCACTCGGCGGCGCCTCGTCCAACGAGGTGAGCAGCAGGTAGACGTCGATGCTGTCGACCCTGATCTCGCCGCTCTCGGCACGGTTGAGCCGCCGCCGGCAGCCCACCTCGGTGACCGTGGAGACCGGCACCACCCGCAACGACGAGGTCATCGAGCCCGGGGGGCCCTCCTCCGGCGGCACGTCCTCGCCGTGCCAGAGAATGAGCCGGCTGCCGTCGCAGACGACGACCTCCTGCCACACCCCGTTCACCTCGTTGACGAAGCGTTCCAGGGTGAACCCGAGCACCGACGCGCCGCGCAGCACCCCGCCGAGCGCCTCCAGGGCGACGTCCGGGTCGCGCAGGTAGGCCCGCGCCGCTGATTCCAGGTCCTGGTAGGGCGACCAGTCGGGGAAGACCGCGGGGAGGTCTCCGCCGCCGTAGCCCGGTCGGCTCATGCCAGCGTCTCCCCCTGCTCGGCGGTGCCGACACCCAGCTCGATGGTCACGGCCTGTCCATCTCCCCCGCACCGTTGGGCTGCGCGTCCGCGGCCTGGGCGGCGGCGGCCTGCCGGGCCGCCTCCGCCTGGCGCAGGTCCTGGCGGCGCTGCGCGTACGCCTCGGTGCCCTTGCTGGGTTTGCGCCGGCGCGGCGGCGCGGTCACCCCGGGGGCCAGCTTGCGCGCGGACACCAGGAAGGCGGTGTGCGCGATCATCCGGTGGTCCGGGCGGACGGCGAGGCCCTCGGCGTGCCAGTCACGCACCAGCGACTCCCAGGCCCGGGGCTCGGTCCAGCCGCCGCGCTCGCGCAGCGCCTCCACCAGCTCGGAGAGCTGCGGGGTGGTGGCGACGTAGCCGATGAACACCCCTCCGGGCACCAGCGCCCGCTCGACCATGTCGAGGGTCTCCCAGGGGGTCAGCATGTCCAGGATGATCCGATCGAACCCGGTCTCCTGGCACTGTGCGACGTCGCCGACGTGCAGGTTCCACGAGGGGTGCGGCCCGTTGAAGAACGCCTCGACGTTGCGTTTGGCGATCTGGGCGAAGTCGTCGCGCAGCTCGAACGAGTGCAGCTCGCCCTCGGTGCCGACGGCGCGCAGCAGGGAGCAGCTCAGCGCGCCGGAGCCGGCACCGGCCTCGAGGACCTTGGCGCCGGGGAAGATGTCGCCCATGGCGACGATCTGCGCCGAGTCCTTCGGGTAGATCACCTGGGCGCCGCGGGGCATGGACAGCACGTAGTCCGACAGGAGCGGCCGCAGGGCCAGGAACGCGGTGCCGCCCCCGGAGGTGGTCACCACGCTGCCGTCGGGGAGCCCGATCAGCGCGTCGTGCGCCAGGATGCCGCGGTGGGTGTGGAACTCCTTGCCGGGCTCCAGCGTCACGGTGTGCATGCGCCCCTTGGGGTCGGTCAGCTGGACCCGGTCGCCGGGCCGGAACGGCCCCCGGTGCACGGGTGTCAGCGCCGGGTTTGCGGGGTCGGCGGCGACGGTGGAGGGAGTTGCGGTCACGGTGTCATCTTCCGGTTGGGTTCGAGGAGCTGTGCCAGGTCCGCGATGTGCAGAATGCCGACGACATCTTCGCCTGACGTCACCACGTACTGCGCGCCCGGGTGGGTCTGTACGGCCTCCATCACCCGCTCGCCGTCCCACCCGACGGGCAACGTGGGGAGTGTGCCGAGTGACCGGGCGACAGCGTCCACCGCCAGCCACGGTCGGCGCTCGACGGGCACCGCGTCGGCGGCGGCCGGGTCGACGAGCGCCACCGGTCGGCCGGTGGAGTCGGTGACCAGCAGCGCGGAGCCGGGCTGGCCGCTCTCGGCGTGTCGGCGCTGCGCCTCGGCCAGTGGTGTCCCGGTGGTCACCGGCCAGGTCGGCCGGGCCAGCCGGGCGAGGTCGATCAGCGGGAACCGGCGGCTGACCCGGGCGGCCCGGATCGACTGCCCGGCACCACGCCAGAGGGTGACGGCGACCAGCAGCATCAGCGGCAGCGCCAACGGCGCCAGCCGTCGCTCGACGGTGAGCAGCACGACCAGGCCGGCGGTGCCGACGGCGACGATCCGGCCGGCCCACCCGGCGACCTCGGTGCCGAGGTGCCGGTCGCTGGTGAGCCCCCAGACGGCGGCGCGCAACGCACGGCCGCCGTCGAGCGGCAGCCCGGGCAGGCTGTTGAACAGCGCCACGATGACGTTGCTGACCGCGAGCTGGAAGGCGAGCTGGTGGGCCACGGTCCCGTCCGGCAACGCGAGGGTGGCGGCGACCGCCAAGACGCCGAGCACCGCGGAGACCGCCGGCCCGGCGAGCGAGACCAGCAGATCGACGCGGGGCGACGGGGCGTCCCGGTCCATCTCGGTGTAACCGCCGAGCAGTTCCAGGGTGATCCCGCGCACACCGATGCCGTAGCGCCGGGCGGTGAGGGCGTGGCCCAGCTCGTGCAGCAGCACCGAGCCGAGCAGCGAGACGACGAACCCGAACCCGATCAGGTAGCCGCTGAGCTGCGGCAGGCCCAGTTGCCGGCGGGCGAACTCGCCGTACAGCACCGCGATGAGCACCGCGAGCAGGACCATGGAGCCGTTGAGGTGCAGCGGCACCCCGAACACCCGGCCGACGTTCAGGCCGAGGCGTCGGTCTGGTCGGCGCGGTGGCCTGGTTGTCTGCTCCATCGCCACGATGCTACGGACCGTCGCTGTGTGGGGCGGGCGGCGGTAGGTGTCACACCGGTGCCCTAACCTTTGCCGACATGACGGCGGAATCGGTCACCACCTCTCATCCCTCCCCCGCGGCCTCGACGCCGCCGACGGTGCGGGCCTCGCTGTCTCCGTCACGGGCGGCGGATTTCAAGACCTGCCCGCTGCTCTACCGGTTCCGCAGCATCGACCGGCTGCCCGAGCGCACCACCATCGAGCAGGCCCGGGGCACGCTCGTGCACGCGGTGCTGGAGCGCCTGTTCGACCTGCCGGCCACCGACCGCACGCCGGAGGCGGCCGGCGACCTGGTGGCCCCCCAGTGGGACCGGCTGGTCACCGAGCAGCCGGAGCTGTCCGGGATCTTCGACGGCGCGGAGCCGGCCGGCCCGGTGGAGTTCCTCCGCTCGGCCGCCGGCCTGTTGCAGGGTTACTTCGCGGTGGAGGACCCGACCCGTCTGGAGCCGGCCGAACGCGAGAGCCTGATCTCCGCGGTCGTCGACGAGGAGTTGCTGATCCGGGGTTACCTCGACCGGCTCGACGTCGCTCCGGACGGCGCGCTGCGGGTGGTCGACTACAAGACCGGCGGTGCTCCGCGGGAGGCGTTCGAGGCGCGGGCGCTGTTCCAGCTCAAGTTCTACGCCCTGGTGCTGTGGCGCACGCGGGGGGTGGTGCCCCGGGTGCTGCGGCTGCTCTACCTGCGCGACGCCGAGGTGTTGGACTACACCCCGGACGCCGACGAGCTGGTCCGCTTCGAGCGCACCGTGGTGGCGCTGTGGCGGGCGATCGAGCAGGCCACCGCCCGGCAGGATTTCCGGCCCCGACCCAGCCGGCTCTGCGACTGGTGCAGCCACCAGGCGCTCTGTCCCAGCTTCGGCGGCACCCCGCCGCCGTTCCCGGTCGCCGCGGCGACAGTCGACCCGTTGCGCGACTCCCGGTCCGCCCCGGTGGCGCCGGGTGCCGACGAGTGACGGCCTCCTGACCGAGGCGTACGCCCGGCGACGGTTCGGGCCCGCCGGGGTCACCCGCCGCCGGCCGACGCCGCAAGCCTGACCGCAGCGGTGCCGCCGCGGTCGGGACAGGGCGACCGGCCTGCCTCTACCGTGATCCGCGACGCACCGGCTCCGGTACGCGAGGATGACCGGTGCGCGCCACGACGTCGGCGGCACGGGAGACGAGATGACCGATCAGGCGCGGCCGGTGCGGATCCTGCTCGCCGACGACCAGCCGCTGCTGCGGACCGGGTTCCGGATGGTGTTGGGCGCCGAGAGCGACCTGGACGTGGTGGCCGAGGCCGGTGACGGCGTGGAGGCGGTGGAGCTGTCCCGCCGGCTGCTTCCCGACGTCGTCCTGATGGACATCCGGATGCCCCGGATGGACGGGGTGGCGGCGACGCGGGCCATCGTCGGCGCCCGGCTACCGGTGCGCGTGCTGGTGCTCACCACCTTCGACCTGGACGAGTACGTGGTGGGCGCGTTGCGGGCCGGCGCCAGCGGGTTCCTGGCCAAGGACGTGCCGGCCGAGGACCTGATCGCGGCGATCCGCACTGTCGCGGGTGGGGACGCGGTGGTGAGCCCGCGGATCCTGCGGCGACTGCTGGACCGCTTCGCCGAGCTGCTGCCCGACCCGGCGGCGACCCCGGCGGCGGTGCTCGACGCGCTTACCGAGCGGGAGCGCGAGGTGCTCGTGCAGGTGGCCCGAGGGCTGTCGAACGCCGAGATCGCGACGGTCCTGTCGGTGAGCGAGACCACCATCAAGACCCATGTCGGGCATGTGCTGACGAAGCTGCGGCTGCGCGACCGGGTGCAGGCGGTGGTGCTGGCGTACGAGTCGGGTCTGGTCCGCCCCCGGGCGTAGCCGGACCGGCCCGGGTACCTCACTCGGCGTACTCGAAGATCCCTCCGTGGGGGGACGGCGGCCGTTGCCACAGTCACCTACCGTGACCGGAGATGGCCTGGTTCGGTTGACCCTCCTGTGGCGTCAGGTGGACGTGTCGGTGCTGCCGCCCGGCGCTGTGGGAAAACGGTCGACCAGCCTCGACTCAGGGGCAACCCTGATCCGGCATGGGGGTGCACCCGCAGCGGGAAATCCGCTCCGGGTCCCCCCAGGGTCGGACGGGTGGGGCGTACGCAGCACCGATGATTGAACAGTCGCGCCGGACCATCGGGGGGCGGCGTGCATTTTCGGACAGACGGAAGAGGTAGATGACGTGACCGCGACGGTAGGCCAGCAGGCGCAGGCCGCGGCCCGGGCGAACGACGTGTGGAAGGTGTACGGCAGCGGCGAGGCTCAGGTCGTCGCGCTGCGGGGGGTCAGCGCGGAGTTCGAACGTGGCCGCTTCACCGCGATCATGGGCCCGTCGGGTTCCGGTAAGTCGACGCTCATGCATTGCCTGGCCGGTCTGGACTCGGTGACCAAGGGGACGGTGGCGATCGGCGAGACGACCGTCACCGGCTTGGGTGACGCGGGGCTGACGAAGCTGCGGCGCGACAAGGTGGGCTTCATCTTCCAGCAGTTCAACCTGCTGCCGACGCTGACCGCCAAGGAGAACATCCTTCTGCCGCTGTCGATCGCCGGGCGCAAGCCGGACCAGGCCTGGTACGACACGGTGATCGAGACGGTGGGTCTGAAGGACCGGCTGGACCACCGGCCGGCGCAGCTCTCCGGTGGGCAGCAGCAGCGGGTGGCGTGCGCCCGGGCGCTGGTCTCCCGCCCCGAGGTGATCTTCGCGGACGAGCCGACCGGCAACCTGGACTCGCGCTCCGGCGCGGAGGTGCTCAACTTCCTGCGCAACTCGGTCCGGGAGCACGGCCAGACCATCGTGATGGTGACCCACGACCCGACGGCCGCCGCGTACGCCGACCGGGTGGTCTTCCTCGCCGACGGTGAGATCGTCTCGGAGCTGATCGAGCCGACCGCCGAGACGGTGCTGGACACCATGAAGAAGCTGGACACCCCGGCCGAGGTGGGCAACTGATGTTCCGCGCGACGATGAAGAGTCTGCTGGCCCGCAAGGTCCGGCTGATCCTGTCCGGCCTGGCGGTGGTGCTCGGGGTGATGTTCGTCTCCGGCGCGTTCGTGCTCACCGACACGCTGGGCCGGTCCTTCGACTCGGTGTTCGCCGACGGTTTCTCCGAGATCGACGTGAACGTCGCGGCGAAGCCGAAGGTTCAGGTGAACGAGATGGAGGGCGAGCAGACCGTCGCCCCGCTGCCGGCCGCCCTGGTGGACCGGGTGAAGCAGGTGCCGGGGGCGGCCTCGGCGACCGGGGTCGTCAACGCCGACGGTGCCCGGGTGATCGGCAGCAACGGCAAGGTGGTCACCTCGTTCGGTCCGCCGCAGTTGGGCGAGAACTGGACCGGCGAGAGCGAGTTGCTGAAGCTGCGCGAGGGGCGCGCGCCGCAGGCCGAGGACGAGATCGTCATCAACAAGGCGTTGGCCACTGCCGCGAAGGTGCAGGTCGGCCAGAAGGTGGGCGTGCTCACGGCGTTCGAGTCGAAGAAGCGGGACTTCACACTGGTCGGCGTCTTCGGTTACAGCGGTGACCGGGACTCGATCGGCGGGGTCAACGAGGTCTTCTTCACCACGCCGGTGGCGCAGCGGCTGATGCTGGGTGAGCCGGACGTGTTCAGCAGCATCACTGTGCAGGCCGCCGGCGGGGTCTCCGACGGGAAGCTGCGCGACGACGTGGCCCGCACCCTGGGCCCGGACTTCGAGGTGAAGACCGGCGAGCAGGTGGCCGCGGACGCCTCGGCCAGCCTGAAGGAGGGCCTGTCCTTCTTCAACAAGATCCTGCTCGGCTTCGCCGCGGTGGCGCTGCTGGTGGGCACCTTCCTGATCCTCAACACCTTCTCGATCATCGTGGCGCAGCGGACCCGGGAGTTGGCGCTGATGCGCGCCATCGGGGCGAGCGGCCGGCAGATCATCGGTTCGGTGGTGTTGGAGGCCATCGCGGTGGGGTTGATCGCGTCGGTGCTCGGCCTCGCCGCCGGCATCGGGGTGGGCGCGCTGCTGGCGTTCCTGTTCGGCAAGCTCGCCGGTGGGCTCACCCTGGCCGGCATCGGTGTGCCGGCGGCCGCGGTGATCGGGTCGTTCGCCGTCGGTCTGGTGATCACCGTGGTGGCGGCGTTGCTGCCGGCGCTGCGGGCGTCCCGGATCCCGCCGATCGCCGCCATGCAGGACGTGGCCACCCCGGACCGGCCGTTGACGAAGGTCACGGTGGCCGGGTCGCTGGTCACCGGCGTCGGTGCGGTGCTGCTGTTCCTCGGGCTCAGCGGCAACGCCGGTGGGCAGACCCTGGCCACGATCCTCGGTGGGGTGCTGTTCGCCTTCATCGGGGTGGCGCTGTTGACGCCGCTGATCAGCCGGCCGGTGGTGAGCCTGCTCGGGGCGATCTTCTCCTGGTCGGTGCCGGGCAAGCTGGGCCGGCTCAACTCCGGGCGCAACCCGCGTCGTACGGCGATCACTGCCGCCGCGCTGATGGTCGGCATCGCTCTCGTCACCGGCGTCACCGTCATCCTGGACTCGGCAAAGGGCAGCATCAGCGCGCTCGCTCAGGACACCATCAAGGCCGAGTTGGTGATCGCCGGCCAGCAGGGCGGCCCGCGTCCGCCCACCTTCGACCCGGGGGTCCTCGACCAGGCCAAGGCCCTACCCGGTGTGCGGTTGGTCGACGGCGAGTACGGCGACATGGGGCGGATCGACGGGGAGAGCACCTGGGTCGCGGCGAGCAGCGACATCGCGTCGCTGCGGCAGATCTTCGGCGCGAAGCAGACCGCCGGTGACATCGACCGGCTCGGGCCGACCCAGATGCTGGCCAGTTCCGACACTGCCACCTCGCGTGGCTGGTCGGTGGGCTCCACTGTCAGCGTGCAGCTGACCCGGGGTGAGGCACGCACCTACACGATCAGCGGCATCTACGAGTCGTCGCAACTGACCAACCCGGTGACACTGCCGGCGACGGCGGCGAAGGACTTCGCGATCCCGCAGCCGATCCAGGGCTTCATCCAGTTGGCCCCGGGCACCCGGGTGTCCGACGTCCAGCCGCAGGTGGAGGCGTTGCTCGCGGACAGCCCCGAGGTGTCGGTGGCCGACCGGGACGCGTTCATCAAGCAGCAGATGAGTTCGCTCGACGGGCTGCTCACGATGATCCAGATCCTGCTCGCGCTGGCCATCGTGATCGCGGTGCTCGGCATCATCAACACCCTGGCCCTGTCGGTGCTGGAGCGGACCCGCGAGTTGGGTCTGCTGCGGGCGATCGGCCTTCGCCGGTCCCAGACCATGGGCATGATCACCGTGGAGGCGGTGGTGATCTCGGTGTTCGGCGCGCTGCTCGGCGTGGCCGTGGGCACCGGCCTCGGCGCGGCGGTGGTCGAGGCCCTCAAGGACGAGGGCATCACCGACCTGATCCTGCCCTGGGGGCAGATGGGTGTCTTCCTCGGTCTCGCCGCCATCATCGGCGTGGTGGCCGCGGTGCTCCCGGCCGTCCGGGCGGCCCGGATCAACGTCCTGGGCGCCATCGCCCACGACTGATCGGCACTGTCGAGGCCCCCGGTCGCCATCCGCGCGACCGGGGGCCTCGGCCGTCCGGTCTCCGCCGCTTGTCGCCGGGCCGGCGGCGGGTGGGTCAGCCGGTCGTAGCGGCCCGATCGGCGAGCAGCGACGCGAGCAGTTCCAGGTCCGCGTCGGCCAGGCTCCGCACCTGGTGTACGCCGACGGTGCTCGGCAGGGGCACCTCCGCCGGTACGGCCAGCACCGCCGCGCCCGAGGCGAGCGCACTGGCCACCCCGGTCGGTGAGTCCTCGATCGCCACGCACCGCCCGATCGGCACACCGAGCAGTCGAGCCGCGGTGAGGTACGGCTCGGGGTGCGGCTTGGCCGCCACCACCTCGTCGCCGGCGACCACCGTGTCGAAGTTGTCCCGACCGAGGGTGTCCAGGGCGATCTCGACGAGCGCCCGAGGGCTGGAGGTGACAAGCGCGGTGGGGATCGCCGCCGCGCGGACCGCCCGCAACAGCTCGAACGCCCCCGGACGCCAGGGCAGACCGGTGCGGAACAGGTCCAGGATCCGGGCGTTGATCCACGCCGCGCTGATCTCCGGATCCCGCTCGGGTTGCCCCAGGTCGTCGTGCAGGATGCGCATCGACTCGGCCATGGCGGTGCCGATGATCGACTGGCGGGCGTCGACGGAGAGTTCCCCGCCGTACTCCTTCGCGAGTTCCTGCAACGCGACGTCCCACAGCTTCTCGCTGTCGACCAACGTGCCGTCCATGTCGAAGAGCACAGCGGCGGGGTGATGGCTGCTCAGCGGAACCTCCAGGGTCGTGACCTGACACCGGCGATCCTGCCAGCACTCCGGGTGGCCGGTGGCGGCAACGGGCTCCAGGGTGATCCGGGCAACCCGCTCAGCCCAGGTCGCACTCCTTCAGCGAGCCCTCGTACCCCCGGAAGAACATGTCGGTGCGCTGCTCGGCGGTGCCGTGCGCCCCTTCGGCGAACCACGGCTGGTCCGGGTCGTCGCCGACCGCGGCCACCCCCTCCCGGAACTCGTCCAGGTCGCCCTCGGCCAGGGTCAGGGCACCCGAGCGCACCGAGTCGCCGAGGTACGCCCCGGCCATGCAGTCGGCCTGCAACTCCTGTTGGATGGTGAAGCTGTAGTTGATGCCGAGCCGCACCTGGATGGCGTGCGCGTACTCGTGCCCGAGCAGGTAGAACACGAAAGCGTCGCCGACCTGACGGAACGCCGCCACCGACCAGGCGACGTCGTAGGCGATGAAGTCGCCCTGCGAGCAGTAGACGGCGTTGTTGCGGGGCAACGGCTGGCCGCCGCAGGACACCTCGCCGTCGCGCTGGTACGGGGTGATCCGCCGGATCGGTCGGAAGCGTTCCCCGGACTCCTTGAACTGGGCCGCCCAGTACCGCTCGGCGACCGCCTGCGCGTCGGCGACGTCCTGCTCGAACTCGGCGACGCTCGTGGTGCTGTCGGCCCGGGTGGTGGTCGGCCCCGGTGCGGCGGCGGTCGGGTTCGCCCCGGGGCGTTCGGCTTCCGGCTCGGCCAGCCCACCACCGGCGCAGGCGAGGGAGACCAGGGCGGCGATCAGCAGACCCGCCACCGGGCCTCGCGCGTCGCGTCCGAACCGTGCCCCCACTGTGCCTCCCGACATCGGTGCTCGCGCTGCGCTGTGTACCCCGACGATACGACCGCCACGCCCATCACCGGTTTCACGTAGGGCGGGGCCGGACGGTTCACGCCTGCTGTTGTCCCGGCGCAGGGGCAGGGGGTGGCGACCTGATCAACAACCGGCTGCGCCGGTCGGACGGTCAGGAGGGTCGCTCACCCACCCGACTCCCGCCCGCGCTGCCACGTGTCACCCTGGTCACCATGCCGCTCGGCCTCGTACCTGTGTTGACGGCCCCGAGCCTCCCGCCCGGCCCTCGGATCGTCCCCCGGGTCGGCACTCCCGCGCCGACTGACGACTCCCCAGGCCACACCCGCCACCACCACGAAAACTCCGCCCACCACCCACACCAAGGTCATCCACCAAACCTAGGCCCCATCCGCCACCCGCCGCCCCCGGTGATCATGAGGTTGGCGGCGTTCCGTCCGGCGTGTCGTGGCGTCAACCCCATGATCACGGGTTCTGGTGGGGGGTGGGGTGGGTGGGGGGTGGGTGTCCGGGGGCGGGGTCTGGGTTCGACGTCTCCTGCGGATGCCGGAGGGCTGCTCGCCGACCTGGCCGGCGATTCTCGTCTCGCCGATGACCCGCGACTGCCGGCCGCCCGCGCCCACCTGTGGGAGCTGGAGGGTGAGTGGGTCGCCGCGCGGGAGGCGTACCTGATGGCGGCGTCGCGCTCGACGAACCTGGCGCAGCAGCGTTACCTGAACGCCCGCGCGCAGAGTCTGCCCGGGGACCCGCCGCCCGCCGGCTGAACCGGCGGGCGGCGCGGGCCACCGACCGAGCCGACAGCCCGTGCGGGCCACCGACCGAGCCGGCGGGCCGTGCCGCGTCAGGGGCTGGCGGCCAGGAAGACGAAGGCGGCCATCAGCACCAGGTGTACGCCGCCCTGCAACACGTTGGCCCGGCCGGGCACCACGGTGAGGACGGCGGTCACCGCGGTGAGCGCGAGCAGGGCGAGCTGGGTGCCGCCGAGGCCGAGCAGCAGCGGGCCGTCCAGCCAGATCGAGGCGATCGCGATGGCCGGGATGGTCAGGCCGATGCTTGCCATCGCCGAGCCGAGCGCGAGGTTCAGGCTGATCTGCACGCGGTCGCGGCGGGCGGCCCGGGCGGCGGCCAGGGTCTCCGGCAGCAGCACCAGCAGGGCGATGATCACACCGACGAACGCGTGCGGCAGGTTCGCCGCGGCGACGCCGGCCTCGATGGTCGGGGAGACGGTCTTGGCGTCGCCGACCACCGCGACGAGTGCCACCAGCAGCAGCCCCAGGCTCATCAGCGCCGCGCGGGTGCTCGGCGGCTTGGCGTGCTCCTCGGCGTCGATCACCTGACCCCGACTGTCGACAGGCAGGAAGTAGTCGCGGTGCCGGCCGGTCTGCACGAGCACGAACAGCCCGTAGAGCGCCAGCGAGGCGACGGCGGCGAAGGCGAGCTGGGCCGGGCTGAACTCCGGGCCGGGCCGGGCCGTGGTGAAGGTCGGGATGACCAGACTCAGGGTGGCCAGGGTGATCACGGTGGCCAGGGCTCCGCCGGTGCCCTCCGGGTTGAACACCGCGACGCGGCGGCGCAGCGCCCCGAGCAGCAGGGACAGGCCGAGTATCCCGTTACAGGTGATCATGACGGCGGCGAAGACGGTGTCCCGGGCGAGCGACTGGGTCTTCTCCGGTCCGCTGATCATCAGCGTGACGATGAGGGCGACCTCGATCACGGTGACCGCGACGGCGAGCACGAGCGACCCGTAGGGCTCCCCCACCCGGTGGGCGACCACCTCCGCGTGGTGCACGGCCGCGAGCACGGCACCGCCCAGCAGCACCGCCACCACCACGATGATCGGGCCAGGCAGGTTCCGCCCCCAGGTGACGATCAACACCAGGACGGCGAGCACGGGTACGACGAAGGTCCAGTCGGTCAGTCGGGAGCGAAGCAGGGCGGCCATGCCGTACAGAGTGCCAGGTCAGGTGATCATGTGCCCACCACCGACGCACCGGGCTGCGGCGTCGCAGGTCCGCGACGCGCCAACCTGTAACTCGTGGGTTACGCTTCCGGTGTGGACGAGGTGGCCGTCGCGATCGCCGACCCGGTGCGGCGGCACATCCTGACGCTGTTACGCGAGGAGCCGCTCTCCGCCGGCGACATCGCCCAACGGTTCACTATCAGCCGACCCGCCATCAGCCGCCACCTGCGGGTGCTGCGCGGCAGCGGCCTGGTCAGCGACGAACTCGTCGGACGGCAGCGGATCTACCGGCTCGACCCGGGCCCACTCGCCCCGCTGCTCGACTGGCTCACCGCACTCACCACAGCCGACAGGTGGGGCCGGCACCTCGACGCACTGGAGACCGAGGTCTATCGCACCCGCCGAGAGCGCCGCAGCCGCGGCCCGGCGGAGCACCGAAGGGAGCACACCGGATGACCCGCACACCCGCCGGACGCCTGTTTCGCACCGACGTCGGCCACGACCTCGTCCTCACCCGGACCTTCCGCGCCCCGGCGGCGGACGTCTGGGCCAGCCTGACCGAGCCGGAGCGCACGGCCCGCTGGTTCGGCCCGTGGGAGGGCGAGGCCCGGCCCGGACGGACCATCCGGGTCCAGATGGCGTACGAGGAGGAGCAGCCCTGGTGTGAGATGCGCATCGACGCGTGCGAACCGGGGCACCGTCTCGCCGTGTCGACTGTCGACGACCACGGCAGCTGGCTGCTGGAGCTGTCGCTCACCGAGACCGACGGCACCACCGAACTGCGGTTCGTGCAGCACCTCGACAGCGTGGAGGGCATCGCCGAGGTCGGCGCCGGTTGGGAGTACTACCTGGACCTGCTCGTCGCCTCCCGGGACGGCTCACCCCGTCCGGAGTTCGACGAGTACCACCCGGCGATGCGGCAGTACTACCAGGGGTTGGTCAGCACGGCCGGCTAGGCGTCGAGCTCCCGCCGCAGCTTGGCGAACTCGGCCGTCAACGCCGGCAGGGGAAAGTGCGCGTTCAGGCCGCTGGGGTTCGGCAACACCCAGACCCGGGCCGGGCCCAGCCGGTCCGGTCGCGGGCCCAGCCCGGCGTTCGGTCGGGCGAAGGCGATCCGGTACGCGGTCACCCCGAGGATCGCCACCCACCGCGGCCGGTGCCGCTCGGCCTTCACCGCCAAACCGGTCACCCCGGCCACCAACTCCTCCGACGTCAGCTCGGCGGCGCGGGCGGTGGCCCGGTTGCTCAGGCTGGTGATGCCCAGACCCTGGCGCAACAACTCGTCGCGTTCCCACGACTGCAGCTGGCGGTCGGTGAAGCCGGCCCCGTGCAGGGCCGGCCAGAAGCGGCTGCCCCGGCGGGCGAACGGCTCCCCCACGGCCGCCGAGTAGAGGCCCGGGTTGTAGCCGCAGAACAGCACGCGCAGCCCGGGACCGATGATGTCCGGCAGACCCCGGCCGGCCGCCGCCGTCACCTCCTGCGGGGTCGGCCGCCGCGCCGGCCCCGTACGCTCCGCGTCCACCCCATCGATCCTGCCGTACGCCCGGGTTGCCGAACCCGCACACGGCTTGGCACCCTCGACGGATGCCGTCGACCGATCACCTCGCCGCCAGCCGTCACGCACGGATGCGCTGGAACACTCCGCTCTCCCCGGAGCACGCCGCGCTGCTCCTGCAACGACTCGACGTCCGCCCCGGCGCACGCGTGCTCGACCTGGGCTGCGGTTGGGGCGAGCTGCTGCTGCGGGCGGTCACCGTCGGCGGTGTGTCCGGCCCGGTCGCCACCCGCGGCGTCGGTGTCGACACCGACGAGACCGCACTCGCCCGGGGGCGACGGCTGGCCGAGAATCGGTCGCTGAACCGGCACGTCGCCTTCGTGAAGGGGGAGGCGGCGGCCTGGCAGGAACCGGCCGACCGGGTCCTCTGCATCGGCTCGGCGCACGCCTTCGGCGGCACGACCGCCGCCCTCGACGCCCTCGACGCCGTGGTCAAGCCCGGCGGGCGGTTGCTGTTCGGCGACGCCTACTGGGAACGGTCCCCCACGCCGGAGATCGCCGAGGTCTTCGGCCCCGACGTCCCGACCCTTCCCGAGCTGGTCGAGGCCGCCCGAGAGCGGGGTTGGCGGTTGCTGCACCTGAGCACCGCCGACCAGCGGGAATGGGACGACTTCGAGTCCACCTGGCTCGCCGGGCGGCAGGAGTGGCTGCTGACGTACCCGGAGGACCCCCGTGCGGCCGAGGTCCGCGTGGAACTCGACGACCGGTTGCGTGAGTACGTCGGCGGTTACCGGGGTGTTCTCGGCCTCGCCTATCTCGTCCTCGGTCGCTGACGGTCCGCCCTTGACGCCGCCGCCCACGCCGCGCACGGTGAGCGCCGGACCCCGCCTCGCCCTGCCCTGGCGGGTCCTCGTCGTGGTCACCGCCGCCGTGCTGCTGTGGCTGCTCTTGGGCGCCCTGCTCGGCAGTGAATACGACCGGACCACCCACGCGGCCGGGGCGGTCCTCACCAGCGCTGTCGTCGTACCCCTGGTGGTCGTCGCCCGTCGCGTCCTGGACCGTCGGCCCTGGGCCGGCCTCGGGTTGCCGTCGCTGCGGGCCGGCTGGCGGCGTCTGCTGTTCGGCATGGCCTGTTGGCTCGTTCCCGCTGCGGCGGGGTTCGCGCTCTGCCTCGGTCTGGGCTGGGTCGAGATCAGTCTCCGGACGTCCGTCGGGGACGCGCTGCGCGTGGCGGCGCTGCTGGTCGTGCTGGTCTTCCTCAAGGAGGCGCTGCCGGAGGAGCTGGTCTTCCGCGGCTACCTGCAACACCAGCTCGCCACCCGGCTGCCCACCTGGCAGGCGGTCATCGGGCAGGCAGTGCTGTTCACGGTGTTCGGGTTCCTCATCGGGGCGGCCAGATCCGTCGACCGACTGGCGCTCTTCTTCGTCTTCGCAGTGCTGTTGGGTGCCTTCCGTGCCGCCACCGGCGACATCTGGGCCGGCATCGGCCTGCACGTCGCGTTCCAGACGGTCGCGCAGCTGTTCGGTGACGTCGGGGCGGTCTTCGACGTGGTCGGCGCGAACGTCCTGGGCGTGGTGGCCATGGGGGCGATTCCGTTCTCGGCCAGCTGGACCGTCCTGCGACATCGCTACCGCGACCACCTGGACTGGAACGCCCGCGCACCGGAGCCGGTGCGCGGAGCGGCTGAAGCCTAGGCGTTCGGCCCACCGGCCCGACCGGCGTACGGAAGAGTGGCGGGTCGGAGCCGTCGACAAACGAGCGACGGCATGCCACCAACCGCGCCCTCGACCGACAGGACGGGCCGACGGTGCTGGCGGGCCACTCCTGGACCGGCACGATCATCAGCGAGGCCGGCAATCATCCGACGGTTACCGCTCTGGTGTACGTCGCGACCCGAACGCCGGACGCGCTCGCCGCGACGTTCCCCACGCCACCGGCGAATGCCGGCCTCGCGCATCACGAGGGGTACGCACAGTTGAGCGAGAACGCCTTCCTGAACGACTTCGCCGGTGGCGTCGATGAGGCCCGCGCCCTGTACGCGGTGCCGGCGACGATCGCCGACCTCATCCTCATGGCGACGCGGCGGCAGAGCACGGCGCAGAACGTCGACCAGTTCGCGGACCGGCAGCGCCACAAGGTGCCCCGCGAGCTGTTCTCGAACTTCGTCGGTGGCCATGTCACCGACCATACGTGCCGCCCTCCCGGCGACGCCGACCGTGCGCGGGGGTGCCCGGGGCCGAACACGTGGGCTTGACGGGGCGTAGACATCGGAGGTTTACTGCGTCAACGATGCCAGTCGATGAATTCTGACCATCCATTGTGGGTGGTCCGGTTCGGCGGTTGGTCTCGGCGCCCCACCCCCCGCACCCCCACCACCACCCCGTACCACCTCAGCCGAGCATCGGCGGCCCGGCTTCCGCACCACCGCCATCGCGGCCTTCGGCCTGCCCGCCTGCACAGCCTGAGGTCGACGCTCAGCAGAGGAGCAAGACCATGCGTTCCCGTCCCCGCCTGTTGGCACTCGTCACCGGCCTGGCAGTCATGCTGGCCAGTCTGGTCGCCCTGCCGACCCCCGCCTCGGCGGCACCACTGACCAAGGTTCTGGTGTTCAGCAAGACCGCCGGCTTCCGGCACTCGTCCATCCCCAACGGCATCGCCGCGATCCAGCAGCTCGGCTCGGCCAACGGCTTCACCGTTACCGCGACCGAGGACGCCGCCCAGTTCACCACCTCCAACCTGGCCCAGTACCAGGCTGTGGTGTTCATGTCGACGACCGGTGACGTCCTCAACTCCAGCCAGCAGACGGCCTTCGAGTCGTACATCGCCGCTGGTGGCGGCTACGTCGGCGTGCACGCCGCGGCCGACACCGAGTACGACTGGCCGTTCTACGGCGCGCTGGTCGGTGCGTGGTTCAACTCGCACCCGGCGATCCAGACGGCGACCGTGAAGATCGAGGACCAGACCAACCCGTCGACCGCCCACCTCGGCACCACCTGGGTCCGCTCCGACGAGTGGTACAACTACCGCACCAACCCGCGGTCCACCGCTCGGGTCCTCGCCAGCCTCGACGAGTCGTCCTACAGCGGCGGCAACATGAGCGGCGACCACCCGATCACCTGGTGCAAGGCGTACGGCGGTGGACGCGCCTGGTACACCGGCCTGGGGCACACCGAGGCGTCGTACACCGACCCGAACTTCACGAAGATGCTGCTCGGTGGCCTCCAGGTCGCCGCGGGCTCCGTGACTGCCGACTGCTCGCCGCGCACGACCACCCCGCCGCCCACCGTCAGCGGTTCCACCCTGCGGGCACGCGCCAACAACCAGTACGTCAGCGCGCCCAACTCGACCACCGCGCTGATCGCCAACAAGACCTCGGTGAACACGAGCGAGCGGTTCGACCTGGTCAACGTCGCCAACGGCAACGTGGCGCTGCGGGCCAAGAGCAACGGGCAGTACGTCGCGGCCGAGAACGCCGGAGCCGCTGCGCTGATCGCCAACCGGGGCAGCGCCGGCGCCTGGGAGACGTTCCAGCTGGTCCGCAACTCCGACGGCACGGTGAGCCTGCGCGCCACCGTGAACAGCCGGTACGTCTCCGCCGACAACGCGGGCGCCTCCCCGTTGATCGCCAACCGGACCTCCATCGGCCAGTGGGAGAAGTTCGACCTGGTCACCACCAGCTGACCTGTTCCCCACCCGTTCTTCACCACCCCACCTGGTCGTGGTGCGCCCCCGCGCGCCCGCACCCCCGGTCGTCGAGAAAGGACGATCATGCTCTCGTACCCCCGGCGCTGGTCCCGGGCCCTGGTCGCGGCGGTCACCACCGTCGCGAGCGTGGCCCTGGCCGTGGCCGCAGCCCCCACCGCCGCACAGGCCGTGGTGATTCCCGCCAGCGACTATCAACAGGTCAAACTCGCCACCGGCTCGGCCGAGCTGGGTGAGGCCATGTCCCTGGCCGTCCTGCCCAACCGCTCGGTGCTGCACACCGCCCGCAACGGCGTCCTGCGGGTCACCGACGTGGCCGGCAACACCAAGACCTCCGGCACCCTGTCGGTCTACACCCACGACGAGGAGGGGTTGCAGGGCGTCGCCGTCGACCCCGGCTTCGCCACCAACCGGTGGATCTACCTGTACTACTCCCCCACGTTGAGCACCCCGTCCGGGGACGCCCCGACCACCGGCTCGCAGTCCGACTGGGACCGGTGGAAGGGACACCTGCGGCTGTCGCGGTTCACCCTCAACAGCGACGACACGCTCAACCTGGGCAGCGAGAAGATCGTGCTCCAGGTCGCCAACGACCGTGGGCAGTGCTGCCACGTCGGGGGTGACCTGGACTTCGACGCCGCCGGCAACCTGTACCTGACCACCGGCGACGACACCAACCCGTTCGAGTCGTCGGGCTACGCGCCACTCGACGAGCGGACCGACCGCAACCCGCAGTTCGACGCCCAGCGCTCGGCCGGTAACACCAACGACCTGCGGGGCAAGCTGCTGCGGATCAAACCGCAGTCGGACGGCACGTACACGATCCCGTCGGGCAACCTGTTCGCCCCCGGCACGGCCAACACCCGGCCGGAGATCTACGCGATGGGTATGCGCAACCCGTTCCGGATGAGCGTCGACAAGGCGACCGGCGTCGTCTACGTCGGCGACTACGGTCCCGACTCGGGAAGCACCAACTCCAGCCGGGGCCCGTCGGGTCAGGTCGAGTTCAACCGGATCACCGCACCCGGCAACTTCGGCTGGCCGTACTGCACCGGCAGCAACACCAGCACCGAAACGTACAACGAATACACCTTCCCGTCCGGGCCGTCGCAGTCGAAGTACAACTGCACGGGCGGGCCGACGAACAACTCGTTCCGCAACACCGGCTTGCAGACCCTGCCCGCGGCTAAGGCGGCCTGGATCAAGTACGCCGGCGACTCCGGCTCACCGTCGGAGTTCGGCAGCGGCTCGGAGTCGCCGATGGCCGGGCCGGTCTACCGGTACGACGCCTCGCTCAACTCCAGCGTCAAGTTCCCGCAGTCGCTCAACGGCCTGTTCTTCGCGGGTGAGTACGGCCGCCGCTGGATCAAGCCCATCGCGATCAACTCCGACGGCTCCCGCGGGGAGATCTCCAACTTCCCGTGGTCCGGCACGCAGGTCATGGACATGGCCTTCGGCCCGGACGGCGCGCTCTACGTGCTGGACTACGGCACCGGCTCGAACAACCAGGCGCTGTTCCGGATCGAGTACATCGGTGGCGGCAACCGCAACCCGATCGCTGTCGCCTCGGCCAACCCCACCTCCGGAGCCAACCCGCTGACGGTCAACTTCTCGTCGGCCGGCAGCTCCGACCCCGAGGGCGGGTCGCTCAGCTACCTGTGGACCTTCGGCGACGGCACCACGTCGACGGCGGCGAACCCGACGAAGACGTACACCACCAACGGCACCTACTCCCCCACGTTGCGGGTCACCGACCCGACCGGGCTGACCGGCACGGCGAGCCTGGTCATCACAGTGGGCAACACGGCCCCGACGGTGACGCTCACCTCGCCCGCCGACGGGCAACTGTTCAACTTCGGTGACACGATCTCGTACCAGATCAGCGTCAGCGACCCGCAGGACGGCACGATCGACTGTTCCAAGGTGAGCCTGACCTACGCGCTGGGTCACGACAGCCACGCCCACCAGATCACCTCGAAGACCGGGTGCAGTGGCTCGATCACCGTGCCGACCGACGGCGAGCACGACTCGGCGGCGAACATCTACGGGGTCTTCGACGCCGCGTACACCGACAACGGCGGGCTGACCACGCACAGCATCAGGACGCTGCAACCGAAGCACCGTCAGGGTGAGCACTTCGGCGCCACGTCCGGTGTCCAGGCCACCGACCACACCAGCGCCGAGGGTGGCCGCACCGCCGGGTTCATCGAGAACAACGACTGGATCTCGTACCAGCCGTACAACCTGGCCAACGCCAACCGCATCACCGTGCGGGCGTCGTCGGCCGGTGCGGGCGGCACCATCGAGGTCCGGGCCGGTTCGGCGACCGGCTCCCTGCTGGGCACCGTCACGGTGCCGGTGACCGGCAACTGGGAGACGTTCGTCGACGCGTCCGCCACGATCAGCAACCCGCCCACCGCGTCGACGACGCTGTACCTGGTGTTCAAGGGTGGGTCCGGCTACCTGTTCGACGTCGACGCGTTCACCTTCACCACCGGCACCGGTAGCAGCACGCCGGTGAGCACGCTGCGGGCGCAGGTCAACAACCAGTACGTGTCGGCGGTCGGCACCACCGCGTTGATCGCCAACAAAGCCAGCGTCGGCGGCACGACCGAGCAGTTCGACAGGGTGGACGCCGGCAACGGCAACATCGCGCTGCGGTCGCGGGCCAACGGGCTCTATGTCTCGGCCGCGAACGCGGGTGCCAACCCGTTGGTCGCCAGCGCCACGGCGATCGGGTCGTGGGAGACGTTCCAGCTCATCACGAACTCGGACGGGACGGTGAGCCTGCGGGCCACCGTCAACAACCAGATCGTGTGCGCCGAGAACGCCGGGGCCGGATCGCTGATCGCCAACCGTGCGTCGGTCGGGGCCTGGGAGAGGTTCATCCTGACCACCGGCTGACCGGGGGTGTGCACGGGGGCCCGGCCTGGTGACCGACCAGGCCGGGCCCTACCGTGTGAAGTAGGCGGCGCTCTCCGCGTCCGCGGGATAGTAGGACTCGACAGCGATCTCCTCGATGGTGATGTCCGTCGGCGTGCCGAACGTGGTGATGGTCGAGAAGAGCCGCAGCTCTCGACCGTCGACGCGGAGGATCATCGGGAGCACCACGTCGGCGTCGATCCGGTCGCTCGACGGCTCCTCGGGCTGCGGGCCGAGCAGTTCCTCGTAGAGCGCGGCGAGCGTCGCGTCGGGAGCGGCGGCGAGCTGGCGTGCGATCCGGCTGCGGAACACCGCCCGTACGTCCGCCAGGTTGACGACCAGAGAGGCGAGACCGCGCGGGTCCAAGCCGAGTCGGACCAGGTTCACCGGTGGCCGCAACAGGTCGGGGGCCACGTACGCGAAGAACCTGTCGACCGCGCGGTTGGTCATGACGATGTTCCACCGGCGGTCGAAGACCAGCGCCGGGTACGGCTCGTGTGCCCGCAGTACCCTGCGGACCGCGTCGAGGGCGCCCGACAGGGCGGCGTCGTCGAGCGGGCGCTGCGCGTACCGGGGCGCGAAGCCGGCGGCGAGCAACAGGTGGTTGCGGTCACGTAGTGGCACGTGGAGCTGGTCGGCGAGCCGGAGGATCATGTCGGCGCTGGGCGTGGACCTGCCGGTCTCGACCAGGCTGACGTGCCGAGCCGAGACGTCGGCGGCGATCGCCAGGTCGAGTTGGCTGAGCCCTCGGCGCTTGCGCCACTGCCGCAGCAGTTCCCCGACCGCATACACGATCATGACCCTACTCACCCTCGCCCGGGACGCCATGAAGTGCGATGTCATCGACAAGCACCGGGGGCGGGGAAACACTTGCGGCCATGACCAGCGAGAACAAGAGCATCGTCGGGCGTGCGTTGGCGGGGCTCGTCGACACCGGCGACGTCGACACGCTCGCCTCGTACCTGAGCGAGGACTTCACCCATCACCGGTCGGATTCGACAACCTCGACCAGGGCGCAGTGGCTCGCCGCGGTCCGCGCCGCGCTCGGCCCGACCACCGGCATGCGGGTCGACATCCTGCACCTGCTGGCCGACGGCGACCACGTCGTGGTGCACTCGCGACGCCGACTACCCGGGGCAGGGCCGGAGATCGTGGTGGTCGACGTCCTGCGGATCGCCGACGGGTTGATCGCGCAGGTGTGGGAGGTCATCGAACCGGCGGCCCACGCCGCCGCCAACGGCGCGTGGTGGGACGCGGGTGCCTAGATCGGGAAGCGGCCGTGCCGCCAGTGCCAGTGGCCGCCGGCCCGCAGGTGGTCGATGATCGCGCGCTGGAGCACCGTGCGGCGCGGCAGCTCGTCGAGCGGCGTGCTCAGCGTGCGGAACCCGAACCGCAGGACCTCGACGTCGGCGTCCGGCCCGGCGGACTCGTCGTAGGGCTCCAGCTCGAACCGGCGTTGGAACCGCACGATGTTGGAGTCCTCGGGAAGGTAGTCCCGCAGCTGCGGGTCGAGCAGCCATGAGGCGCACGAGAACGCGGTGTAGCTCTCGTCCGGGAAGTGCCGGGGGAAGAACGCGCGGGCCTCGTCGAGGGATGACGCCACCGCCCCCGGGGTCAGCGGCCCCGAATCGGGCACGTGCAGCCCGATCGCGCCGGCGCCGCGCTGGTGCTGTAACCGGCCCAGCTCGTAGACGCTGCCGCGCGAGTGCAGCGTCAGCCAGCTCTGCATGATCGGCCAGCCCTCGCCGCGCATCCGTCGGTCGATGGCAAGGTTGCGGCCCAGGTCGGCCAGGGTCACCCAGGTCACGGCATCCGGAACCCCGTGGTCACGGTGGTAGCGGCGCACGACGTCGACAAGGGCCAGGTACGCATAGACGTAGAGGTGTCGCCAGGCAGGCCCGCGCTCTCGGGGCAGCTCCGGACCGGGCGCAAGCCAGTCGTAGCCCGCGAGGTCGGCGCGGACCAGAGCGATCGAGCGGTCGAGCAGCCACCGCAGCTCCGGGGTCCACAGGGCGGAGCCGGGATCGGGCCAGCCCGCCATGATCTCGGCGGCGTCGTCCGGTGGCACGGCGAGCCGGTCGAGGATCGCTGGTGCGTCGGCCCTGGCCGGCAACGGAGCTGACGACCGGTCACCGGCGAGCCGGTGCACCCGGTCGACGTCCTCGACGGGCACTCCGAGCCGGCCGGCGATGTCGTCGGAATCCACGCCGACGACCCTACCGGCCGGCGGGCGTTTCAGGAGTCCGCCGGAACTCCGGCGTCGAGCTGCCCGATCATCGGCGCGAGGAGGTCGTTGAGTTCCCGGGCCAGCACCGCCACGGCCCGGCGCGCCGCCGTGGCGACCTCGTCGTCCGGGCCGTCGGGCGTTGGCGGCAGGTCGTCGAGCGGGATCGGCGCCTCCACCTCGAGCAGCGCACGTAGATGCGGGCGGCGCGTCTGGTCCTGCTCGGTCGGTGTGGTGAACTGGCCGAACAGCCGGGGCCAGTCCTGCCAACCACGGTCGCGCTGCCACTGCTTGGTCCAGGTCAGCTCGGCCGGCCAGCGGGAGGCCACCGTCACCGCGCAGACCAGGCTGCCGTCCCACGGGCTACGCACGCAGGTCGCCGAGATGATCCGTCGGTGCCAGCGCACGAAGCCCGGCGACAGCCCGGTGGCCACCTGCCAGGCGGTGACCGCGAACGCCACGGGCGCGAAGTCACCCCAGGTGTCGGCGAACTCGTCGATCCGGCGGTACACCTCGGCCTCGTACCGGCCGCGCCCGTCGGTGCCGTGCTCACGGTCGAACTGTTCGTCGAGCCAGAAGGCGCGCGGTTCCGGCATCCTCAACCCCCGTTTGTGAGAAGTTCTCGGACACACGGTGGCGCGTCCCGCAGTCAGGCAACCGTCACTGACCGTATGCGACATGCCTACTGTGGACCCTTCACCCGAGCCTAGCGTCTGTGCCAGGACGCCGGAACGCATCGGCCCCACCACCCACCCCAGGAGGTCCCGTGCGAAGCAAGCTCGGATTCATCTCGGCCGGTGTCATGCTGCTCGCCGCCGTCACCGTCGCGCAGCCGCAGGCCCAGGCCACCGCGACACCTGTCGCGGGGTCCGCCACAGTTGCCGAAGCGCGCGCCACCATCCACGGGCAGCCGTCCACCGACGCCGACACCGCGGCGAGGCTGGTCACCGCCTACTGGACCCCGGAGCGCATCCGAGCGGCGCGACCCGCTCCCATGCCGGACGGAGTCGACGCACCCGACGGGGAGGCCGCCGACCGACCCGGTCGCATCGGCGCGGCCCGCGACGCGGCGACACCGACGGCACCACGCTCCTCGACCTCGACGGTGAGCGCGGCCCCGGCGGGCAGCGGCCAGGGCACCCAGGCGGTGAACGCCTCGCCCGGTGTCGGCCGGGTCTTCTTCACCCACAACGACGAGGACTTCTTCTGCTCCGGTGGCACCATCAACAACCCCCAGGCAAACATGGTGTCCACCGCTGGTCACTGCGTACACCCCGGAGACGGCGGGTCGGTCTGGTTCGACAACTGGGTGTACGCGCCGGAGTTCACCGAGGGCGAGCCACTGCACGGCCTCTGGTCCGCCAAGGAATTCACCTCGGTGGAGGGCTGGGTCGACTGGGGCTACCTCTGGTGGGACTTCGCGTTCGTCACCATGCACCCCCTCGGCGGCAACCGGCTCGTGCACGTCACCGGTGGGCAGGGGCTCAGCGTCAACAAGTCCAAGTCGTTCTCGGCGATGCTGCTGGGCTACCCGGGCGAGCCGCCGTTCGACGGCCAGTCGCAGTTCTTCTCCTCGGGCACCACGAAGGCCGCCGGGGTGCAACGGATCAAGCTGAAGGACTGCCCGCTCAACAAGGGCGCCAGCGGCGGCCCGTTCCTGCGCACCTGGGACAACGACCTCCGATTCGGGTACGTCAACTCGGTGATGTCGTACAAGTACTCCGGGAACATGTACGGGCCCTACTTCGACGACGACGTCCTGGACATCTACAACGTCGCGAAGAACAAGCAGTGACCCACCCGGTGGCACCAGTGGGTTGACAAGACACCGGTTCCAGAGTGGACGATGCACCGTGCGAATTCTTGTGGTGGGTGGCAGTGGCCTGATCGGCGCTCACGTCGTGGACGTCCTGCGGAAGCGGGGTCACGCCGCTACCACCGTGGCGCGTACCGCCCATCCGGGCGTCGACCACCTGCTCGATGTCGGGTCCGCCTCGATCGAGGAGCTGCGGCCGCTGCTCGCCGGCCACGACGGCGTCGTGTACGCCACCCGCACCGACGAGCAACGGCCGCTGCCCAAGCCGATCTACCCCGAGTTCCGCCGCGACAACGTCGACCCGGTGGTGCGCCTGTTCACCGCCGCCCGCCAGGAAGGGCTCACCCGCGGCGTCGTGATGGGCTCCTACTACACCTACTTCGACCGGCTGCACCCCCAGTGGCGCCTCGCCGAACGGCACACCTACATCCGGTGTCGCCTGGAGCAGGCCCGGGAGGGGCGGGCCGCTGCTGGCGACGGCCTGCCGGTCGCCGTACTCGAACTGCCCTTCGTCTTCGGTCGGGTCGGCGACCGGCTGCCCAACTGGGCTGGTCCGCTGGACCGGTGGGCCCGCTCGCGTACCCCGCTGGTCGCCCCGACTGGTGGCAGCGCCGCGGCGTCCGCCCGCAGCGTGGCGGAGATCGCCGTCGACGCCCTGGAGCAGGCCAGCGGCGCGGACATCCCGGTCGCCGACGAGAACCTCACCTGGCACGACATGATCGCGCGCATCGCCGCGGCGGTGGGTCGACCCCGCCGGGTCGGCCGTCTGCCGGCCGGCGCGGCGCGGGCCGCGCTGCGACTCGGCGGCGCGGCGCAGGCCCTCGGCCGCAAGGAGTCCGGCATCAACCCCAGCCACCTTCCCGACCTGCTGCTCGCCGACCTGTTCATCGAGCCGACGAGCGGTCGGCCGCTGGACCCGGCCCTACGTGAGACCTTCCCGGTCCGCGCCACCTGACCCCTCGCGGGGTCGACCGTTACCGGCCTGCGGGGCGGCAATCTCGACGAACTCCTGCACGAGCGGAGACCGGTTGTCCGCAGCCCAGGCCAGGCACACCTGATTGGGGCCGATACCGGCGACGGGCACGTGGACGACGTCCGGTCTCGTGTAGAACGTCGCCGTCGACAGCGGCAGGATCACCATCCCGGCGTACGCGGCGACATGTTCCAACTTTTCCTCGACGGAGTTCAGCTCGGGCCGAGGTCGGGGGTCGGGGTCGGGGGCACGGTTCGGCAGGTCCCGCCACTCCGGCACCGCGTCCGGGTCCTGCAACAGCCGTTCCTGGATCAGCTCGGCGAGGTCGACCGACTCCTTGCCGGCCAGCCGGTGATCGGCGGGTAGGACGACGACCCGGGGTTCGGTGAACAGTGGCCGCAGGCACAACCCTCTCTGGTCGACCGGGAGCCGAACGTAACTGACGTCCGCGCGCCCCTCGCGGACGACGTCGGCCTGGTCGTCCCAGGACGTCCGAACGACGTTGACGGCCAGGTCGGGGTGCCGCTGGCCGATGGCGCGGGCCTCGGCGGTGACGAGAAGGCCGGGCATGAACGCGATGGTGAACGTCGGCCGGCCGTGTGCGACCCGCTGCACCCGCCGCCGCAGGGCGTCGGCCGAGGCGAGCAGCGGACGGGCGTCGGTCAGCAACTGTCGGCCGGCCTCGGTCAGCACCGTGGAGCGGCGGTCCCGAACGAAGAGCTCGGCGCGCAGTTCGTGCTCCAAGGCCCGGATCTGACGCGACAGGACCGGCTGGGCGATGTGCAGCCGTTCGGCGGCCCGACCGAAGTGCAGCTCCTCCGCTACGGCCACGAAGTAGCGGAGCTTACGCAGATCGACGTCCACCCCGCCCCCGTCCGGTTGCCGCTCCGGGCGGTATCCATGATACCCGCCGGGTATGAGTGGAGTGATGCCCAACGGGCATTACAGGAGGTGAAAGAGGTCTTGGACGCGGACGTTCCCGGCGGCGCACTGTGGTAACCGTCTCCACCACACGATCCGGAAGGACACGATCATGACCCTCATCGACCAGCGCGTCGTCGTACTCGGCGGAACGTCGGGGATCGGCCTCGCCACCGCCGCCCGTGCCGCCCGCGAGGGTGCCCAGGTCGTGGTCGCCTCCAGCAACCAGCGCAGCGTGGACCGCGCCCTGACGACCCTGCCGACCACCACCCAGGGGTACGTCGCCAACCTCACCAACCCGGACGCCGTGTCCCGGCTGTTTCAGGATCTCGGCTCGTTCGACCACCTCGTCTACACCGCTGGCGAACCTCTCGCGCTGATGTCCGTCGACGCCCTCGACCTCGCCGCCGCCCGGACCGCCTTCAACCTGCGCTACTTCGGCTCCCTGTCGGCGGTCAACGCGGCACTGCCGTACCTGCGCCCCGGCGGGTCGATCACCCTCACCACCGGCACCGCCAACCACCGGCCGAGCGCAGGCTGGTCGGTCGCGGCCAGCATCACCGGGGCGATCGACGCGCTGGTTCGCGCGCTCGCCGTCGAACTCGCCCCGATCCGGGTCAACGCCGTCTCCGCCGGCGTGATCCGCTCACCGCTCTGGGACTCCCTGCCCGAGGAAACCCGGGAGCAGATGTACGCGCAGCTCAGCGAAACGCTTCCGCTCGGCCGGGTGGGCGAACCGGAGGAGGTCGCCGAGGCGTTCGTCTACCTCCTGCGGGCCACCTACGCCACCGGCACTGTGGTGACCGTCGACGGCGGCACCCTGGTCTCCTGAGCCCGTAGGTTTGCGCGGCCGAGATCCGCACCACGTCAGGGGTGTGAAGCCTTCAGCGCGAATGAGGCCCCTAGATTCTCTGATGTTTCCGGCGGGACCGAGCTGCGCTGACCCTCAGCGAAGGTGTTCGGCCAGGCCGATGGTGATGCCCTCCGGGCCGCGGACGTAGCAGAGCCGGTAGACGTCCTCGTAGCGCTCCACCGCCCCGACGAGTTCGGCCCCGTGGCGGCGCAGCCGGCTGATCACGTCCTCGATGTCGTCGACGGCGAACATGATGCGCCGAATGCCCAGCGTGTTCGCCGGCGCGTTCTTCGGCTCGGCGCTGATCGCCTTCGGCGTGTGGAACATCGCCAGCTCGACCTTGCCGTGACCGTCCGGAGTTCGCAGCATCGCGACCTCCTGTCGGACGTCGTCGAGCCCGATGACCCGCTCCACCCACCGCCCCTCGACCGGACCCCGCCCCTCCACCTCCATGCCGAGTTCGACGAAAAATGCGATGACCGCGTCAAGGTCCTCGACAACGATGAGGACGTTGTCCATCCGCCGGAGCGCCATGCTGAATCTCCCTAGTCTGGTGCGGTCCCGGTGACCGCATCCCCCCTGAGACGGAGCCACTTCACTGATCTCGACACCCGCATCGGGCTGCCTGCCCCGCAGCGGCCCCGCTCGGCGACTGAGGGCTGAGCGCGGCACCGCACGCTGCGGTCCGGATCGAACGCCGTGTGCCGTCCCGCCGACCAGAACCGGAGTCCATCCGCATGGCCATGCACGACGATGAGATCGCCATCACCGATGACGTCGTCCGCGAGCTGATCGGCAGCCAGTTTCCCCAGTGGAAGACGGCGCCAGTCCAGCGCGTCGAGTCGAGCGGCACAGTGAACGCCATCTTCCGCATCGGCGACGATGTGGCCGCACGATTCGCACTCCGGCCGCGCGACGTCAGCGTCGCCGCTGAACTCCTTGAGCGGGAAGCCGAGGCCAGCCGGCGCTTCGCCGAACACAGCCCCTTCCCTTCTCCCCAGCCGATCGCGATCGGTCACCCGGGTAAGGGCTACCCGCTGCCATGGTCGGTGCAGTCGTGGGTGCCGGGGAGCATCGCCCCCGTCGACATCGACGGGTCCGTGCAACTCGCCCATGACCTGGCCCACCTGATCAGCGCGCTTCGGGCCACCGACACCGAGGGCCGCCGGTTTCAGGGCGACGGACGTGGCGGCGACCTACCCGACCACGACGAGTGGGTCGAAGAGTGCTTCGACAAGAGCGAGGGTCTGCTCGACGTGCCGACACTCCGGCGTCTGTGGAGTCACTTCCGGGAGCTGCCGCACACGTCAGCAGACGTCATGTCCCACGGTGACCTGCAACCACTGAACGTCCTGGTGGCCGACGGTCGGCTGGTGGGTGTGCTCGACACCGGCGACTTCACGCCGGCCGATCCCGCCCTCGATGCCATGAGCGGCTGGTACTTCTTCGACGAAGAGTCCCGAGCGGTGCTCCGCGACGAACTGGGTTGCGACGACCTGGAATGGGAGCGCACCAAGGCATGGAGCTTCCAACAGGCTCTCGGTGCCATCTGGTACTACGTCGACACCAACCCCGTCATGTACCGCATGGGCCGCCTCGTCCTTGACCGGGTCGTGGCGAACACGAAGGTCTGAGCCGGCAGGCGATCCCGCCGACTCCATCGGATGCCCGCAGTGGGCGCGACGTGTGAACGTCCGTGCCGGACCGGCCTCGAGACCCAACAGTCGGTGAGCGCACTCGTGCGACAGTGACACCATGACGTCGGAGGACGCACCCCTCGCTCCTCATGTGTGCCCGCACCCGGAGTCGTACCACCTGGTCTGGTTGGCCCACGACTCGCCCTCGACGGCGGTCGTACTCGCTCAGGCGGGCATCGAGTCGGAACAGGTCTACCGGTCATGGCACGGCGGGTTCGGCGCCGTACTCAGCGCAGAGCAGGTCAATGCGGTGCGCGGCATTCCCGGCGTGCGCCTGGTCGAGCAGGACACCGAAGGGCGGCCCGCGCCGTACGAGAGAACCACTGGCGACCCTGTTGTCGGTTCTTACCTCGTCCAGCTCGCGCTTGGCGCAGACCCGACTGTCGTGGCGGGGCGCGCGGGAGTCACCCCAACCGCCATTTTCAGGTATGGAACGTCTGGCTTCGGTGCGGTGATGAGCGATGAGCAACTTGATCGGGTTCGCCGTGATCCTGAAGTGACGTACGTTGAGGACGACGCCTACGTCTATCTGGATGACTGCTAGGGGCTGCTTCGTCCGGGAGGACCCTTCCGGGCCGGCCAGCGTCCGCGTTCGTCCGGCGGTGAGTGATGACGAGAGCGCTTACCCCCATCGGGCCAGTGCTCGAGCAATCGCGGCAGCGTGGCACGCTGGACATGGAGCAGCTTGGGGATCGGATTGATTGATACGGTCGGTAGCGTTGTCGCCTGGCGGAGGAACACGGAGCGTTCGGACTGTGGCCGGCGCGATGCCAGCGTTGCCTGGTGTTCACCCCTGCATCGGGCACGGATCGGGCACGTGATCGAGGCCGCCGTCGCCCGGGTGGGAGGCTGAGCGCGTGGGGCTGAACAAGGACATTGCGGCAGGGTTTGCCGATGCGCGCCTGTTTGAATGGCAACGCATCGGCTATGGCGGGTGGCGCGCGATGCTCGACGACAAGGATGTACGCCAGGTCGTCGGTGGCGACGGCAAGCGGTACAGCGTGGTCAGCTATGCGCTTGATGACGGCGACGGTCGTATCCGTATGTCGGTGGCCGTGGATGACGGGACCTGGTCGGCGTTCGTGCCGCTGGTGCGAGACCAGATCATGAATCCGGATGGCACGTTCGTCGAGTGACTGCTTCGGTGTGAAGGAACCATCACACGATGCTGAGCTGCGGGGCAGCGGTGGTGAGCTGCTTCGACGGTCCGCGAGGGTCCACAGGCGTCCACCCCTGTCCGCGTCGGTCGTCACTCAGTTGGTCACCCAGCACTAACTGTCAGGTGCTCACCATCTGCGGAAATTGCACAAGTCCTTGATCGCTTGCAGGATAAGATCCCTCGACTTCTGGATATCGACTCTCCCGCTTGTCGCACCCGAATAGCGCGAAGTGTCCCGCACCAGGAGGAGCGCGCCAATCCACGCCGTTATGACACCCAGCACCATGGCAACAAACAGCATTATTGTGATTGGCACAAGAACACTCGGTGCAACACCGAGTCGAGCGAGCAACATCAGCACCAGAGTTACCGGGAAGAGCAGAGCGAGGCGCACGCCTCTTACGAATAAGCGGTATCGGTACGATTGCACTATTGTAGACATATTGGGGCTATCCAAGGAACTCTCCATTCCGGTCCCAAACACTCGCAAACAAAGTCGCACGCCGAGTCAACGGATGCGCCATCCCGGTGCTCCTATGGATGTCAACCCCGCGACCCTCTTGACCCCCAGGCAACCAACACGGAGCCCTCACCTGCGGCGACCCGGTCGCTGCACTGCGACTGGTGTCCAACTGAGTCCACCAACGTCCGGTGGCGTCCGGCTCGATCGTCACTCAGTTAGTCACCCAAACTCAATGCTCTTGTTCGCCACTCGCTGGTCCGGTTTAGTTGCCATTTCGTTGCTGTCAGTGCTGCTGTCGCCAACCTCAAGATCTATGGAACGGCTAGGCACCGGGTTTCGCGCTTCGACATGAATCCCCGCGTCCCAGAGTTGTTACCTACGGTCGACAGCGACCTGCCATGCTCGTGTTCAACTCGTACCTTCACCGAGGAGTTATCGGCCGATAAACAGCGAGAGGAATGATGGCCATTCCGGGGTAGGTAGGAGATTCGTTTGCGCCATGCGATTCCATAATTTTAGAAAAATGCTGAACTAGCGCATCGAGCTTATCCCGCTCGAACCCTGGCTGAGAACTCACAGCGTTGTCGGGAAGTGAGGGGACGGGGCCAGACCGTCGTTCACCCCTTCGCGCAACGACGCCAACCGTTATCCAGTCTCGGGCCTCATTGCCGTAACGGCCATACAGTGCACTCTTTTCCGATCCGATGTAGTCAGATCTCTCTAGCAGAGTGCCAACGAAACCGTGGTTCGGCTTACTCGGACCGCAAGGCATTATTCGAATCATCACCCCCTTCGGGTACATCATCTTGACCATGTGAAAGATTGTCTTGGCCTGAGCCTGGTTTTTCTTGAGAACACCCGACTCCAGCATGTGCCCAACCATCTCAGAGAAGTGCTGCCCATCGGTGATATTCGAAGGTGCCTCGATTCGCACGATCGAGCCCTCGGGGGCAACTTCTACAATTTTATCGGACTCCCAGATTCGATGATCGGCAGCAACGTCTGAGATGTCGGTGAGAAATCCCGTTGCTTCGGCCGACTATTCGAACATTGTGAAATGCAGTTCCCCGAAACTCCGGGTTTCTTGGTTCCGTGAGATCGATTGGCGTCCGGCCTCGCCTTTTGCCACACCGAGGGATGCCCCTAGACCCCATCGGTTAAGGCGCTCGGTGATTTCCTCGACCTTATCCGGGGTGCCCTGATACAGCTGTCCAAGAAGGGACCGCACGCGCGGCACGTCAACGTAAAGGAAGTCCTGCAACACGGGCGTGCCGTCCTCCGGGATGCTCATGGTCATACATCGAACCTGCCTCACGTTCGAGGTGGCTCCCACGCGACACGCCGTCTGAGAATCGGTCGGCCTTACGACAACCTGACGCAGCAGCCGCCTCGCGATCCCGTCTGCCATCGACCCGCCCTCTTGGGGAGCGGGCCGCCGCCCGGCCCGCCACGTCAAGCGGACCTTGACGGCTCGCACGGACGCTGGCGGGTGGGGCGGTGGGCTGCTCGGCTTGCCCGGGTCGATGGCAGACGGGTTGGCCTACCGCAACCACCCACGGACCGCAACCCGCCGACGCAGCCCAGGCCATCCTGGAGCCGGAGCGCCCCCGCCGGAGGCGCAGTAAGCGCAACCCCGCAACCCCGCGACCGCCGCCAGCTCGCCGATGTGGCCGACGTGCGCTCTCCTACGCCGCGCGGGCTCGTGGCCGCGCGGCCGGCTGCCGGCCTACAACCCCACCGGTCAGCGACCTTTCGTTCTGCGGCGGCCCCTTAGGCTTTCCGCCATCCGCGCCAGCCGCCGGGCGTGCTGCGTGGCCGGAGTCGGAGCGCCAGCGGAGCGGCGGACGCGCGCCCAGGCGGCGGCGCTTGCGGCCCGTCTAGGGCCGCCTTGAAGACGTACAGAAACTTTGCACAACATCGACAAGGCGTTCGATGAAGACCAGGCCGCCGAGGACAGCCCGGAAGCCGTTGACGGCCTGGACACGGCATGATCATGGTTCAACGGCCTGCCAGGCAACCTTAGATGCAGGTCAGGGCACCTGCGCCCGTCACTTGGCGTTGAAGTAGTTGGCCTCCGGGTGGTGGACCACAATCGCGTCGGTGGCCTGCTCCGGCATGAGCTGGAACTCCTCGGACAGCTCGACCCCGATCCGGTCCGCGCCGAGCAGATCCATAATCTTCGCCCGGTCCTCCAGGTCGGGGCAGGCCGGGTAGCCGAACGCGTACCGGCAGCCCCGGTAGTCGTTGTGCAGGATGCCGGCCAGGTCCGCCGGGTCGTCGTGCCCCAGCGGGCGACCGTCGGGCAGGGTCATCTCGGCGCGGATGCGCTGGTGCCAGTATTCGGCAAGCGCCTCGGTGAGCTGCACGGAGAGGCCGTGCACCTCCAGGTAGTCGCGGTACTCGTTGCGGGCGAACAGCTTCGCCGCGTACTCGCTGACCGGCTGGCCGACAGTGACCAGTTGCAACGCGACCACATCGAGCTGGTCGCCCTGGGGTTTGAAGAAGTCCGCCAGGCAGAGCCGCCGCTCCTGCCGCTGCCGGGGGAAGGAGAACCGGGCGCGCTCCGCGTGCCCGTTCTCGTCGAGCACCACCAGGTCGTTGCCTTCGGAGTACGCAGGGAAGTAGCCGTACACCACGGCTGCCTCAAGGATCTGGTCGGCGATCAGCCGGTCCAGCCAGTACCGCAGCCGCGGTCGGCCCTCGGTCTCGACCAGTTCCTCGTAGGACGGCCCGCTGCCGCCCCGGGCGCCGCGCAGCCCCCACTGCCCGGAGAAGGTGGCCCGCTCGTCGAGCAGCGCCGCGTAGTCGGCCATCGGCACACCCTTGACGACCCGGGTGCCGAAGAACGGCGGGGTGGGCACCGCCACGTCGGCGGCCACGTCGGAGCGGACCGACGAGTCGTGCAGCTCGGGCAGCGACGTGCTGACCATCGAGCGTTGCCGCTCCCGGCGCGCCCGTCGGGCCGCGAGAGCCGCCTCCCGCTCCGGGTCGATCACCGGGGCGCCACCACGCTTGGCGGTCATCACCCGGTCCATCAGGGACAGCCCTTCGAACGCGTCCCGCGCGTAGTGGACCTGCCCGGGGAACGCCGACCGCAGGTCGTCCTCGACGTACGCGCGGGTCAGTGCCGCCCCACCGAGCAGGACGGGCCAACGCTCCGCCACCCCGCGGGTGGCCATCTCGGCCAGGTTTTCCTTCATGATGACGGTGCTCTTGACCAGCAGCCCGGACATGCCGATCGCGTCGGCGCGGTGCTGCTCGGCGGCGTCCAGGATGGCGCTGATCGGCTGCTTGATGCCGATGTTCACCACCTCGTAGCCGTTGTTCGACAGGATGATGTCGACCAGGTTCTTGCCGATGTCGTGCACGTCGCCGCGCACCGTGGCGAGCACAATGCGGCCCTTGCCGCCGTCCTCCATGGTCTCCATGTGTGGTTCCAGGTAGGCCACCGCGGTCTTCATCACCTCGGCGGACTGGAGCACGAACGGCAACTGCATCTGGCCGGAGCCGAACAGCTCGCCGACCACCTTCATGCCATCCAGCAGGATGTCGTTGATGATCGACAGCGGGGACCGGCCGCCGGCCATCGCCTCGTCGAGGTCGGCCTCCAGGCCGTTGCGCTCACCGTCGATGATCCGCCGCTTGAGCCGTTCGTCGAGCGGCAGCGCGGCCAACTCCTGGGCGCGGGTGGCCCGGGCGCTGGTGACGTCGACGCCCTCGAAGAGCTCCAGGAAACGCTGCACCGGGTCGTACCCCTCGCGGCGCCTGTCGTACACCAGGTCCAGGGCGACCTCGCGCTGCGCGTCGGGGATCTTCGACATCGGCAGGATCTTGCTGGCGTGCACGATCGCCGACGTCAGGCCGGCCTGGACGCACTCGTGCAGGAACACCGAGTTGAGCACCTGCCGGGCCGCCGGGTTGAGGCCGAAGGAGATGTTCGAGATGCCCAGGGTGAAGTTGACCCCGGGGTAGCGGCGGGTGATCTCCCGGATCGCCTCGATCGTCTCGATGCCGTCGCGGCGGGTCTCCTCCTGGCCGGTGGCGATCGGGAAGGTCAGCGCGTCGATCAGGATGTCGGCGCGGTCCATGCCCCACCGGCCGGTCAGGTCGTCGATGAGCCGGGCCGCGACCCGGACCTTCCACTCCTGGGTACGGGCCTGCCCCTCCTCGTCGATGAGCAGCGCCACGACCGACGCGCCGTGCTCACGGACGATCGGCATCACCCGCGCGTAGCGGGACTCGGGGCCGTCGCCGTCCTCGAAGTTCACCGAGTTGACCACGCAGCGGCCGCCGAGCATCTCCAACCCGGCCTCCACCACGTTCGGCTCGGTGGAGTCCAGCATGATCGGCAGGGTCGACGCGGTGGCGAACCGGCCGGCCAGCTCCCGCATGTCCTGCGTGCCGTCCCGGCCGACGTAGTCCACGCACAGGTCGAGCAGGTGCGAGCCGTCGCGTGCCTGACTGCGGGCGATCTCCACGCAGGCCCGCCAGTCGGCGGCGAGCATCGCGTCCCGGAACGCCTTCGAACCGTTGGCGTTGGTCCGCTCACCCACCATCAGCACCGACGCGTCCTGGGCGAACGGCACCGGGTGGTAGACCGAGGAGACGCCCGCCTCGTGCCGGGGCTCGCGGGCCGGGGCGGTGACGCCGTGCAGCCGCTCGGACAGCACCCGGATGTGCTCCGGAGTGGTGCCACAGCAGCCGCCGATCAGCCCCACGCCGTACTCGGTGATGAACCGCTCCAGGGCCTCGGCCAGCTCCACGGGAGTCAGCGGGAAGTACGCCCCGTCGGCGGTCAGCACCGGCAGGCCGGCGTTCGGCATCACCGACAGCGAGATCCGGGAGTGCTGCGACAGGTAGCGCAGGTGCTCGCTCATCTCGGCCGGGCCGGTGGAGCAGTTGAGCCCGATCAGGTCCACCCCGAGCGGCTCGATCGCGGCGAGGGCCGCGCCGATCTCACTGCCGACGAGCATCGTGCCGGTGGTCTCCACCGCCACGTGACAGATGATCGGCACCGCCTGACCCAGCTCGACCATCGCCCGCTTCGACCCGACCACTGCCGCCTTGACCTGGAGCAGGTCCTGGCAGGTTTCGATGATCAGCGCGTCCGCGCCGCCGACGATCAGACCCGCGGCGTTTTCCTGGTAGGCGTCGCGCAGGGTGGAGTAGGGGGCGTGCCCGAGGGTGGGCAGCTTGGTGCCCGGCCCGATCGAGCCGAGCACGAAACGGGGCCGCTCCGGGGTGCTGGCCGCGTCGGCGGCCTCCCGGGCGATCCGGGCGCCCGCCTCGGACAACTCGCGGATGCGGTGCGGGATGTCGTACTCGGCGAGGTTGGCGAGGTTGGCGCCGAAGGTGTTGGTCTCCACGCAGTCGGCTCCGACGGCCAGGTACGCGTCGTGCACGCCCCGCACCACGTCCGGGCGGGTTACGTTGAGGATCTCGTTGCACCCCTCCAGCCCGTCGAAGTCGTCGAGCGTGAGGTCCGCGGCCTGCAACATCGTGCCCATCGCGCCGTCGGCGATGAGGATTCGATCAGCCAACACATCCATCAATGAAGTCCGCACCCGTTCAGGTTAGTGCGATTCGGCCGGACTCCACGACCTCTCTCGAGCGATCCCCTATTGTGTCACCGGGATCACCCTGTCTGGTTCGTTCGGGTATGACCTGTTGCCGGATCGGCCGACCGGCGCGGCCGACGGGCCGCGCCCTCGCCCTGCACGTAGGCTGACGGACGTGAAGGACAACAGGGACGCCGCCGTGCCCCACGGTATGACGACCGGGCGCGGTCCCGGCGCCAGCCGCGACGAGCAGGGTGAGGTGACGGCGTGACCGAGTTCGACGGACTGCCGGTGCTGCGGTCCCCGGTGGCGATCGCCGCGTTCGAGGGTTGGAATGACGCCGCCGACGCGTCCACCGCCGCGGTCGAGCACCTGGAGCAGGTCTGGAACGCCCGGCAGATCGCCGAGCTGGATCCGGAGGACTTCTACGACTTTCAGGTCAGCCGGCCCACCATCACGATGGCCGACGGAGAGACCCGCCGGGTGGAGTGGCCGACGACCCGGTTCATGGTGGCCAGCCCGGAGGGCACCGACCGGGACGTCGTGCTGATCCGCGGCATCGAGCCGAGCATGCGGTGGCGGACGTTCTGCGAGCAGGTGCTGGAGATCTGCCACAGCCTGGAGGTGGAACGGGTCGTGCTGCTCGGCGCGTTGCTGGCCGACGTGCCGTACACCCGGCCCTTGCCGATCAGCGGCAGCGCCTCCGACGCGCAGGCCGCCGAGCGCTACCAGCTCACCCCCACCCGGTACGACGGGCCGACCGGCATCGTCGGCGTGCTGCACGACGCCTGTACCCGCGCCGAGGTGGACGCCGTCTCGTTCTGGGTGCACGTGCCCCACTACGCCAACAACCCGCCCTGCCCGAAGGCCACCCTCGCCCTGCTGCACCGGGTCGAGGAGGTCGTCGACCTGCCGGTGCCGATGGCCGACCTGGCCGAGGAGTCCGCCGAGTGGGAGCAGCGGGTACGCAGCGCCGCCGAGCAGGACGCCGAGCTGGGCGAGTACGTCCGCGAGCTGGAAGAACGGGTCGGCGACGAGGGCATCACCCCGTTGACCGGTGACGAGATCGCCCAGGAGTTCGAGAAGTACCTGCGCCGCCGGGGCGGTTCGGCCGGCCCCACCGCCGGTTCCTGGTAACACCGTCTCGCTGCGGGCCTTCGGACCTTTTGTGGTCCGGGGGCCCGCTTTCGCGTGTCCGGGGTAGCGCCGTCACACCCTCTAGGGCATCCTAGGAACCTAGATGTGATCAAGGAGGCGGGTGTGCAGATCAACCCCGGGGCCGCCGAGTTCCCGCACCGACAGATCGCCGCGCAGCTCAAGGCCCAGGTCCGCCGGGGCGACTGGGGCCCGGGCGAGCGGCTGCCGTCCATCCCGGCCATCGCCGAGATGTTCGGCGTCGCCAAGCAGACCGTGCAACGCGCCGTCGACCAACTGCGGGTCGAAGGCATCCTGATCACCAAACCCGGCTCCGGTACGTACGTGCGGGGCACCCGCCGCCGCCTCAACCGCCTCTCCCGAGGCCGGTACGGCGGCTTTCGCGGCTACCACACCGACCTGGCCGCCCGATACCGTCAACAACTCGTCTCCGTCGGGCACGCCCCCGCCCCCGCCGAGGTCGCCGACGCCTTCGGCGTGTCCGACGGCACCAGCCTGCTCTGCCGCCGGCACCTCGTCCGCACCGACGACTCCCCCGTCGAGGTGGGCGCCTCCTGGTTCCTGCCCCGCGACACCGCCGGCACCTCCCTGGAGCGCACCGAGGCGTTCGGCCGGCCGCTCTACCAGGAGGCCGAGGAAGCCACCGGACGGCGCTACGTCTCCGCCACCGACACGATAAGCGCCCGCCAACCCAGCCGGGAGGAGGCCGAAACCCTCCAGATCCGGCCGGACACCCCGGTGCTGCACCTGCTGCACATCGCGTACGACGCGCACCGCAAGCCGATCGAGGTGTCCCAGGCGACCTGGCCCGGCCCCATGACCACCCTCACCGAGGAATACAAGATCCCCGGCCCCACCCCCGACCCAGACCCCGACCCCGGCCTGGTCCTGAGCTAACGGCCACCCTCACCCCGTCCAGCCCACCCGGCCGCGCCGATCCTGCCCGCCCCGCCCTGCCCGCCCCGCTCTATCCCGCCCTGCACCGCCCCGCCCCGCCGATCTTGCACTTACTGTTGCCGCTCTGCCCCGGTTGGCACCTTTCGTAACGTCAGAAAGTGCAAGATCGGCGGGGAAGGTACGGGGAGCGCGTCGATCAAGGACTTGTGGTGCCTCACATAAGGGGCGCAGCGCCTCATACCAGCCACCACAACTCCATGATCGACGCCTGCCAAGCGCGCAGACGCAGCCCCAGCGCGCAGGGCACGAGCCCCAGCGCGCAGGGCACGAGCCCCAGCGCGCAGGGCACCAACCGAGCGCCGGGGCACCAACCCAACGGGGGTGCTGTCAGAGGCGGATGCCCAGGAGGGCGTCCACAGTGTTCGCGAAGAGGGCGGGTGCCTCGACGTCGTCTGTGGTGCCGGCGAGGGTCGCCTCCGCCCAGCGGTCGGCTGCGGCCAGGGCCCCGGGGGTGTCCAGGTCGTCGGCCAGGCGTGCGCGTACCTCGGCCAGCAGCTCAGCCCCGGACGGCCCGGCGGGCGCGGCGGCGGCCCGGCGCCAGCGGTCCAGGCGCTCGTGTGCGGCGCTGAGCAGGTCGTCGGTCCAGGTGCGGTCGCTGCGGTAGTGGCCGGAGATGAGCGCCAGCCGGATCGCCATCGGGTCGACCTTGTCGGCGCGCAGCCGGGACACGAAGACCAGGTTGCCGCGGGACTTGGACATCTTCTCGCCGTCGAGGCCGATCATCCCGGCGTGGACGTAGTGCTCGGCGAACGGCGACTGGCCGGTGAGCCGTTCGGCGTGCGCGGCGGATGCCTCGTGGTGCGGGAACAGCAGGTCGTTGCCGCCGCCCTGGACGTCGATGCGGTCACCGAGCAGGTTGAGGGCGATCACCGCGCACTCGATGTGCCAGCCGGGGCGGCCCCGGCCCAGCTCGCCGCCCGGCCAGGACGGTTCGCCGTCGCGGGCGCCGCGCCACAGCAGCGGGTCCAGTGGGTCACGCTTGCCGGCCCGGTCGGGGTCGCCGCCGCGCTCGGGGAAGATCTCCAGCATCTGCTCGCGGGTCAGGTTCGACTCGTAGCCGAAGCGGGGCGTGGCGGAGATGTCGAAGTAGACGTCGCCGGTGCCGTCGGTGAGCCGGTACGCGGCGCCGTCCTTGAGCAGCACCTCGACCTTGTCGGCGATGTCGGGGATGGACTCGACCGCGCCCACGTAGTGCGCCGGCGGGATGATCCGCAGCGCCTCCATGTCCTCCCGGAACAGTGCCGTCTCGCGCATCGCCAGGACCACCCAGTCCTCGCCGTCGCGGGCGGCCCGTTCCAGCAGTGGGTCGTCGATATCGGTGACGTTCTGCACGTAGTGCACGGGGCGACCGGCATCGCGCCACATCCGCTGCACCAGGTCGAACGTGATCATGGTGGCGGCGTGGCCGAGGTGGGTGGCGTCGTACGGGGTGATGCCGCAGACGTACATGCTTCCCGCGTCGGCCGGTTCACTCGGGTGGACGCCCTGCCGCGCCGAGTCGTACAACGCCAGTGGCTCGCCCCTGCCCGGCAGCCGTGGCACCTCGTGTCCCGCCCAAGACTCCATGGGATCAGCCTAGCCAGCCCGGCGACGACGCCCGAGCACCCCACGGGTGATCAAGATGACAGCGGTTCACATGGGCGGCCAGGGCATCGCCGGCCAGTCCTCCGGTGGGTGGGGGAAGCAGCCGTTCTCGCGCAGCCGGTCGATGCGGGCGGCGACCTCGGCCACCTCGCTGATCGTCAGGTGGTCGGCGAGTTCCACGCCGAGCGCCCCGGCGACCTGCCCGGCCAGCACGTCGAGCATCTCCACGGCGTCCGCGGGCAGCGGCTTGCCGGCCCAACCCCAGAGGACAGTCCGCAGCTTGTCCTCCACGTGGAAGCTCACCCCGTGGTCGACGCCGTAGATCCGGTCGTCGGCGCCGACCAGCACGTGACCGCCCTTGCGGTCGGCGTTGTTCAGCACCGCGTCGAGCACCGCGAGCCGGGCCAGCCGTGGGTCGTCGGCGTGCGCCAGGGCGTACGCGGCGCCGTCGTCGTCCCGGGCGGCGGCGATCGGAATCCAGCGTGGCGGCAACTCCTCGGCGGGCAGGAACCCGACGAGCGCTTCGGCGTCGTCCGGCTCGTCGATCCACAGCTGGCAGGAGCCGGGGCCGAACGGGCCGTCGCGCAGCACGGTGGGCGGCACCAGGTCCCATCCGGTGGCCCGGGAGACCAGGTACGCCGAGACCTCCCGACCGGCCAGGGTGCCGTCGGGGAAGTCCCAGAGCGGGCGCTCGCCACGGATCGGTTTGTAGACGCAGCGGGCGGTGGCCCCGTCCAGGGTCAGGATGCCGCGCAGCGTCGTGTTCGACGCGTCGACGAGCCGACCCTCCAGGTCGAGGGCGCCGTCACGCAGCAACCGCAATGCGGCGTCGCCGTCCTGGCGAGGCTGGAGGCCGGACGAGGTCACCGGTGATAACCGTTGTGCCGCGGGCAGAGGTGCCCGGCGGGGTCCAACGGCTGGCCGCAGAGCGGGCACGGTGGCCGGCCCGCGTTGACCACTCGCCGGGCCCGCTCGATGAACTGGCGGGTCGCCTGCGGGGTGAGCCGGACCCGGAGCCGGTCCAGGTCCTCGTCCGGCTCGTCGTCCTCGTCCTCGTCGTCGTCCTCGTCGTCCTCGTCGCCGAGCTCGACCTCGGGCTCCACCTCACCTGCGGCGATCGCCTCGATCACCACGGTCGCGGTGTCCACGTCGAAGGCCAGCCCGAGGGTCCCGACCCGGAACTCCTCGTCGACGGGGTTGTCGAGCGGCTCGTTGTCGCCGATCACCGGCGCCAGCTCGGGCAGGTCCACCCCGAAGCGCCGCTGCGCCTCGGTGAGCAGCTCCTCCAGCTTTTCGGCGAGCAGGGACACCTGGACCTTCTCCAGCGCGACGCTGACCAGCCTGCCGCCGCCGCGGGCCTGCAGGAAGAACGTGCGCTCCCCCGGCGGCCCGACGGTCCCGGCGACGAACCGCTCCGGCGGTTCGAAGGCGTGCACCTGGTGGGTCATACCCACGACCCTATCCGGCCCGCCTTGGCACCGCGCACCCCACCGACGCGAATCGCCGCCAGGGCGGCGCGCCCGGCGTACCAGGGGTTACACCCGGGCGTGGCGGCGTGCGCGGACAGCCCGGGCGAGGGCCGGGTCGTGATGCGCCTCACCGGGACGCACCCGCCCCGCCGCCGACCGCCGCGTCCGAGTCGGCCACCCGGCTCGCGCGGCGGCGTCGCTTGGCCGGCGGCGGCACCAGCGCCGCCAGGTCGCCGCCGGTGTCGTTGAGACGGACCAGAAAAGGACGCAGCGGCGTGAACCGGATCGCCGTGACCGACGCCGGGTCGGCCACGATCCGCTGAAAGGCATCCAGGTGTACGCCGAGCGCGTCCGCCACGATGGCCTTGATCACGTCGCCGTGGCTACAGGCCAACCAGACCGCCTCGGGGCCGTGTTCGGCGTTCACCCGGGCGTCCCAGGAGCGCACCGCCGCCACGGCCCGTGCCGCCATCGCCGCCATCGCCTCCCCACCCGGGAAGACCGCCGCGCTGGGGTGCTGCTGGACGACCGGCCACAGCGGCTCCTTGGCGAGCTTCTTCAGCGGCTGCCCCTCCCAGCTGCCGTAGTCGCACTCGATCAGCCCGTCCTCGACCACCGGGGCGGCCTGCGGGAGCGCCAACTCCAGGGTCTGCCGGCAGCGGATGAGCGGGCTGGTCACCACGGCGGCCAGCGGCACCGCCCGCAGCCGCTCGCCGACAGCGGCGGCCTGGGCGCGTCCGGTGTCGTCCAGCTCGACAGGTTGCCGACCAGCCAGACCGCCGTCGGCGTTCGCCGTGGTCCGGCCGTGTCGCAGAAGCAGAAGGGTCGCCACGGGACCACCCTATGACCTGGGCTCCCGGTCGGGCCGTCGCGGGTTCCGGCGGCAGCACGACGGCCCCCGGTTCCGCCTCGCTGGCGGAGTCGGGGGCCGTCGGCTGTCGGTCAGGTGGCGCTGATCGTGCCGGTCATCAGCAGAGCCAGGACCAGGGTGCCCAGCGCGACCCGGTACAGCACGAAGACGTACAGGGTGTGGTGGGCGACGTAGCGCAGCAGCCAGGCGATCGCCGCGTAGCCGATGCCGAACGCGATGAGGGTCGCCACGATCGTCTGGGCCACGGTGGGCACCGACGTGCCCGGGGCGGACGGTTCGAAGACGTCCCCGAGGCTGAACACACCGGACATCACCACCGCCGGGATGGCCAGCAGGAACGAGTACCGTGCCGCCGCCTCCCGGGTCAGGTTGAGCAGCAGGCCGGCGGTGAGCGTGCCACCCGAGCGGGACACCCCGGGGACCAGCGCCATGGCCTGGGCGAAGCCCATCACGATGCCGTCCTTCATCCGGAAGTTCTCCAGGGTGCGGGTCTGTCGCCCCCAGTACTCGGCGAATGCCAGCACGAACGCGAACACGATGAGCGTGGTCGCCACCACCCACAGGTTGCGCCCCGCGGTCTTGATCTGGTCCTTGAACAGGAAGCCGAACAGCCCGATCGGGATCGAGCCGACGATCACGTACCAGCCCATCCGGTAGTCGAGGCTGGAACGCACCGATTTGTCACGGATGCCCACCAGCCAGGTCCGGGTGATCCGCCAGATGTCCTTGGCGAAGTAGATCAACACGGCCGCTTCGGTGCCGAGCTGGGTGACAGCGGTGAACGACGCGCCAGCGTCCCGGTCGAAGAAGATCGCCGAGGTGATCCGCAGGTGCCCCGACGAGCTGACCGGAAGGAACTCGGTAAGCCCCTGGACGATGCCCAGGACGATGGCCTCGACCCAGGTCACTCGCCGACTCCTGAAAGATCCAGAGCCTCGGCCACGGTACGCAGGGTCTGCACACCGCTGTCCCGGTCGGCCACGAAGAGGGTCACCGACAGCGTGGTGACGCCGGCCGCGGCGTACTCCCGCATCCGCTCGGCGATGCGCTCCTTCGGGCCGAGCAGCGAGGTGCGGTCGATGAACTCCATGGGTACGGCGGCGGCGGCGTCGCGCTGCCGCTTGGCCAGGTACAGGTCCTGCACCTCGCGGGCGGCGTCGCCGTAGCCCATCCGGGTGGCGAGCTGGTTGTAGAAGTTCTGCTGCCGGCTGCCCATGCCGCCGACGTAGAGCGCGGCGTACCAGCGGACGAGTTCGGCGCACGAGGCCACGTCGTCGCCGATCACCACGGGCACCGACGGCACCACGTCGAACCCGGTCAGATCCTTGCCCACCTTGGCCCGCCCGGCGCGGACCGAGGCGAGCTGCTCCTCGGCGAACTCCGGGGCGTAGAACACGGCAAGCCAGCCGTCGGCGATCTCGCCGGCCAACTCCAGGTTCTTCGGGCCCACCGCGGCCAGGTAGATCGGTATGTGCTCGCGGGGCGGGTGGAAGCCCAGTCGCAGGGCCTTGCCCGGGCCGTCCGGCAGCGGCAGTGTGTAGTGCTCACCGTCGTACGCCACCTCCTTGCGGGCGATGGCCAGCTTGACGATGTCGACGAACTCGCGGGTCCGGGCGAGCGGCTTGGCGAAGCGCACCCCGTGCCAGCCCTCGGACACCTGCGGGCCGGACACCCCCAGGCCGAGCCGGAACCGGCCGCCGGAGAGCGCGTCGATAGTGGCGGCGGTCATCGCGGTGGCCGCCGGCGTACGGGCGGGGATCTGCATCACCGCGGCACCGACGTCGATCCGTTCGGTCTGCCCGGCCATCCAGGCGAGCATGCTCGGCGAGTCGGAGCCGTAGGCCTCCGCCGCCCACACCACCGAATAGCCCAGCCGGTCCGCCTCCTGGGCCAGCGCCAAATGGTCGGCCGGTGTGCTCCACGCCGTCTGGTATCCGAGACTGAGCCCGAGTCGCACTGGTCCTCCCCCATCCGTGGCACAGGTCGCCCCAGGTTACGCAATGCCGATAACGGACTCGATCACCGGCTCGACACCTATCATCCCCCCTCCATCGGGGCAGCCCGGGGCGGCGGAACCGGCAGAACCGGCAGAGATACGGGAGCGAGGATATCGGTGGCGGCAGGTTCGAAATAAGGTTCACCCATGCAACAGCGACCGCTCGGCCGAAGCGGGCTGGCGGTTTCCCGGCTCGCGCTCGGCACCATGACCTGGGGCCGGGACACCGACGCCGACGATGCGGCCGCTCAGCTCAAGAGTTTTCTGGACGCGGGCGGCAACCTGATCGACACCGCCGACGTGTACGGCGACGGCGACGCCGAGTCGGTGATCGGCTCACTGCTGGGCTCCCTCGTCCCCCGCGAGGAACTGCTGATCGCCACCAAGGCCGGGTTGCGTCCCGGCAGCGGCCGGCGTCGGGACGGCTCCCGGGGGCACCTGCTGCGCACGTTGGACGCGTCACTGCGCCGGCTCGGCACCGACCACGTCGACCTTTTCCAGGTGCACGGGTACGACCCGGACACCCCCCTCGAAGAGACCCTGGCCGCCCTGGACCATGCGGTGGCCAGCGGCAAGGTCCGCTACGTGGGGGTGTCGAACTTCTCCGGCTGGCAGACCGCGCGGGCCGCCGCCTGGCAGACCGCCTGGCCGGGGCGGGCACCGGTGGTCGCGTCCCAGGTGGAATATTCGCTGCTGGAGCGCGGGGTGGAGCGGGAGGTGCTGCCCGCCTGCGACGCGCTCGGCCTAGGCCTGCTGCCCTGGTCACCACTGGGTCGGGGGGTGCTCACCGGCAAGTACCGGCACGGCCGCCCGGCCGATTCTCGGGCCGCGTCGCCGCACTTCGAGCGGTTCGTCTCGACGTACCTGGAACCGCGCTGCTCCAGCATCGTGGAGGCGGTGGCCACCGCCGCCGGCGGCCTGGGGGTGTCGCCGCTGGAGGTGGCGTTGGCCTGGATCCGGGACCGGCCGGGGGTGACAGCGCCGATCCTCGGTGCCCGCACGGTGGGGCAGTTGCTGGGTGCGCTCCAGGTGGAACGGATCACCCTCCCCGAGGAGATCACCACCGCGCTGGACGACGTCTCCGCGGTGCCGGTCGGCTACCCCGAACGCGACGGCTGACCGGCCGGCCCTCGCGCGCCGAGCTCAGGGGCGTAGGCCGGCGACGACGACCTGAACGAGAGTTGTGGAGCCGCGGTGACGCGCGGTCGCGACGCAGCCGGTCACGAGAGCGTTGATGTCGTCGGCCGTGACGTCCGGACGGATGGTTCCCCGTTGCTGCGCCTCGTGCAGGAGATCGGCGAAGGCTGCGGTGAGGGCGGCGTCAGCGTCGGCGGGTATGTGGTAGCCACCGCCGGCAAGAACATCCGCGATGGCGCGATTGGTGAGGCCGGCGTCCACCATGACGGTGAAGAACTCGGCGAAGTCGATGCCAGAACGGGCCTTCTCGGTCAGGGCGTGGAGGCGGTCGAGCACCACGGCCTGGATGAGCGATTCCTTGGTCGGGAAGTGCCGGTACACGGTGCCGGCGCCGACGCCTGCGCGGCGGGCGATCTCGTCGATCGGCACGCCCAGGCCCTCGGTGGCCAGGATCTCGTAGGCGGCGTTCAAGACGCTCTGGCGATTGCGGCGAGCATCGGCGCGCATGGGGGCTCTCCGGCCTGTCGACAAGCGGGGCGATCGTTCCGTATAGTCAAACGGGGCGACCGTTCCGATTATAGGAGAACGCCATGTGGAGCGCGCGTGACATACCTCGGCTCGACGGCACCACCGCGCTGGTGACCGGAGCCACCGCCGGCATCGGCCTGGAAATGGCACAAGCTCTGAGCGCACAAGGAGCTCACGTGGTGATCGGCGCTCGCGACGCGACACGCGGTGCGGAGGCCTTGCGTGCGTTGCCCGGCAGAGGCAGCGTCCTCGCACTCGAACTCGCCAGCCTCCACGCCGTGCGGCAAGCGGCAAGCGACCTCCACAAGCGCTTCGAGCGGCTCGACATCCTGATCAACAACGCCGGTCTGTGGTGGCAGCCGGCACAGCGCACGAAGGACGGCTTCGAGTCTCAGATGGGCGTCAACCACCTCGGCCACTTCGCGCTGACCGGCCTGCTCCTCGACATGCTCGAGCGATCACCGGCCGGACGGGTCGTCACGGTCAGCAGCAAGGCGGCCGGCGCAGGCTCCGTTACGGCCCTCGACCCCAGGAGCCTCGAGGGGTACCGGCCCACCACGGCCTACAACGCCTCGAAACTCGCGAACTTGCTGTTCGCGTTCGAACTGCAGCATCGACTCGCCGCGGCCGACTCATCGACGATCAGCCTCGCGGCCCATCCGGGCGGAGCGCGCACCAGCCTCTTTCGTGACGCATCCGCAGGCTTCCGCGTGGCCAACGCGACGGTTGGCTGGCTGTTCACCCAGCCCGCTCGGGCCGGTGCACTGTCCGTACTCCGGGCGGCCACCGATCCGCGAGCCGTCGGCGGCGAATACTACGGACCGGGCGGTCCCGGGCAGTTCAAGGGCAACCCGAAACCGCACCGGGCCCCGGGCCGCGCCTGCGACCCGGCCACACGACGCCGATTGTGGGCGATATCCGAAGTGGCGACAGGCGTCGCCTACCCCTTGCCTGCCGAAGCTGCGCACTGACCTGTTCCTGCGACCCGCGTACCGCTGGTCCCACCGGCCGACACGGTTGAGGACGCCGCCCGGGGAGGTCGTAGAGCGCGTCAGGCCGCGGGAGTTCACCGCGTCGATCTCGCAGTTGCTGTTGCCGTTATGGTGCGACATGACTGTTTTGTCGCGACAGGAAGTGCAAGATCGGCGCGGCGAGGAGGTTGGGCGGGTGTCGGGGGGCAGGGCGGGGGCACGGAACGCTGGGGGCGGCGTTGTTGGTCACTCTGGAGGGGGTGGCGGACGGCCGCTGGGCTGGGCAGCATGGAGGGCATGGACTACGAATACGCGCCGCTGCGGTTGCCGCCGAACGTCGACCGGTTGACCGCCACGGCGCAGTTGGCGATCCAGGCGGAGTTCTCCGGGTGGGAGTTGGCCCGGGTGCGGCTGTACCGGGACGGCACGCGCCAGGTGGTGCTACGTCGGCGGCGGGTCAACCAGCCGCAGCCGGGCCTGTCGTACTGAACGGCCGAACGCCCGGGGCCACCGTGGCCCCGGGCGTCGAACGGCGTTGGTGCTGGTACCCGGCCTAGTGCTGGTGCCCGGCGTGGTCGTGGTCGTCGTCGAGTTCCAGGAACGGGTGCTCGTCGAGCCGACCGACGAGCCGGTCGTCGACGGCCGGCTGGAACGGGCCGACGGCGTCGTCGTCGTCGAACGACTCCAGGTCGACCGGGGTGCCGACCTCGCTGACCATGACCACCCCGTCGAGCGGCTCCAGCTCGGGGACGTCCAGCGCGCCGAGCGAGCCGTCGCCGCTCTGCAGCAGCTCCAGCACCGCCTCGCCGACGCCTTCCACCGGGGCCGGCTCGTCGTCCTCCGGGGTGCCCTCGCGGCGGGCCGCCTCGGCCACCCGCAGCAGCGCGGCGACGCTGGGCACCCGGTAGTCACGGCGCTGGCGCACCGAGATCACCCGAGGGTGCGGGTCGCTGGCCTCGGCGCCCTCGCCGCCGCCGAAACGCTCGTCGGCCTCGTCCGGGTCGATCGAGTCGACGTCCCACGGCGTCACCTCGCCGAACGCGTCGAGCAGCCGCTCGTCGTACGCGAAGGAGGCGTTGTTCAACGCCACGTACGCCTGCCAGACATCGTCGTCGTCGACGCGGCCCTCAGCGGCGCGGACGGCGGCCAGGTGGTGGCGGGCCGCTTCGATCACCCGCTCGAGAGCGGCGTCCAGCTCACCATTCTGGTCGGTCATGTGGGGCAGTCCCTTCACGATGGGGAGGTTGCGCGCCGACGGGTGACCGCCGGACACGACTAGCAGGTGCGGAGGAACCGGTCGAGAACCCGCACGCCGAACTGTAGTCCGTCCACCGGAACGCGCTCGTCGATGCCGTGGAACAACGCCGAGAAGTTCAGGTCGGCGGGCAGCCGCAGCGGGGCGAACCCGAAGCAGCGGATGCCGAGCTGCGAGAACGCCTTGGCGTCGGTGCCCCCGGAGAGCATGTACGGGACGGGCCGCGCCCCCGGGTCCTCCGCGCGCAGGGCCGCCGACATGGCTTCGACGAGGTCACCGTCGAAGGTGGTCTCCAGGGCCGGTTGCCGCTGGACGTACTCGATCGCGATGTCCGGGCCGACCAGCTCGCGCAGTTGCCGCTCCAGCAGCTCGGACTGGCCGGGGAGGCTGCGGCAGTCGATGGTCGCGGTGGCCCGGCCGGGGATGACGTTGTCCTTGTAGCCGGCGCTCAACCGGGTCGGGTTGGCGGTGTTGCGGATGGTCGCGCCGATGATGTTGGCGATGGGGCCGAGTTTGGCGATCGCCGTTTCCGGGTCGTCCGGGTCCAGTTCGATGCCGAGCAGGTCGGAGACCTCGGTCAGGAAGGCCCGCACGGTGTCGGTGACGACCACCGGGAAGCGGTGCCGGCCGATCCGGGCGACCGCCTCGGCGAGCGCGGTGACGGCGTTGTCGTCGTGCATCATCGAGCCGTGCCCGGGGCGGCCCTTGGCGTGCAACCGCAGCCAGTCGATGCCCTTCTCGGCGGTCTCGATGAGGTAGAGCCGCTGGCTGTCGTTGACGGAGTAGGAGAAGCCGCCCACCTCACCGATCGCCTCGGTGCAGCCGTCGAAGAGGCCCCGGTGGTTGTCGACCAGGAACCGCGCGCCGTAGTCGCTGCCGGCCTCCTCGTCGGCGGTGTACGCGAGCACGATGTCGCGTGGGGGTCGGACGCCGGTGCGCTGCCAGTGCCGCACCACGGCGAGCACCATCGCGTCGAAGTCCTTCATGTCGATGGCGCCCCGGCCCCAGAGGTAGCCGTCGCGCAGCTCGCCGGAGAACGGCCCCACCGACCACTCGTCGGCGTCGGCGGGCACGACGTCCAGGTGGCCGTGCACCAGCAGCGCGCCCCGGCTCGGGTCGGCGCCCGGGATGCGGGCCACCACGTTCGCCCGGCCCGGCGCGGACTCGTGCAGGACGGACTCCACGCCCACCTCGGCGAGCTTCTCCGCCACGTACTCGGCCGCGCGGCGCTCGCCGACGCTCGTGTCGTTGTCACCGGTGTTCGTGGTGTCGATGCGCAGCAGGTCGCGGCAGAGGTCCACGACCTCTGCGGTCGGGTCGGGTCGGGCGGAGGCGGCGTCGCTCGTCATCGCCTCTTCATACCAGCCCGGGCTGGTCGGCGGACCGGCGCGGGTGGACGCATCGACGGCCCGGTTTCGCGACGGCCGCGTTCGGGTACCGCCGCCCACGACCGTACGTCCCCTGCCGGAGCTTCCGCCCGCCAGTCGAGGAGGGCACCATGTCCGCCGTTCCCCTGCCGCCGCTGCCGCCCGCGCCCGTGCCCGAGGAGGGCTACCGGCCCGCCGGTCGCAGCATCGCCGACATCGTCGACCGGGAGCACCGGCAACTGCTGTCGCTGCTGGACCAGCTCTGCGGCCCGGGCAGCAACCCGCAGGAGGGGCTGCCGGTGCTCACCGCCGCGCTGTCGCGGCACCTGTCCGCCGAGGAGCAGTACCTGCTGCCGGCGGTCCGCGCGGCACTGCCGGCGGCCACCGAGCGGGTGGACGCGGAGATCAACGCCGACGCGGCCCTGCTGACCGCCCTGAAGGGGCTGACGGACGAGGCGTTGACCGAGGTCGCCGAGCGGGTCCGCCGGCATGTCGACGGGGTGGGCGAGCTGGTCACCGAGCTGCGCGGTATCGCGACCGAGGAGGAGCTGATCCGCCTCGGCAACCGGTTGGAGATCGCCGAGGAGGCCGCGCCGACCCGACCGCACCCGGGCACGCCGGCCACCCCTCCGTGGAACCGGATCGTGGAGCCGGCGGTCGGGGTGGTGGACAAGGTCCTCGACGCGGTGACCCGGCGACCGACGTACCTCAAGGACCTGCCGGAGCCGCCGAGCGACAGGTGACCGGCGCCCCGCTGGGAATGCATTCATTATCACCGATCCGCTTGGGCTATTCCGCCAGCAGACCGGTAGTCCTACCGTCACCCTATGAACCTGGAGCTGCGTCACCTGCGGGTGGTCTGCGCGATCGCGGAGACGGGAAGTGTGACGAAGGCGGCCTCGGCGCTCGGCCTGGCCCAGCCTGCGCTCACCGCCCAGCTCCAACGCATCGAGCGGACGCTTGGCGGCCCGCTGTTCGACCGGGACCGGCGCGGGGCCCGGCCCACCGCGCTCGGTGAGCTGGTGCTGGCCCGCGCCCGGGTGCTGCTGCCAGCCATGAAGGGGTTGCAGGACGAGGCCGCCCGGCTGGCCGGGGCGGGCGACACCCCGCCGTGCTACCGCTTCGGTGGGGTGAACAGCCCGATCCTGGGGCGGCTGGTGCACCGGCTGGCGGCCGAGCAGCCGCCCGCCCAGATCACCACGTACGCGTCCTGGTCGGTGGACGAGTTGGCGCAGTTGGTGGCCGGCGGTCGGCTGGACTTCGCGCTGGCCGGGGTGTGCGGCGACGCCAGCCCGTCGGCCGGGTTCGGGTTGAGCTGGCAGGAGGTCGCCGTCGACCCGGTGCTGGTGCTGTTGCCGGAGACCCATCCCCTCGCCGCCCAGGACGAGGTGCGCCTGGCGGACCTGCGCCACGAGCAGTGGGTGGCCGCGCCCGGCGACGGCTGCTTCGCCGACTGCTTCGCCGCCGCCTGCGCCCGCGCCGGGTTCACCCCCCGCAAGGTGTACGAGACCGACATCCGCGGCTGCGTCGACCTGGTGGAGGCGGGCGTGGCGGTGGCCCTGTGCCAGGCGACGTTCCGCCCGGTGAGTGGTCTGGTCACCCGTCAGCTCGCCGGGACGCCGCTGCGCTGGCGGCTGCTGCTCGGCTGGCATCCGGACTCCCCCGCCGCGCAGGGCGCGGAGCTGGTGCTGGCGACGGCCAAGGCGGCGTACGTCGACTCGTTGGCGCCGCACCCGGCGTACCTGGCCTGGCTGCCCCGCAACCCGGGGTTCGGTGTCCGGCAGCCCACCGGGGTCCGACCGGGCTGAGCGGCGGGTATTCCCGGCCGCTGGCGGTGCGAACCGCCGTGGGCCGGGTATCTGGCGGACATGACCGACCTCTACCCGCCCGCCGACGACCGCGAACTGCTGCGCCAGGCGGCTGCCGCGCACACCGCCGCCACCCGTGCGGTGGAGGCGTTCCTGCGCCGGCTGCCGACGGTGCCCGACCCGGCCGACGTGACCGAGTACGCGAACCTGCTCACCCGGGAGGACCAGACCCGCGCTGACCGGGACGCCGCCGCCGACGCGGCCGGCCTGACCATCGCCAGTCTGGAGCCCGACCAGGGCCAGTAGCGCACCGCGACGGTGCCGTCCCGGGTTCGGGACGGCACCGTCGCGGGTGGCCTCGCTCAGCGTTCGACGAGCGGGTCATGCCCCAGGTCGAGCAGGGAGTGCCGCCAACTGTCGTCGGCGTTGCCGCGCGAGGGCTTGGCGTCCATCAGCTCACGAATCCGCTCGACCGCCTCCCGCATCACCTCGATGTCCTCCGGGGTGAGGTCCACCTTGCGCTTGTTGAGCACCTTGAGGATCTCCCGGCCGGGCTGGGGCAGGTCGAGGTTCGGGTTCGGGCTGAACGACTCCTCCCCCGAACCCCGCGTCAGCAGCCAGGTCCGCAGCTGCTCCGACGGGACGTTGACCTCGGCGTGGAAGTCCTCCCAGAGCACTTCCACCTCGGGGTCGAGCCGCGTTTCGCGTACCATCAGGTCTCCTCTCCGGGCGGCGGCCCGGACGTCTCCGGGTCGTCCTGGTCGGTCTTCGGATGCAGGCCCTCCGCGGGCACCCTCGTGCGGCGGGGGTTCGCGGTGGGCGACGCCGGGATCGGGTCGGGATGCTCGTCCTCGTCCCGGGTTTCCGCGGGCTGGTGCGGGTCCTCGTGGTCGTCGGTTCGCGCCGACCCGCTCATCGCGGGTGGGTGGTCGTGGCGGCGGTGTACCCCCGCTCACCGGCGGTCACGTCGAAGGTGAGCGCGCCGTCGCGGACGTCGACTGTGACCTTCTGCCCCGGCGAGATCGCCGACTCCAACAGCATTCGGGACAGGTGGTTGTCGACCTCCCGCTGGATCACCCGGCGTAGCGGGCGGGCGCCGAACTCCGGCTGGTAGCCGTGCTCGGCGAGCCAGTCGATGCCGGCGGTGGTGAACTCCACCTGGAGGTCCTGGGCGTGCATGCGGCGGCGGGTCTCCTCCAGCAGCAGCGCGGTGATGTCGCGCAGCTGTTCGGCCTCGAGCCGGCGGAAGATGATGACCTCGTCGATGCGGTTGAGAAATTCCGGGCGGAAGTTCTCCTGCAGGCGGCGCATCAACCGTTCGCGCAGCTCGTTGCTCTCCTGCTCGCTGCCCACGTCCCCGGTGCCGAAGCCGACCGAGCGCTGGGCGCCGGTGATCAGCTCGGAGCCGAGGTTGCTCGTCATGATCAGGACGGTGTTCTTGAAGTTCACGGTGCGACCCTGGCTGTCGGTGAGCCGCCCGTCGTCGAGCACCTGGAGCAGGATGTTGAACACGTCCGGGTGGGCCTTCTCGATCTCGTCGAGCAGCACCACCGCGTACGGGCGGCGACGCACCGCCTCGGTGAGCTGGCCGGCCTCCTCGTAGCCGACGTACCCGGGCGGGGCACCGACCAGCCGACTGACGGTGTGTCGCTCCTGGAACTCGCTCATGTCCACCCGGACCATCCGGTCCGCCTCACCGAACAACGCCTCGGCGAGGGCCCGCGCCAACTCGGTCTTGCCGACACCTGTCGGGCCGAGGAACAGGAAGCTGCCCATCGGCCGCTCCGGGTCGGCGAGCCCGGCCCGGGAGCGACGCACCGCCTCGGCGACAGCGGTGACCGCGTCGTCCTGGCCGACCACCTTCTGGTGCAGGTGACCCTCCAGGCGCAGCAGCCGGTCCCGTTCCTCCTCGGTCAGCTGGCTGACCGGGATTCCGGTGGCCCGGGATACCACCTCGGCGATCTCCTTGGGGCCCACCTCGGGCACCTGCGAGGTGGACGAGCCGTCCTCGCCGTTCGCGCGCCGGATGTCCTCCTCCAACTCGGAGATCCGGTCCCGCAGCGCGGAGGCCCGCTCGTACTGCTCGTCGGTGACTGCCTGTTCCTTGTCCCGGCGTACCTCGTCGAGTTCCTGCTCCAGCTCGCGTACGTCGGACGCCGGGGTGCGGGTCCGCAACCGCACCCGGGCGCCGGCCTGGTCGATGAGGTCGATGGCCTTGTCCGGCAGGAACCGGTCGGTGACGTACCGGTCGGACAGCTCCGCTGCCGACACGAGCGCCTCGTCGGAGAAGCGCACCTGGTGGTGCGCCTCGTACCTGTCGCGCAGCCCGCGCAGGATGGCGATCGTGTCGTCGACGCTGGGTTCGGGCACCAGCACCGGCTGGAAGCGCCGGGCGAGGGCGGCGTCCTTCTCGATGCTCTTGCGGTACTCGTCGAGAGTCGTCGCGCCGATCACCCGCAGCTCACCCCGGGCAAGGGCGGGTTTGAGCATGTTGGACGCGTCCATCCCGCCCTCGCTGCCGGCGCCACCGGCCCCGACCAGCGTGTGGATCTCGTCCATGAAGATGATCAGCTCGTCCCGGTGCGCCCGGATCTCGTCGATCACCTTTTTCAGCCGCTCCTCGAAGTCGCCCCGGTACCGGGTGCCGGCGACCAGACCGGCCAGGTCGAGTTGGACGACCCGCTTGCCGAGCAGGGTCTGCGGCACGTCACCGTCACAGATCCGCTCGGCCAGCCCCTCGACGATGGCGGTCTTGCCGACGCCGGCCTCGCCGATCAGCACCGGGTTGTTCTTGGTACGCCGGGACAGGATCTCGATGGCCTGCTCGATCTCGTCGGCCCGTCCGACCACCGGGTCGATCTGGTCCATCCGCGCCAGCTCGGTGAGGTCCTGCCCGTACTGGTCGAGGGTGGGGGTGCCGCGGTCCGGCTTCGGCCCGGTCATCGGCCCGCGTTCGGCGTTGGCGGCCTGCAACGACTCGGGTTGGATCCGGCCGGCGGCCAGCATCCGGCCGGCCGGGGACTCCGGGTTGAGCGGCAGCGCCATCAGGATGTGCTCGGGGCCGATGTAGTTGGCGCCCATCGCCCGGGACAGTTGGTGGGCGTCGAGCAGCGCCCGCTTGGCGGCGGGGGTCAACGACAGGTTGGGCGGCACCTCCCCGCGCGGCGCGCCGTCGCCCTTGCCGCCGAGGGCGTTGAGCAGGGTGTCCGGATCGGCACCGGCCCGGCGTACCAGGTCTCGCAGCGGTTCGCGTTGCAGCGCCGCCCAGAGCAGGTGGTCGGTGTCCAGGTCGCTGCTCTGTCGTTGGGCGGCCCGCCGGGCCGCGTCGGCGAGCATCTCCCGGGCGTCGGCGGTCATCAGACGGGTGATGTCGACCCGGTGCGGCGGTCGGCGTCCTCCCTCGCCCCGGCCGAAGTACCTGGCCAGGAATTCGTCCCACGGGTCGGAGCCGATGTCACCGGGTCCCATCATGTCTGTCCTCCGCGGTAGGGCTCGGCACGGTCGGCAGGGGCTACCCGGCGCGCGCGCCGACAAACGCCGCAGATGGCGGAGCACCGGCCTTCCGGGTGTGGCGTCGGGTCCGGGCCGGCCGATGGTGGCAGGCTGACGGGATGGATGAGACCCCGCTGCTGATCGTGGATGGCGCCAACGTGGTGGGCTCGCGCCCGAACGGGTGGTGGCGTGACCGCGCCGGAGCCGCGGCCCGGTTGCGCGACTCGCTCGCCCCGGTCGCGAGCGTCGGGTTGCCGGCCCGCCTGCCCGCCCCGGTGGAGGTGGTCCTGGTCGTCGAGGGGGCCGCCCGGGACGTGCCGGGCACCGAGGGCGTCCGGGTGGTCTCCGCCGCCGGTTCCGGTGACGACACCGTGGTCGAGCTGGTGGAGGGCGCGCCGCGTCGGCGGCGGCTGGTGGTCACCGCCGACCGGGAGTTGCGCGGGCGCGTGACGGCGCTGGGCGCCGAGGTGTACGGGCCTCGCTGGCTCCGCGAGGAGCCGACCAACAACTGAGAAGTTCTCGCACTGGGACTCCCACAGATCGGACTCCCGGCACTTCCGAGGGCCTTCCGGACAGGCGGGCAGGAACACCGACAGGGCGGATGTTCTTTCGGGACCGCCGATAGGCTCTAATGGAGATCTCCCCGCCCCCAGGAGGTTCCGCCGTGGCGAGCGTCGCCGAGCTGAAGGCTGCCATCGATGTCGCCCTCCAACAGATCGGGGACGGGCAGACAGCCGTGCAGGCGGCCGGCGAGAAACTGTCCGAGGCGCAGCAGACCCTGGCCGGGGCCCTGGAGGGCAGCGGACACGAGACGGTGGAGGCGGCCCAGGCGTCGCTGACCCAGGCCAGCCAGGAGCTGGAGGAATGTCTCGCCGCGACACTTGTCGCGGTGGAGCAGGCGCAGCTCTACGTCTCCACCCTGTAGGCCGCCATGTCCATCATCGAGGATGTCGGCGGGCAGGTCCGCGCCGCCACCGAGGATTTCCCGGTGGCCCTGCTCGGGCAGGCGCTGGAGAAGTTCGGCCTGGCCGCGGAGCGGCTGCGCTGGGTACGGCAGGAGTCGGCCAACCCGATGGGGGTGCCGGAACTCTCCGCCGCCACCGAGCACGCCGAGAGCGCCGGCTACGCGCTGCGGGTGGCGCAGGAACAACTGTCGGCGTACCTGACGGCGATCGGGCTCGGCGCGGACGGCACCCCGGCCCCCCGCCCCGAGCAACGCGCCCCCCGCCACGACACGCCACCGGCGTCCGGGGTCACCGCCGTCACCCCCGAGCCTGCCGAACAGGTGCGGATGCGCCGCTGGTGGTCGGTGCGGGTGGCCGAGCTGACCGGCGGGCGCGAGGGCACCGACGACGAACCCGACGAGCGGGTGGACGACACCCAGGAGTTGCTGCGCCGGGTCGCCGGTGGTGTCCGCTCCGGCGACCGGGACCGGCTCCGCAAGGAGCTGCGCCGGGCCCCGGCCGACGTGGGGTTGGGCCTGGCGGCGCTGGCGCCACCGCTGCTGCGCGAGCTGGCCGGCGAGCTGCTCGGGCACCCGCCGCGCGCCACCGACCTCGGGCGGCTGCGCGGCGAGTTGGACGGACGGGTCCGCGACCTGCTGCCCGGGTTGCCGCCACCGGTACTGGAGACGTTGCTGACCCGGGTGTGTCGGATGCCGCCGCCGCGCACCTCCGGGGAGCCACCGCACGCCGCCGACTCCGCGGTGACCGCCGGGGTCGCTACCGCGCTGCTGCTCGCCCGCCTCGGCCGGGACGTGCCGGGCGGCGGCGCGAACGAAGCGGCGGGCAAGAAAGAACCGGCGGGCGCGGGGCAGCGAGGCGACGCGGGGCCGCCGCCGCGGGACGGGCGGCCAGCGGGCTCTGTTCCCCGCGGCGGCGGTGCAGTGCCCCGGCCGGGCACCCCCGCCGCGCAGCGCTCGGGTGGGCTGCCGCGCCCGGACGGGCCGACGACACGCCCCGGTGGGCTGCCGCCGGCACGCACGGGCAGCCCCTGGCGGGACGCGCCGACACGTCGGGGCTCCGATGGCTGACCGGCGCGGTCAACTGGCCAGCCGCATCCGGGACACCCTCGCCGAGGCGCTCGGCGCCACCCGTACCCGCCTGTCGGCAGCCCAGGCCGACCTGACCGCCGGGCGGGAACGACTGGCCCGGGTCCAGCGGGCGGCGGCCGCCGTACCGGAGCGGGTGGGCGCCCAACGGGACCGTCGCATCGCCGAGATCGACGCCCGCTACTCCACCCGGATCGCGGAGCTGGCCCGGCGGGCCGCCGACGCGGCCCGCCAGGAAGCACCCGGCTGCGCGGGAGCCGACTGGGCCGGGTGGGCGCCGACGCCCGCCCGCCGGGCCGAGCCGCCCGGCGCGCTGCGGCTCGGCACGGTCCGGATCGACGGTGTCGACCCGGTGCCCGCGCTGGTACCGCTGCTCGACGCCGGGCACGTCCACCTCTCCGGCGACGACCGCACCGGCTGCGACGCGGTGGTCTCCGCGTTGCTGCTGCGGGCCGTCGGCCGCGCCGACCCCGGGGCGGTACGACTGATCGGGTACGACCCGGATCAGCTCGGCGGCGGCCTGGCCGGGTTCGCCCCGCTGGGCACGGCGGGGCTGCTCACCTTCGTCGGCCCGGGCGGGCTGGGTCCGCTGCTGGACGACCTGGTGGAGCAGATCCGCCGGATCAACGAGACGGTCCTCGCCGGCGAGTTCGCGTCGCTGCGGGAACTGGCGGCGGCGACCGGCCGACGGCCCGAACCGTGGCGGGTGGCGGTGCTGCTCGGTGGTGAGGATCTGAACCGTCACGAGCGCGGGCAACTGGACCGGGTGGTGCGGGCCGGCGCGGCCTGCGGCGTACACCTGGTGGTGCACGGTGTGCCGTTGCCGGAGGATCCGACGGTGACCCGGGTGGTGGCCGGGGTGTCCGGCGCGCGGATCGGTGGGGCCTCCGGCCTGCCGATCCGGCTGGACCCGCCGCCGCCGGCCGTGCTGGTCACCGAGACCTGCCGGGACGTCGCCGCCCGGGTGAACGCGGGCCCGCCGCCGACCCCCTTCACCGACCTGCTGCCCCCGCCCGAGCTGATGTGGCGGGAGGACTCCGCCGACGGGCTGACCGCGCCGATCGGTGAGGGTCCGCAGGGCCGGCCGGTGCGGTTGACGCTCGGCGACTACCCACCGCACGCGCTGATCGGCGGGCCGTCCGGCACCGGCAAGACCAACCTGATCTTCGCGTGGATCGGTGCCATGGCGGCCCGCTACTCCCCCGCCGAGCTGGAGTTCTACCTGCTGGACTTCAAGGAGGGGGTCTCCTTCGCGCGGTTCGCGCAGGGCCGGCGCGACCCGAGCTGGCTGCCGCACATGCGCCTGGTCGGCATCAACGTCAACACCGACCGGGAGTTCGGGCTGGCCCTGCTGCGCTTCCTCGCCGAGGAGCTGCGCCGCCGTGCCGACGCGGCCAAGAAGCACGAGGTGACCAAGCTGGCCGAGCTGCGGGCGGTCGACCCGACCGGGCACTGGCCGCGGATCGTCGCGGTGGTGGACGAGTTCCAGATGCTGCTGGCCGGGCGGGACGTGGTCGCCCGGGAGGCGGCGGACCTGCTGGAGGACCTGGCCCGCCGTGGCCGCTCCCAGGGCATCCACCTGGTCCTGGCCTCGCAGGACGTGCGGGGCATCGAGGCACTGTGGGGCCGGCCCGCGCTGGTCGCCCAGTTCACCCTGCGCATCGCGTTGCCCAAGGCGCTGCGGATCCTCGCCGAGCGCAACGACGCCGCGCAGTCGCTGCCGCGCTGGCACGCGGTCGTCAACGCCGAGTCGGGCATGGTGGAGGGCAACGAGGTCGCCCGCATCCCGTCGGCCAGCGACTGGGAGACGTGGAGCGGGTTGCAGCACCGGCTGTGGCGGATGCGCGCGCCCGACGCGGCACCCGCCCGGCTCTTCGACGGCGACGCGATCCCCCGACTGGCGGACGCCCCGGACTTCCGGGCGCTCACCGTCCCCGCGGACGGGTCCGCACCCCGCAACCCGGTGGCGCTGCTCGGCGAGATCATCGACGTGCAGTCCCGCTCGGCGGCGCTGCGGTTGCCGCGCGCCCCGGGCCGCAACCTCGCGGTGCTCGGCACCCGCGTCGACGAGGCGTGCGCGGTGCTGGACGCGGCGGCCCGGTCACTGGCCCGTCAGCACCCGCCGGGCACCGCCCGGTTCTCCATCGCCTGCCTCGACCCGGATGCCGACCCGATCGCCCGCGCCCTCTACGAGGACCTGGCCGACGACGCCGCCTGGTACGACGAGGAAACCGTCGCCGAGCTGATGACCGAGGCGGCCGACGGGCTCAGCGCCCCGGCGAGCCCGCACTACCTGCTGCTCTTCGCCGTCGACGCGGCAGCGGGTGCGCTGGCCGCCCGGGTGGGTCGGCGTACCGGCCTGGAGCAGCTGCGCCGGATCATGCACGACGGGCCGGAACGACGCACCCACGTGCTGGCCTGGTGGCGGGGCGTCGCCCGGATGCGGGCCGACCTTGGTGGGCCGGCCGCCCGCACCGACCAGATCGGCGCCTGGGTGGCCCTCGACGCACACGGCGGCGAGCTGGGCTCATCCCTCTACCCGGGCACCGGTGGCCCGGACTGGTACCCCCGCCCCTGGCGAGGGCTTTTCTTCGACCGGGCGGTCCACCGCACCGGACAGGTGATCATCCCGTATGGACCGACACGATGAACGAACCGGTGACCAGCGAAACGTACGCGGCGCAGCTGCGGCGACTGGCCGAGGTGACCGCGCGGGTGCGGGAGCAGCGCGCCGAGGCGCACACCTGGCACGAGCGGCAGTGCGCCGCCGCCGAGCGGGCCGTCACCGACGCGGCCGCACAGCTCGAGAACGCCGAGGAAGAACTGAACGCCGCCCGTGAGCAGCAGGAACGAGTCGACGCCGAGGTGGCGCACCTGTGGCAACAGGTCCGCTCACGCCTCGGTGCCCGCCGCCTCGGCGGCCCGCCCGCCCCGGCGAACGGGGTCGGGGCCACCGACCCCGTCCTGCTCCTCGCCAAGGCCCGGGACCTGCTCGACCGGGCCGGACAACCGGGTGAGCTGCCGGGCTCGGTCAACCCGCTGCTGGCGCTCTGCGGGGTGGCCGGCGGTGCGGTGGCGTACGCGCTGGGCGCCGGTGCCCGCGCGCTGGGCGTCGGGTACGGCGGCGACCTGGCGGTCGGTCTGCCGGTGCTGGCGCTGGTGGTGACCCTGCTCGGGCCCCTGGTCGGTCTGGTGCCGGCCCGGGTGCTCGCCGACCGCCGGCACGCGGTCCTCGGGCCGCGGCCGATCACTGTGGTGCTCGGCGCGGGTCTGCTGACCACGGTGCTGCTGCTGGCCCTCGGCCGCTGACCTCAGGACGCGACGGGCCGTCGGGCGCGGTGGGCCGTCGGGCGCGGTGGGCCGTCGAGGGCGGTGGGCCGCCGGGCGCGGTGGGCCGTCGAGGGGCGGTGGGCCGTCGGGCGCGGTGGGCCGTCGAGGGGCGGCGATCCCGCCGACGCTGGCGGCGTGATCGACTCGGTTTCCAGGAAGTCGCGCTGTCCCGGCCGCCCGGACACCGCGACTTCCTGACGACCGAGTCGATCATCACCGGCCGGCAGATCAGCCGCTACCCGCCGATCAGGCCGAGCCGGTCTCAGGCCGGGACCACGACGGCCTCGCGGAGCAGTCGGCGGGCCAGCGTGACCCGGTCGGCGTCGTCGGGCAGGCCGGGCAGGTCACCGACGCGGGTGACCGCGCCGCTGAGCAGGGCCCGGGCGGCCGGTTCGCAACTCACCGGCAGGGTGATGGTGCGGTCGAAGAGCCGCAGCGCCACAGTGTCCGCGTCGTGCGGCACCACCTGCCAGCGCAGGCCGGACCGCAGTGTGACGAGGGAGTCGGCGTTCAGGGTGGCCAACGCGTCGGCCTGGGCGAGTGGTCGGATCGGCGCCGGGCGGGCCGCCGGCCAGGCGCGCTGCCGCAGTCGCGCGGCGACCGCCTGCGGGTCGGCGCGCAGCAGCCAGTCCCGCAACGCCTCCACGGTCTCGGTCAGCTCCGGCTCGATGGCGTCCGGGTCGGCGACGTCGGTGCCGAACGGCAGGCTCGCCCGCAGCCGCTGGTCCTCGGCGGCCAGCGCCAGCAACTCCTCCACCAGGGCGTAACGGGTGAGCGCGCGGATACCCACTGTCAGGTGCAGTGAGCTGGTGTCCTGCGCCTGCGCGCTGTGCAGCCACCCCCGAGGCAGGTAGAGGGCGTCACCGGGAGCGAGCACGACGTCCAGCGCGGCCGCGCCCCGGGCGGTGGCACCGACCTCGTCAGCGCGGCCACCCCACTGCTGCTTCTCCAGGGGGTCGGGCAGCACCGGCGGGTGGATCCGCCAGTGCTTGCGGCCGTCGACCTGGAGCACGAACACGTCGTGCGTGTCGTAGTGGGTGGCGAAGCCCTGGCTGCCGGCCGGGGTCAGGTAGGCGTTGATCTGCAGTGGCTGGTTGAGCGCGAGGCCCAGGTCACGGGCGAAGTCGACGAGCGGCGGCCAGATCCGGTGCAGGCCCTGCAACACCAGTGTGGCCCCGGAGGCGTACTGCTCCAGGACCCGCTCGTCGAGGACCTGGTCGCCGATCTCGGCGCCGGCGCCGCCGCCGCCGGTCCAACGCGCTGCGGCGACCAACTGGCCGTCCTTGGCGACGCGCAGGAAGGGGGTACGCAGACCACGCCGGCTCAGCAACTCGTCGGCGTCGGCGGGGCTGAGCAGGTCGGTGAAGCCGGCCGGGTCGGGTAGTTCGGCGGCGCGGGACAGCAGCGGCGTGTGCCCCCAGTGCGCGGCGGCGAACTTCGCCGGTTCGACCGAGACGCAGCGGGCCAGTGCCGCGACGGCCTCGGGGGACGCAACCGCCGGGCGGCCGTGGTGGCCGCCCGGCGGGTCGAGGTACGTCATGGTGTGCCGCTACCGGGCGCTGCCGTCAGCGCCACCGTCCTGCTGGCCCGGGGTGGCGCCACCGTCGGCGGGGCCTTCCGCGCCACCATCGGCGCCACCGTCGTGCTGACCGGGAGTGGCACCACCGTCGGCGGGGCCTTCCGCGCCGCCGTCAGCGCCACCGTCGTGCTGACCGGGAGTGGCACCACCGTCGGCGGGGCCTTCCGCGCCACCATCGGCGCCACCGTCGTGCTGACCGGGGGTCGCGCCGCCGTCGGCAGGACCCTCCGCGCCGCCGCCGCCGGTGGTCTGCATGTCGTCATCGTTGAGTGCCATCGGTACTCCCTCGGGTGTGCCGCCCCGCCGTACGCCGGGGTCCGTCATGCTGCGGGTGGTACCCCACGCGCGATCTTCTCTAACCCTCACCGTAGACGCCGAACCGGGGCGACACGGGCAGTTCGCGAGCGGCGGCGGAGAGTGCCAGGATGTGGTGGTGGGCGCCGTCGCTTTCGCCGCGCTGGCCCGTGGGGCCGGGCACCCGGTGTCCCGGGTGCCGTGCGCCGCCGGGGCCGCCAACGACTGAGCCCGCCCGAGTGGCTCGGGCGGGCTCACGGAATCAGGCCGTCACGGCATCAGCGTGGCGAGGTCCTTGGGCATGGTCTCCTTCACGTCCTGCCACTCGCCCTGGGTGACGTGCCGGCGCAGGGTGTCCAGCACCACCTGGGTGATCCGCTCCGCGCCGCCCTCCGACTCGTACGGGAAGCCCTGCCGGACCTCGTAGAGGAAGTCGTCACGGTTGAGCTTGATCGGCACGTCGGACGGCACCCAGCCGTCGAAGTAGATGCCCCGCACCAGCACCGGCAACTGCTGGGCGAACTCCACGCTCTCGTCCACCGGCAGCCGGTCGCGCAGCAGGTGCAGCACAGTGCGCAGGGCCGCGTACGACTGGTTGCGCCGTTCCTTCGGCCAGCCGTAGGCGTTCTCGATGTCCTTGAGAATGAGGTTCGTCTTGTCCAGCGAGGACTCGAACGCTGAGATCATCGCGTCAGCCATCGGTCGACCCCCGTTCGGTGGTGTCCCACCGTCGGTCGTCGGCGCGGCGCGGCGGCCCCACCGGGCCACGGCGGGCCCGCACCGGGCTGCCCTGCGGGGCGCGCCGGGCGTTGTCGGCAGTGCCGACCACGTGCAGGACGGCACCACGCCGTCGATCCGTCACCACTCGAACCGTCATCCCCGTCACCTCCGTGTCGTCTCCGGCGTCGGCCGTCGACGGACGGCCGTACCCACCGCGTCCACACTGCCCGCCGGGTGGGTGAGGCGGCCCCACCCGGATCGGGTGAGGTCAGTCGGTCTGGAGGAGACCCGCGAGGGTCTTCGCGTTCGTCTGCGCGTAGTCGCGGTAGCAGTTGTTCATGAGGACGTGGGTCTGGCCGGCCTGGTCGGCCAGTTCGCGCAGCTTCGGGGCCCAGTCGGCCAACTCCCGCTTGGAGTAGTCGTAGCCGAACTTCTCGTGGATGTCCTTGCTCGTCCACTTGTCGCTGTGCCCGTGGAACCGCACGACCGCGAGGTCCGCGGTGGCGGCCAGCACCGGGGGCAGCGACGAGCGGTGACCCTGCGGCATGTCCACGCAGACGTACGGCAGGTGGTGTTCGCGCAGGAAGGTGAGCGTTTCGTCGGCGTTGTCGCCGTCGAACCAGGAGGCGTGCCGGAACTCGTAGACCGGGCGCAGCGGCGCGCAGCGCTTCGCCACCTCCAGCAGGTACTGCTTGTTGGCCCGCTTGATGGTGAACCAGGGCGGGAACTGGAACAGCAGTGCGCCCAGCTTGTCGGCCTCGACCAGCGGGTCGAGCGCGGACAGGAAGCGCGTCCACACCTCCTCGTACGACTGCGCGGGCAGGTCGTCGGGGTAGACGTTCTTCTTGTCGGTCTCCGGGCGCAGGTCCTTGTAGAGCGCGTTCACCCGGGTGGGGTGCCCGGTGAGCAGGCTGAACGCCTTGATGTTGAAGGTGAAGCCGGCGGGGGTGCGGTCGGCCCACAGCCGCGCGGTCGCCTCGGCGGGCGGTGCGTAGTAGGTCGCGTCCACCTCGACGAGGGGAAACTGTCTGGCGTAGTAGGCCAGCCGCTTCTCCGGCGTGTCAGCGGTCTGCGGGTACCACCCCGAGTCGAGCAGCGTGCGGTCGGTCCAGGACGCGGTGCCCACGAGGATGTCACCCATTGTGGAAGTCCATCGTGTCGCGGACCGACCGGCAACCGCTAAGGTGGCTCAGGCCGCCCGCCGTTCACGGGTCTGCTTGCAGGTCACACAGGTGGTGGCGGACGGGAAGATTTCCAGTCGCTCCACCGGGATGGCGGCCGAGCAGCCCTCGCACCAACCGTAGGTGCCCTCTTCGAGCCGGCCGAGGGCGTGCTCGTACTGGGCCCGACGGTCGAGGATGGTGCGCAGCAGCGACTGGGCGGTGTCCCGTTCGGCCGTCTTGGTGCCACTGTCGGCCTGGTCGTCGCCAGCGGTGTCGCCGACCTCCACCAGCCGCAGCACCTGGCTCTGCACCAGTGCCTGGTCGTACTCCGCGGTCAGCTCGTCGTAGCGCGCCTGGAGCGACTGCCGGATCTGGTCGATCTCCGTCTGGGACCGGGTCGTACCGACCGTGTCGTCGACGAGCATCGCTGCCTGCCTTTCCTGGGCCTGTGGCTCACTGTGTACCGGGTGCCGGCGGCGCGGGGCCCCGGTCACTGTCGCGTTCGGTACGCGGGCGGTCACCCGCGCTCTGTGAGCCGGGCGAGTACCCGCCGGATCAGCTGTGCAAACCGAGAGATTTTCCGGTGTTATCCGGCTTCTCCACCGGGCTCCACGAGCGCCGGTCGGCGGGGGTCGTCGGCGCGTACCACCACGTCGGCGAAGCTCGCCGGGACGACTTCCTCGGCGTACCTGTCGAAGGCGGGCAGCGCCCACTGCTGGGCGGGTACGGTCCGCCGGCGCAGCGCCGCCGGGGACAGCTCCAGGTGGACCGTCACGTCGAAGGGCAGCGCGCCGCCGAGCAGCAACGGGCCACTGACCAGGACGACTCCGCCGGGTGCCAGGTCGACGTAGCGGGCCCGGCTGGCCCGGTCGGCGTCGGCGTCCCACAGCGACGGGAGCAGCCGGCCGGTGCCACCCGGGCCGGCCGGGTCGAGCACCTCCCGGCGCAGCCCGGCCTCGTCGACCCAGGCCTCGTAGAAGGAGTCCGGGTTGGTGCGCCCCAACTCGAAGCGCAGCGACGCGGGCCGGAGGAAGTCGGTGGCGCGGACGTGCAGCACCGGGTGGCCCTGGGCGCGCAGCGGGTCGACGAGCGCCGCGGCCAGGTCGTCGGTGCCGGCGGCGGGGGCGCCGTCCACCGCCACCCGCAGTCGCGCCGGCCCGGCGGCGGCGCCCGCGACGCGGGTCGCCGCGTCGGACAGCCGGCCGGTCAGCTCGGTGACGAGCAGGTCGGGCGAGATGGGGCGGATGCGCACCTGACCCATCCTGCCCCGCGCGGGCCGCGTCGGCGCCGTCGGTCAGCCGCTGCGGTCGACGGTGACCCGGGCGTCGTCGGCCAGCCGGTAGCCCACGCCGTAGACGGTGGTGACGAGCGGGACGTCCACCCCGACCTTGCCGCGGAGGCGACGGACGTGCACGTCGACGGTGCGTACGCCGGCGTGTTCGTAGCCCCAGACGGCGTTGAGCAGTTGCAGCCGGGTGAACACCCGGCGCGGGTGGGCGACCAGGTGCAGCAGAAGATCGAACTCCAGCCTGGTCAGCGGCAGCGGCTCCTCGTCGCGCAGCACCGAGCGCGACGAGGCGAGGATGTGCAGGGCGGGAATGGTCGGGCTGATCGGGCGGGCCGGCGACCGGCTGGCGGGCGCCTGGTCGGGGCGGCGTTCGGCCGGGACCGAGCCGATGATCACCCCTTCGCCCCGCTCCAGCATCTCGCGAGCGGCCTCCAGCAGGCGACGTGCCGCCGGGGTCAGCGACTCCTCACAGGCCAGCGGGATGGACAGCGTCACGGTGAGCACGGGCGCGGCGGTGTTCGCCGGGCGACGCTGGCCACCCGGAGGTCGACCGGGCACCGCGGGTTGGGACGTATGCCATCCGGCGCGCGACGAGGCGGGGCTGACCGACATGGTCCTCCTTGGGCTGGTCCGGGTATCTCCCCACGGCCCGGGACGCCGCTTCATCGATGTTTCCCGGCGCCTGGGCGAGGGTCAAGAGGCGGCTGCGTTGCATGAATGTGACAATTGACGAACGCATCGGAGCCGGATGCTCGCTCTGCGTACGAGGCCTGATGATTACAGCAGAGTCGTCGAGATGCCCCGATACGGGGGTCCCCGACCGGTTCAACGGGCCTGTCACGTCGCCTCCGGACCACTGCTCAGCTGCTGTGATCCACGCTTATCGGTGCCTCGTCGGCCAGCCGGTACCCGACGCCGTAGACAGTGGTCACCACCTCCGAGCCGGCCAGCTTGGCGCGCAGCCGACGGACGTGCACGTCCACCGTCCGGGCCACCGCGTGCTCGTAGCCCCAGACGCTGGAGAGCAGTTGCAGACGCGTGAAGACCCGGCGGGGACGCTCGGCCAGGAACAGCAGCAACTCGTACTCGATGCGGGTCAGGGCGACGACCCGGTCGCCCTGGCGGACGATCCGCGAGCCGGCCAGGATGCGGACGTGGTCCGTCGCGGCGGGCGGCTCGGCGACGGCGGGGCGCAGGGCCGGGCGTGGCCCCGACGTGGCGTCCTCCACGGCACGCAGTTGCCCCTCACCCGACTCGGCCAGCTCGCCGAGCAACTGCACCAGCCGGGCCAACCGAGGGCTCAGCGGCCCGGGGGCGAGATCGAGAGTGATCGTCAGGGTCGGGCTGGTGCGCGGGCGGGCCGGGCGCACTCCCGGGTGGCGGCGGGTGGGGATGGCGACGACGGACATGGTGCCTCCTGAATGGCGGTGCGGCCGCCACGCCGGGTGCGGCGTGGCGGTCAGTGGCGCGCCCACCCGGCGTTGACCGGGGACGCGAGGGGAGAGGAATGGTGCAGAGGGGTCGGGCCGAGGGCCGGCAAACCGGCGATCCGCCAGGCCGCGAACCCACCGACCACATCGGTGGCCCGGTGCAGACCGACGTCCTGCAGGGCGGCGGCGGCCAGCGACGAGGTGTAGCCCTCCTGGCAGAGGATCATCACCGGCACGTCGTAGTCGACGGCCTGCGGCAGCCGGGCCGGGCAGCGAGGGTCGAAGCGCCACTCCAGCACGTTGCGTTCGACGATGAGCGAGCCCGGCACCACGCCGTGCGCGGCCCGCTGCGCGGCCGGGCGGATGTCGACGAGCAGCGCCCCGGTCCGGTACGCCAGGTGGGCCCGCTCCGGGTCCAGCCGGCGCAGTCGGGCCCGCGCGGCGGCCAGGATCTCGTCGATGCCCCGGGAGCCCGGCGGCGGCACGGGGGCGGGACAGTGCTCGGCGGTTATCTGCATTCTCGGTTCCTTCCACTGACAGGGGGAATCTGGTGGCGCGCGTTCACCAGGACCGGCCGGCCTCGGCGACCTCGGCGATCCGCAGCCGCCCGTCCGACAGGTGGTAGCGGGTCATCCGCAGCAGTGCCGGGCGGTAGACGTGCACGCTGACCGCCGGGTCGACGCCCCGGTTGGTCACCTGGTGCACGTGCCGGGGCCCGAAGTGGCGGCCGGCGCCGGCGGACAGCAGTCGAGGGCGTAGTCGGCCGGCGCTCACCGTCTCCTCGGTGAGCGCGCCGCTCACCACCCGGAACGCCCCGGAGGAGCCGCCGTGGTCGTGCAGGTCGGTGCCCTGCCCGGGCAGCCAGCTCAGCGCCCACACCTCGTGCTCGTCGCTGACGGCGAGGCGGGCGTACCAGCGCTCGGCGGGGTCGAAGCGCAGCGCGACCGGCCAGCCGGCCGGGTCGGCCCACCTGGCGGCGACGGTGAGCAGGTCGGGCTCCGGGCGGTGGTGCGTCATGGCGGTTCCTCGCGGGTCGTTCGGCGGGGTGCCCTCGTACTCTAGACGGCAAAGCCTATAGGTTTAGTAGGTAATTCCGTCTGGTGGGACACAGGTCAGCCGAACGGGTCGGTCAGCGGACCATCGGCGGGTCCACCCGGTAGCCCGGCACCGACGGCCAGCGCACCGTCAACACCACCGACGCGCGCTCGGCGAACCAGGAGTGGTCCACCCCACGGGCCCACACCACGTAGTCGCCCGGCACGGCCAGCCGCACCGTCCGGTCCGGCAACTCCACCCGGAAACACCCCTCCACGAGTACGAGCAGAGTGGTGCGCACCTCGCCGGTCGCCCACCGCGAACGGGCCTGCCCGGGCGGGTGTACCCCCCACTTCACCTCGACGTCGGTGCTGTGTCGGACCTCCCCCGGCGGCGCGAAGTGCCCGAGCAGCCAACCGGCGTTGGTGGCACCGTCGACACCCGCGTTGCCCACGTACACCGTCTCGCCCATCGGACCCCTCCCCCAAACTGCCGGCCGAGCAACCTATCAGGGCCGGTGTGACCAGGGCATGTCTCCCGGATCGCGTCGAGCCGAGACGAGGCCCAGACGGCAATCCGGCAAGGCGGCTGGACGTCCGGATATCGGTGTTGCATCCGAACGTCCAGCCGACGCCCGGCGGCGTTGGCTGGGTCCGTCGTAGGCCGGCGAAGATCCGGGAGACACGCCCTTATCCTGGACCGGTGACCGACGACCTCGACGCCGAGACGCTGGCGTTCGCCCACCGGATGTTCGACCTGGCCCGAGCCGGCGCCGCCGACGAACTGGCGGCGCAACTCGACGCCGGCCTGCCGGTCAACCTGACCAACGACAAGGGCGACACGCTGCTCATCCTCGCCGCGTACCACTCCCACCCGGACACGGTGGCCGCCCTCCTCAGCCGCGGGGCCGACCACACCCGGGCCAACGACCGGGGTCAGACCGCGCTGGCCGCTGCGGTCTTCCGCAGCAGCACCGACGCCGTCCGCGCGCTCCTCGCCGCCGGAGCCGACCCGGCCCACGGCAACCCGTCGGCCGTCGAGACCGCGCGCTTCTTCGACCTGCCGGAGATGACCGAGCTGCTGCGCGCCGGCTGACACCGGCACGGTCGGCCGGTATACAGGGTCGGTGGAAGATCCCCTGCCGGAGCAGATGCGGGCCGCCGGCACCGCGCTGTTGACCGCTCTCGACCCCGCCGCCCGCGAGAGCGCCCTGCACTCGTTCGACGACGAGGCGGCCCGACGCTGGCTGGAATACCGGCCCAGACCCCGACCGGGCGTCAGCCTCGCCGAGCTCGACGTCGCCGCCCGCAAGGCCGCGCACCGGCTGCTGGCCACCGCGCTCAGCCCCTCGGCGTACGCGCAGGCAATGGCGATCATCTCGCTGGAGGAGGTGCTGGACCGGGCCGAGGGCTGGCAACGCGGGCGGCACAGCGCCGACTACTGGGTGGCAGTGTTCGGCGACCCCGCGCGCGACGACAGGTGGGCCTGGCGACTCGAAGGGCACCACCTGTCGGTAAGCATGACGGTGGTGGACGGACAGGTCTCCCCCGCGCCGATCTTCTTCGGCGCCAACCCCGCGGCGGTCCGCTACGCCGGCCGGCCCGTCTCCCGCCCACTCGGCGTCGAGGAGGACCTGGCCCGAGCCCTGCTCGACGCGCTGGGCCCCGCCGAGCGGGCCGCCGCGATCATCGCCGACGAAGCCCCGGCGGACATCATCAGCGCCACCCGCGGGCGGGCCGACGCGCCGCTGGAGCCTCTCGGCGTACCGGCGCAGCGGCTGGGACCGACCGGCCGCGCGCTACTCGACCAGGTGGTCGCCCTCTACCTCGACCGCCTGCCGCCCGAGCTGGCCACCCGGGAGGCGGCCCGGCTGGACGCCGGCTCGCTGCACTTCGCCTGGGCCGGCCCGACCCACCCCGGGCGGCGGCACTACTACCGGGTGCAGGGCGACGACCTGCTGATCGAGTACGACAACACCACCTCGGACGGCAACCACGCCCACACAGTGCTGCGCCGCCCGGCCAGCGACTTCGGCGCCGACGTCCTGGCAACCCACCACCAGACCCACCAGCACTGAATCCCCCAAGCCTGCCCGCCCCTCACCCCGCCCCGACCCCCGTGCCCCACCCGTTGCCCCGTCGATCTTGCAGTTGTGGTGGTCGAAATACCCCGGTGTATGACTTTTGTGGGGCACCACAAGTGCAAGATCGACGCAGGTCGGGTCACGGGCGGACGGCCTCGATCAGGAAACGTTGGGCGTGGGCGACGAACGGGCCCTCGGTGGTGATCCGGGCGTGGAGATCGCGCAGCGGGGCGCGGTAGCGCTCGACAGTGAACCCGGGCACCGTCCAGATCACCTTGCGCAGGAACCAGACCACCGCGCCGATGTCGGAGAAGGTCGCCCGCAGCGTGGCCCGACGTAGGTCGACCACCCGCAGGCCAGCGGCTTCGGCGGCGGCCACCGCATGCTCGGGGTGCCGCTGGTTCGGCGGCGGCAACGGCCCGAGGATCGCCTCACTCAGCTCCCGCATGGTGCCGGCCCCGATCTGCTGGGACAGGAACGTCCCGCCCGGCCGCAGCACCCGCGCCGTCTGCGCCCAGTCGGTACGCACCGGATGCCGACTGACCACCAGATCGAACGAGGCGTCACGGAACGGCAGCGGCCCGTCCGGCGCGACCGCCACCACCGACGCGCCGACCCGACGCAGGACACGCCGGGCGACCTCCACGTTCGGCGGCCACGCCTCAGTTGCCGTCAGCAGCTTCGGTGGACGGGGCACCTCGGCGAGGACCTCCCCGCCGCCGGTGTCCACGTCAAGTGCCGCGTCCGCATGCGCCATCCGGTCGGCGACCAACCGGGCGTACCCCCAGGGTGGACGCTCCTCGGTGGCCCGACCGGCCAGCCAGCCGAAACCCCAACCATCGACGGGCGCGGCTACGGCCTCCGCGATCAGATCCTCGGCGTCCCGCTCAACGGTCATGGCGGTCAGAATCACTGCCCGGTCATCCGCCCGACAACCCAATTTACTGCCGGCCGGAGTGGCCTGGTCTGTCTCAGCCGAGGTCGAGCCCGTGCTCTGTCAGGGCGGCCTGGATGATGTCGAGCGCCTTCGGGCCCATACCGTGCAGCTTGGCCAGGTCCCCCCGGGGGACGCCCGCAAGCTGACGCAGCGCGGTGTAGCCAGCCCCGTTCAGAGCCCGGGTGGCCGGCGCACCGATCTTCGGGAGCGCGTCCAGAGAGGAGGTCATCCGCAGATGGTAGACCGACCAGCAGCATCGACGCGGTCCCCGCACCCCGGGCACGCCGGCCGGCCGCGCCCCCGACTCACGGGTCGAGCAGGCCCGGCGCGCAGGCCGAGGAGGCCCGGCCCGCAGGCCGAGCAGGCCTGGCCCGCAGGCCGAGCAGGCCCGGCCCGCAGGCCGGATCAGGGGCGGGCGATTTCGCCGGTGGAGCCGGCGAGCGCGTCCAAGCCGCCGGCCTCGGCCCGGCCGCTGTCGAACTGACGCATCAACCGGGCGCCCAGGTGCACGCCGACCCCGCCGACGGCCAGCGCGACCAGCTCGGTGACCAGCATCGCGACCGACGCGCCGCGTTGCGGGGAGTGTGACCGGACCAGACAGGCGAGCAGGAACATGGCGGCCATCACCGCGTTCACCAGGTTGAAGGCGACTGCGGTGCGACGGGTGTGGTCGCCCGGCACGTCCCACAGGTCCACCATGCCGGCCACGGCGGTCAGCGCGGCGGCGACGAGGGCGGCGACGGCCGTCCAGTAGCCGACCTCGCCGAGGAACACCGGCCCGCCGATCACGTCGGTGAGGTCGAAGACGGTGGCGCTGACGAAGAGCCCGAGCGGAAATGTCACGAGCATGGGTTGGATCGGATGCCCCTGTACCCGTAGCCGGCTCTGCATCGGTCCTCCCCGGAGTCGGCGCAGTTCACCTGACCAGAGTGCTACCCAAGGCCGATCGAGGCGAACCGATACCGCCCGAGTCCCCGGTAGCAGGGAGAACGGGCACCGCCGCGCCGCCTCCCACCAGCGGTGCGGCCAGACCGCTGATCGAACCGATTTTCCGGAAGTCGCGGCTTCCGCCGGCTCAGGACACCCCGACTTCCAGGAACCCGAGGTGATCACGCCACGGCGCGGCCCAACCGGCCGGCGCGCGGGCGGGGTCAGTTGTCGCGTGGGCGGGAGACGGTTCGGACCAGTCGCTCGGCCACCTCGCGCAGCGGGATGTCCAGCGACGAGGCGGCGGTGCGCAGCACGTCGAGGGCCTCGGCCGGCGGGCACCCGCGCTGCGTCATGATCACGCCAATCGCCTGGCCCACCGCGCCTTCGTGCAGGAGGGAGGCGTCGCGTTCACCGGCCAGGGTGAGTTGCCGGCCACGGTCGCGGACGGCGGCGAGCAGCAGGCCGGCGTGTTCGGCCAGCAGCATGGCGGTCAGCTGGTGTTGCGGGGTCAACAGGTCCGGCGCGGCGGCGTACAGGTTGATCGCGCCGATCACCTGGTCGTCGATGTCGACAGGTGCGGAGATCACGCCGCGTACGCCGAGGTCGCGGGCGTGTGCCGTCCAGGCCGGCCAGCGGGGCTCACCGGCCAGGTCGGCGGCGAGGATCATCTCGCGGCGGTGGATGGCGCTCATCGCCGGCGTGTCCGGCCCGTGTCGCAGGTCGTCCAGCCCGGCCAGCCCTTCGTCCGAGGCGGCGACCCCGGCCGGCTCGCCGGCGCGCAGGGCGGTGAACCCGCACCAGCGCACACCGGCGACGGCGTCCCGGGTGGCCCGGACCAGGGCCAGTAGCGCCTCATCAAAGTCGGTCAGAGCGATCAGCCCGGCGGTCAGTTCCCGTAACAGCGCGGCTGTTTCCAGGACGCCGAGGGTCGGCACCACCGTCTCCCGCGTGTCGAGGTTCACCGGTTCGCCGCTCCCGTGCGGTCGCGTGCCTGCCCCGGATGCATCGTCACCTGTGTCATCGTCCGCCCTCTCCCGACTTGACCGACCAGCCCTAATACCCTGGGGAACCACGGTCGAAACGACGTAAATCGGGGCCCCGGTCGCGCCCGGAGGCGTCGACCAGGGCCCCGACGGTCGGTGTGTCAGCGCGAGGCGCCGCTGAGTCGCCGCCCGATCGACGCGATCAGACGGTCGAGCTCGGACCCGAACGGGTTGTCGTGCACCAGGTACGTCCAGGTGGCGGTGGGCCGGACCAGGGTGCCGTCGTCGGGCTGCCAGTCCTCATCGAATTCGGTCTCGTTGAAGGTGGCGATGGTGCGTGCCTCGATCTCCGGGATCAGGTTGTTGAACGCCGGCACCGCCGCGCGGTGGAACTCGTCCAGCGGGTCGAGCCGGCCCAGCGCGCGCAGGTGCACGCCCTCGCGGACCTCGGACAGCTCGGCCAGGTGCTCGGCCCAGAGCCGGTCCAGGTGGTAGAGCGCGATCGACCGGGCGGCACGGGCGAGGAGGTCCTCGTCCATCTCGCCGGCCTTCTCGGGCTCCTTCTCCAGCAGCATGACCGCTGCCACGTCGCTGGTGAGCAGCCGCTCCCGGCGCGCGGCGAGGGCCTTGCGCTGCTGCTCGATGACGACGCTGTAGCGCCAGGTGTTGCGGTGGATCTCGTGGTTGACGCCTTCGGCGACCCGCTGGGCGTGCTCGACCGCGTAGTCGACCTGCTCGTCGGTGACCAGGCCGTCGGCGTTCATCCGCGGCGAGGCCGGCACCGAGTCGGAGGCGTGCCGGACGACGAGGTCGTCCTCCAGGCTGACGAGGAAGACCGAGCCACCGGGGTCGCCCTGCCGACCGGCCCGACCGCGCAGCTGGTCGTCCACCCGGCGGCTGTCGTGTCGGCCGCTGCCGATCACGTAGAGCCCGCCCAGCTCGGCGACCCGCTCCTGGTCACCCTGGTCGCTGCCGCCGAGTCGGATGTCGACGCCCCGGCCGGCCATCTGGGTGGAGACGGTCACCGCGCCGTACGCTCCGGCCTCGGCGATGATCGCGGCCTCTTCGTCGTCGTTCTTGGCGTTCAGCACGACGCAGGGCACCCCGGCCGCGTTCAGGCCGGCGGCGAGCCCCTCGGACTCCTTGACGTCCAGGGTGCCGATCAGCATCGGTCGCCCCTTGGCGTGCCAGCGCTGGATCTCGTCGATCAGCGCCTCGTCCTTCTCCGCCCGGGTGGCGTAGATGCGGTCCGGCTCGTCCTCGCGGATGCACGGGGTGTTCGGTGGGATCACCGCCACCTCGAGGCCGAAGAACTCCCGCAGCTGGTCGCCGACGAGCACCGCGGTGGCGGTCATCCCGCAGACCTTCGGGTAGAGCGCGATGTACGCCTGCATGGCGATGGTGCCGAGCACCTCGCCCTCGGCGGTGGCGTCCAGCCCCTCCTTGGCCTCGACGGCGGCCTGGAGGCCGTCCGGCCAGCGGCGGCGCTGGGCCACCCGGCCCCGCATCTCGTCGACCAGCTCGACCGAGCCGTCCCGGACGATGTAGTCGACGTCGCGGTGCAGCAGGGCGTGCGCGTGCAGGGCCACGTTGACGGCGGAGAGCTGCTCGACGTGCTCCTCGTCGTACAGGTCGATGCCGAGCTTGGCCTCGACGGCGGCCAGGCCGGCCGAGGTGAACGCCACGCTCCGCCCGTCCTCGGCGACCGTGTAGTGCTTGTTCTTGCGCAGGCCACGGACGAGCGCGGCGGCGGCGTGCACCGGGTCCTGCTCGCCCGGCACCGCGCCGGCCAGGACCATCGGCACCCGAGCCTCGTCGATCATGATCGAGTCGGCCTCGTCGACGATCGCGGTGGTCAGCGCGGGCTGCACCCGGTCTTCGACGTCGGTGACCAACTGGTCGCGCAGGTAGTCGAAGCCCGCCTCGCTGACCGAGACGTAGGTGACGTCGCAGCCGTACGCGTCGCGCCGCTCCTGCGGGCTGGACGCCTCGTTGACCCAGCCGACGGTGAGGCCGAGCAGGGTGTAGACCGGCTCCATCCACTGGGCGTCGCGGCGGGCCAGGTAGTCGTTGATGGTGAGCACGTGCACCGGGCCGTTGCCGAGCCGGACGTGCCCGTACGCGGCGATCGTGGCGGTGAGGGTCTTGCCCTCACCGGTGGCCATCTCGGCGACCTTGCCGGAGAGCAGCGACATCGCGCCGAGCAGCTGCACGTCGTACGGCCGCTGGTCGAGGCCACGGCGGGCGGCCTCGCGGCCGACGGCGCAGATCTCCTCGTAACCGGTGGCGGCGCCCGCGGCCGCGGTCAGCTCGGCGTCGTCGAGCGCGGCGAGGTCAGCCTCGCGCGCCTCGATCGCCGGGAGCAGTTTCTCCAGCGGAGCAAGATCCACGGTCGAGCCGGGGCGCTGGAGGAACCGCCGGAACTTGCTCTTGAACCGTTGCGACACACCCATGAGCGGCAACGGTACGCGATTCCGGGCGGCGTGCGCGGCCCGGCCGCCCGGCAAGTCGCCTTCCTGGGACGAAGTCAGCCGACCAGCAGCTGATGGCTGGCGAGTTCCCGGTACAGCGGGTCGGTGGCGGTCAGTTCGGCGTGGGTGCCCACCGCCGCCACCCGGCCGCCGTCGAGGACGACGATCTGGTCGGCGTCGACGACTGTGGCGAGCCGGTGCGCCACGATCAACAGGGTCCGGCGGACGGCCACGGCGTCGATGGCGCGGCGCAGCGCTACCTCGTTGCGGGAGTCGAGGTTGCTTGTCGGCTCGTCGAGCAGCAGCACCGGCGGGCCGGCGAGCAGGGCGCGGGCGATGGCCAGCCGCTGCCGCTCACCCCCGGAGAGCAGGACACCGCCCTCCCCCACCTGCACGTCGAGGCCCTGCGGGGTGCGCTGCACCAGGTGGCCCAGGTTGACCTCGTCGAGCACGTCGCGCAACCGGTCGTCGGTGGCGTCCGGCGTGGTGATCAGCAGGTTCTCCCGCAGCGTGCCGGCCAGCACGGGGGCCTCCTGCTCGACGTAGCCGAGCCGGGCCCGCAACGCGTCGCGGGGCAGGTCCCGGATGTCGGTCCCGTCGAGGCGGACCGCGCCGGTGCTCACCTCGTAGAAGCGCTCGACGAGGGCCAGCAGTGTGGATTTTCCGGCCCCGGAGGGGCCGACCAGCGCGGTCCGGGTGCCGGCGGGCACCGCGAAGCTGACGTCGTGCAGCACCGGCTCGCCGCCCGGGTAGCCGAAGCCCACCCGCTCGAACTCGATCATCGGGGTGGGGCGGCGCGGGGTCGCCGTCGCCGCGGCGGGCGCAGGGCGGTCGTCAGCGCCCTCCGCCGGCACGGTGAGGATCTCCTCGATCCGCTGCAGGGCGCCCAGGCCGGACTGCAACTGGGTGTACGCCCGCAGCACCTGGCCCAGGGGCAGCGCCAGGAGGAACAGGTACATGACGAACGCGACCAGGTCGCCGACGGAGATCGCCCCGGCGGCGACCCGCGCCCCGCCGATGCCGAGCACCAGCAGGAACGCGCCCTGCACGGTAACCGAGCCGATCGGGCCGACGAGCGCCTGCACCCGGGCCACCCGCAGCCCCGCCGCGTACGCCTCCCGGGCGCTGCCGGTGACGGCCTCGGTCTCCCGGGGCTCGGCGCGGCTGGCCCGGATGGTCCGGGCCGCCGAGATGGCCCGCTCCACCGCCGAGGTCATCTCGCCGATCCGTTCCTGGGCGACGCGGGCCAGAGCCCGGACCCGGCGGGCGAAGGTGGCGGCGAAGATCAGCCCCAGCGCCACCCCGAGCAGTGTGACGCCGAACAGCAGCGGGTCGAGCAGCACCATGGCCGTGCCGGCGCCGACCACCGTCACCGCCCCGGTGACCGTCTCGAAGAGCCCGGAGGTGACCACCGCGCGCAGCAGCGTGGTGTCCGAGCCGACCCGGGAGAGCAGGTCGCCGGTGCGTCGGCTGTCGTACTCGGCGATGGGCAGCCGCAGCAGGTGACCGGCCAGCCGGCGCCGGGTGCCGAGCACCACCCCCTCGGCGGTGCGTTGCAGCAGGTAGTCGCGCAGCCCGCCGATGGCCGCGCCGAGCAGCACGAGGACCACCAGCACCGCCACCAGCCGGGCCACCCCGTGCCCGGCCCCGATCCGTTCGAGCACCGACCGGGTGAGCAGCGGCTGCGCCAGCGACGCCGCCGAGCCGGTGAGCGACAGCACGCCGACCACGACCAGGGTGCCGCGGTGCTCCCGCAGGTACGGCAGCAACGCGGCCAGGCCGGCCGACCGGCTCTTCGCGGTGTCGGGAAGAGCCGGTCGGTCCTGCACTGTGCTCATGCCGGGAACGGTAGCCGGCCGTGGCACGCGGCGACGGCGGGTCAGGTGGTGAGGACCACCTGTTGCTCCTGGCGGCGCCGGTCGGCCAGGTCGGTGAGGAGGGCCGGCGCCTCGTCGAACGGCACCACCGCCGAGACGAGGTGCTTGCGGATGGCGTCGCCGTACGTCCTGAGCAGGTCGACTGTCTCGGCGGAGAGCCGTTCGCGGTCCCAGGTGGGTGCGAGCCCACGCGGCACCCGGCCGATCTGGGCGCAGCGCAGCGACAGCCCGTTGTGGTGGAACTCCTCACCGAGGCGGACCGCGTCGGCGCCGCCCTGGTAGAAGGCGAGGTCGATGACGGTGCCCTGGGGCCGCAGCAGCCGCAGGGCGAGGTGCAACGCCCACGCCTGCCCCCGGCACTGGAACACCACGTCGGCTCCCCGGTCGCCGGCGGTGTGCGCCCAGCGGGTCTTGAGCACGACCGCCGGGTCGTCCGCGTCGGGGTCGAGGGTTTCCAGGCCGAGCGCCTCGGCGACCTGGCGGCGGTGCGGGGTGGGGTCGAGCACCACCACCGACGCGGCCCCGTTGCGCCTGGCGAACAACGCCGTCAGCAGCGCCACGACACCGGCGCCGACGACGGCGACCCGTCGGCCGCGTACCCCGTCGCCGAGCGCGCGGACGTCGGTGCCGTGCAGGTCGGCGGCGGCGTGCAGCAGACCGTTGGCGCAGATCGGGCCCATGTGCGCGACGTAGATGCCGAGCAGCGGGTCCAGGTCGTCGGGCAGCGCCACGAACCGTTCGGCGACCGGGTCGGCCAGCCAGCCGGTGCGGTGCCCGTACGTCATCGCGCCGACGGTGCCCACCGCGATGGCCGGGGTGGCGCTCTCCACCACCCGGCCGACCTGCATGTAGCCGAGTCGGGTCACCGGGTAGGGGGTGCTGGCCGCTCCCGGTTGGAACAGCCCCAGGTCGGGGTTCCAGGTGACGTTCAGGTAGGGATTCGTGCCCTTGACGTAGCTCAGCTCGGTGCCTGCGGAGACCCCGCTGAACAGTGTCTCGACCCGGAACGTGCCGGGGCGCAGCGGAGCGGCGTCCTGCTCGACCAGGTCGACCCGACCGGGGCCGGTGACCACCACGACCTTGTCACGCATCGACTGTCACCCCGGTGGTGAGCACCGTCGGCGCGGTCGTGGTGGCGAGCCGCACAGTGGTGCCGGTCCGGGCCGAGTCGGCCACCGCGAGGGCCAGGCGCTGGGTGGCGAGCGCCTCGGCGTACGGGACGCGCACGTCGTCGCCGACACCGCGGACGGCGTCGACGAAGGCGCGGTCCACCGCCACCCGGGCGGCCTCCGGGTCGGCCGGGACGTGTCGTTCGCCGTCGGCGTCGCGGATGGACAGCCCGTCCTCGGTGATCGCGAGGGCCAGCCCGTCGGCGAGGATCTCCAGCCCGGCCCGGTGTTTCCAGCCGAGGACGCAGGCGGCGCTGAGGGTGCCGACCGCCCCGTTGGCGAAGCGCAACGTGGCGGTGGTCACCGAGTCGATGTCGGCGCCGTCGACCGGGGGCGGGGTGCCGTCGCCGTACGCGGTGACCTCGGTGACCTCCCCGGCGAGCACCCGAACGAGGTCGAGGACGTGGGCGGCCTGCTCGACCACCGGGCCGCCCGAGCGGTCCCGCCTCGACCACCACGCCACCGGGGGCACCTTGTCCAGCCAGGCCCCGCTGACCATCCGCACCCGGCGGTCGGCGAGCAGGTCGCGGGCCTGGTCGAGCACGCTCAGGTAGCGCCAGTGGTGGCCGACGGCGGTGCGCAGGCCGCGCTGCTCGATCAGGTCGGCGATCCGCTCGGCGGTGCTCAGGTCGACCGCGACGGGCTTCTCCACGAACATCGGCAGCCCGGCCTCGATCACCGCCTCCTCGGCGGGGCCGTGCGCGAACGGCGGAACGCAGACGTACACCGCGTCCAGGCCGGTGGCCAGCAGCTCGGCGACGTCGGCGCAGGCCCGCCCACCGTGCTGTGCGGCAAGCGCGGACGCGGCCTGCGGCGCGACGTCAGTGACGCCGACCACCTCGACGTCGTCGAACCCGGCCAGTACCCGCGCGTGGCGTTGTGCCACGCCGCCGGCTCCGACCAGACCCACCCGGCAGTTGCGCATCCCGACACCCCTTCGAAGACATTTCATGTGCGATGGGAGCAGTCCCCTGGGGTGTGCGCAATCAAACGTTCATCCCCCGGGAACGCAGCGATGTCACCTCCGTGATCAAGCTGTTGCCAAGAAAGCGGTTAGCGCGTGATGAGTAATGGGAACAACCAAATTCGGTTTTTCCACGCACGAATGGAGGGGTGCCCGTGCGGGATACGACAACCAACGTTTCACCGGTGGTCGAGGCGTGGGCCACGTACCGGACGACGACGGCGGCCGACTGGCCGACGCAACGGCTGATGCGGGCCAAGGGTGGAACCCGGATCAGCGTGGTGCTGCCGGCGCGTAACGAGGAAGCAACGGTCGGCGCGATCGTCTCGACGATCCGGGAACACCTGATGGATCGGGTCGCCCTGGTCGACGAGCTGATCGTCGTGGATTCCCGGTCGACCGACCGCACCGCCCAGGTGGCCCGCGCCGCCGGCGCGGAGGTAATCAGCCAGGACGCGATGACCAGGGGGTTGCCCCGCCTCACCGGCAAGGGCGACGCGCTCTGGGCCGGGCTGGCCGCTGCCGAGGGGGACGTGGTGGCGTTCATCGACGCGGACCTTCGGGAGTTTCGACCGCACTTCGTGAGCGGGCTGCTCGGCCCACTGCTGACCGACCCGTCAGTCGACTTCGTGAAGGGCTTCTATCACCGACCCCTGGTGGGCACCGCGAGCGTGGAGCAGGACGGCGGGGGCCGGGTGACCGAGTTGATGGCCCGCCCACTGCTCAACCTCTTCTGGCCGGAGCTGGCCGGCTTCGTGCAGCCGCTCGCCGGCGAGTACGCGGGCCGCCGGGACGTGCTGGCCCAGGTGCCGTTCGTCTCCGGGTACGGGGTGGAGACGGCCATGATGATCGACCTGCTCGACCTGGTGGGCCTGGACGCGTTGGCGCAGGTCGACCTCGGTGAGCGCAAGCACCGCCACCAGGACACCGCCGCCCTGGGCCGGATGTCCGCGCAGATCATGTTGACCGCCTGGTCCCGGCTGCAACGACGCGGCTGGGCGACCCCCGGGTTGACGCCGGAATCGATGCTGACCCAGTTCCGACGCGGTGGGTCGGACACCCTGCCGAACCTGGACCGCGAGATCGTCGTCAGTGACGTGTCCATCGAGGAACGCCCGCCGTTGGCCGAGCTGCGCCACCGTCTGCCCCGCCGCCGGGTGGCCGCCGCGTGAACGCGAGCGGCCGGAAGGGACGAAACCGATGAGCCTCACCGTGCTGATGAACGCCGGCCCGTGGCTGTCGGTGCCGCCACCCGGTTACGGCGGCATCGAGAACGTGATCGCCACGCTGGTGCCGGAGCTGCGGCGACTGGGCGTACGGGTGGTGCTCGCCTCGGTGGGCAGCAGCACCCTGCCGGTCGACGAGCAGGTGTCGGTCTTCGCCGACGGGCAGTTCGCCGCGTTGCAGCGGCCGTACAACCAGGTCTGCGGGATCGCCCAGGCGCACCTGGCCGGAGTGGTCCGGGAGCTGCACTCCCGCGACGACATCGACCTGGTGCACGACCACGTCGAGGCGGTCGGGCTGGCCACCCTCGCCGCGATGGGGCCGGCCGGGCCACCGACCCTGCACACGCTGCACTGGGATCTGGCCAAGCACCCGGCGCTCTACGGCAACCTGGACGGCGGCGACCGGGTCCGGGTCAACGGCGTGTCCGCGTCCCAGCTGGCCCGTGCCCCCCTCGCACTGCGGGAGCACTCGGTGGGGCACGTGCACCTGTCCACGCCGCTCGCCGTCGACGCCGACCGGCGGCCCCGACCGGAGAAGGGCGAGCACCTGCTCATCCTGGGCCGGATCAACCCCGGCAAGGGGCAGGACGTGGGCGCTCGGCTCGCGCACCGGGTCGGTCTGCCGCTGGTGCTGGCAGGCCCGGTCGGCCCGTACCATCGGCCGGCTGATCTGGCGGCGGCCGGCGACGAGGCCCGACAGAACCCGGACGTGCGGTTCTTCCTCGACGAGGTGGCGCCACACGTCGACGGTGACCTGGTCCGCTGGGTCGGCACGGTGGCCGGCCAGGAGCGCGACGACCTGCTCGCCAGCGCCCGCGCGTCGCTGTTCCCGCTGCGGTGGGAGGAGCCGGGCGGCACGGCGGTGGTCGAGTCGCTGGCCCTGGGTACGCCAGTGGTGGCCACCGCCCGGGGCTGCCTGCCGGAGCTGATCGAGCACGGCCGCACCGGGCTGCTCACCACCGACGAGGAGGAGTTGGACGACCTCGTCCTCGCCGCCGAACTGCTCGACCCGGACGAGTGCCGGCGGGTGGCCGCGCGGCGTTTTACGCCCGCGGTGATGGCCGAGCGCTACGTCGAGCTGTACGAGCGGGTGCGGCAGTCGGCGCGCGCGCCGGGGTTGCTGCCGGCCTGACCGACGGCACGGACGACCGGTTTGCCCGTCCCGGCAGCGGGTAGCCGGCAGCGCTCTTGCCCGCCGCGCGACGAGGAGCCGGGAATGGTCGGACCGATGGCGCACTCCCGGGCCCGACCCAACCCGGCCGACGGCAAACCGCCGGTCCGTCGCGCGGCGTCGACGGCCGGGGTGCTGTTCCTGCTGGTCGGCGTCCTCGGCTTCGTGCCCGGGATCACCAGTGGTACGGACGCGCTGCGCTTCGCCGGCCACGACTCGGGCGCGTTCCTGTTCGGGGTCTTCCAGGTGTCGGTCCTGCACAACCTGGTGCACCTGGCGTACGGGGCGGTGGGTCTGCTGTTGGCGCGGACGGTCACCGGCGCCCGGGCGTTCCTGATCGGCGGCGGCGCGGTCTACCTGGTGCTCTGGCTCTACGGGCTGGCGGCGGACCACGACACGGGCGCGAACGTCCTGCCGGTGAACGCCGCCGACGGCTGGCTGCACCTCGGGCTCGGCGTCGGCATGATCGCGCTGGGTCTCCTGACCGGTCGCGCGACTCGATGACCTGGCGTTACGGGACGTGACCTGCCTCGCCTCGGCGTCGGCCCGGTTTCATCGGGAACGGCCTCGGGTAGTTTGCGGATCCCGACCCAGCAGCGAATCGAGGCGCCGATGTCGAGCCGGATCACCTGCGAGGTGCGTACCACGGCACCGGTGGCGGTCGTCCGGCTCAGCGGCCCTCTACACCTGGGCACGATGCGGTCGGTGCACCACGCGCTGACCGAGGCCCTTGTCGACCAGCCGGAGGCGCTCGTGGTCGACATGGCCGAGGTGGACGTCGAGGACCGGTTGGCGCTGTCCGTGTTCGCCGCGACTGCCCGCCGGGCCGAGGAGTGGCCGGCGGTGCCGGTGCTGCTCTGCTCTCCGTCGCCGGTCGCCGCACGGTGGCTGGCCGAGACGACCACGTGCCGGGTGCTTTCGGTCTCCGAGGACTGCGCGGAGGCGACCCGGCTGGCCGGCACCTCGTCCGGTTTGCGGATCCGCGCCCGGCTGGAGCCGGTGGCAGGGGCCTGCCGGCGAGCCCGGGACCTGGTCACCGAGGCGTGCGCGCGGTGGAACCTGCCGGACGCGTCGGGCCCGGCCGCGTTGGTGCTCAGTGAGTTGGTCGGCAACGTGGTGCGCCACGCCGGCACACCCATGCAGGTGACCGTGACCCTGCGCCGACCGTATCTGCACCTGGCGGTGGTGGACGGCAGCAGTGCCGCGGCCCAGGCGCGCGGGATAGACCTGCACGCCGAGGGTGGGCGGGGGTTGATGCTGGTCCGGGAGTTGACCCAGCGGTGGGGCATGGTCCCGGCCGGTCAGGGCAAGGCCGTCTGGGCGATGCTGCCGGCAACCTGAGCGACCGAGGGGCTTACGCCCGGTACCAGCGTTCTGACCGAAATTTCCGCTCTGGCCTGGTTACATGGTCGGAGGGTCGGGTAGGCACGCCCGTCCTTTCTGCCGTCACGACGGGGTGAGCAGCCATGCCCAAGCGGGTAACCACGGAACCCGGTCGCGATCGGGGCCCGGCGATCCTGGCACCGGCCCGTTTCGGGGGGTTCCCGGGAGCGGTACGAGCGCCGGTCCCCGGCAACTCTTTGATCAAGTTCCTCGCCACTACCGACCACAAGCAGATCGGCCTGCTGTATCTGCTGACCTCCTTCGGGTTCTTCCTGCTGGCCGGGCTGCAGGCGATGCTGATGCGCGCCGAGCTGGCCCGCCCGGGAATGCAGTTCCTCTCCTCCGAGCAGTACAACCAACTGTTCACCTCGCACGGCGCGGTGATGCTGCTGCTGTTCGCCACGCCCGCGGCGTTCGGGTTCGCCAACTACATCGTGCCGATCCAGATCGGCGCGCCGGACGTGTCGTTCCCCCGCCTCAACGCGCTCGCCTACTGGCTGTACCTCTTCGGCGGCCTCATGGTGGTCGGCGGGTTCCTCGCGCCGGGCGGCTCGGCGGACTTCGGCTGGACCGCGTACAACCCGTTGAGCAGCGTCGAGAACAGCCCCGGCGTGGGCGCGAACATGTGGGTGCTCGGCCTGGTCATCTCCGGGCTCGGCACCATTCTCGGCGCCGTCAACCTGATCACCACGATCCTCACCCTGCGCGCGCCCGGCATGACCATGTTCCGGATGCCGATCTTCACCTGGAACATGCTGTTCACGAGCGTGCTGGTGATCCTCGTCTTCCCGCTGCTGGCCGCCGCGCTGCTGGCGCTCTCCGCCGACCGGCTGCTCAACGCGCACGTGTACGACGCGGCAACCGGCGGCCCGATGCTCTGGCAGCACCTGTTCTGGTTCTTCGGTCACCCCGAGGTCTACATCATCGCGTTGCCGTTCTTCGGCATCATCACCGAGATCATCCCGGTCTTCTCCCGCAAGCCGCTGTTCGGCTACACCGGGATCGTGTTGGCCACCATCGCCATCACCGTGCTGTCCATGACGGTCTGGGCGCACCACATGTTCGCCACCGGCCAGGTGCTGTTGCCGTTCTTCAGCATCCTGAGCTACCTGATCGCGGTGCCCACCGGGGTGAAGTTCTTCAACTGGATCGGCACCATGTGGAAGGGCCAGCTCACCTTCGAGACACCGATGCTGTTCGCCATCGGGTTCCTCGTCACGTTCCTGCTCGGCGGCCTGACGGGTGTCCTGCTGGCCAGCCCGCCGGTCGACTGGCACACCCACGACAGCTACTTCGTGGTGGCGCACTTCCACTACGTGGTGTTCGGCACCGTGGTCTTCGCCCTGTTCGGCGGCTACTACTTCTGGTGGCCGAAGATGACCGGGCGGCTGCTCGACGAGCGGCTCGGCAAGGCGCACTTCTGGACGATGTTCATCGGCTTCCACGGCACCTTCCTGGTGCACCACTGGCTCGGCGCCGAGGGCATGCCGCGCCGGTACGCGGACTATCTGCCCAGCGACGGCTTCACCACGCTGAACATGATCTCCAGCGTCTTCGCGTTCATCCTCGGCCTGTCCACCCTCTTCTTCATCTACAACGCGTGGAAGTCCTGGCGGTACGGGGCGGTGGTGACAGTGGACGACCCGTGGGGTTTCGGCAACTCCCTGGAATGGGCCACCAGTTGCCCGCCGCCGTTGCGCAACTTCGACCGGATGCCCCGGATCCGCTCCGAGCGTCCCGCCTTCGACCTGAAGTACGGCCCGCTCGTGGCCGATCTGGGCCGCGACCTGCCGCAGCGCACCACGAAGCCGCCGCAGCAGTTCACCGAGGAGTTGCGCACGGAGCATCACGTCCCGGAGTCGCCGGCCGCCGAGGGCGCGCACGGTGCCCGCGAGGCGACCGACTACCAGCCGGCGCCGCGCTCCGGCGCCCGGCCGGTGGACGTGCCGGAGCCCGAGGGCGTCCGCCGCCCGAGCTTCGAGCAGAGCGACCCGCCGCAGGACTCCGAGGACGCGCCGAAGCCGCACGAGCGTTGGCGCCACCCGCACAGCGACGGCAACACCGAAGAGCACTGATCAGAGGTACGCGCGAAAGGGCCGACACCCGGCGGGGTGTCGGCCCTTCGGTCGTCGGTGTGCGCTCAGTCCCGGGCCGGGGCCAGGCCGGCGGCGGTGAGCGACCGGCGGACCGCGGGCTGGACCCGGGTCAGCCGCAGCGGCACCCCGGTCCGCTCCGCCGCGTCCCGCCCGGCCATCAGCGCGGCGATCCCACCGGCGTCGAAGCCACCGGCGCCGACCAGGTCGACGACCACCTCGCTGGGTTGGCCGGTGACCGCCTCCAGCATGGCGCGGCGCAACTGGTCCGCGCCGTCGCGGTCGATCTCGCCGCCGACCTCGACCACCACCGAGTCGCCGTTCTGCTTGACCGAGATCCGGGTCTTACCGGGGTCGGGTTCGGCGGCGCCGTTCTGCCACGGCGGCGGCGCGTCGGCGAGCATCGCCTGGCGCAGCCAGGTGAGCGCCCGCGACAGCAGCCGGGACACGTGCATCTGCGAGATGCCGAACCGGGCGGCGATCTCCGCCTGGGTCTGGTTGCCGTAGAAGCGCATCGCGAGGATCCGCCGCTCCCGCCAGGGCAGCCGGTGCAGTAGACCGCTCACCGTCACCCGGTCGTCGACCGATTCCAACGCGTTGTCCGACTCGCCGACCAGGTCCCCGAACTCGGCGGAGCTCTCCCCGCCCACCGGGGCGTTCAGGGAGGCCGGGCTGTAGCCGGCGGCGGATTCCAGGGCGGCGAGGATCTCCTCCTCCGGGGTTTCCAACCGGGCGGACAGTTCGGCCACCGACGGGGCCCGGGACAGCTCGCTGGTGAGCGCGGCGGTGGCCTGCCCCACCTCGAGGATCAGGTCCCGCAACCGGCGGGGCACGTGCACGCCCCAGGTGCGGTCCCGGAAGTGCCGTTTGATCTCGCCCACGATGGTGATGGCGGCGTACGCGGTGAACGAACCCCGTTCCGGGTCATAGCGGTCGACGGCGTTGACCAGCCCCAACCGGGCCACCTGTTCCAGGTCCTCCAGCGGCTCCCCGCGTCCCCGGTACCGGCGGGCCAGCCGGCCGGCGAACGGCAGCGCGAAACGCACCAGGTCTTCGCGGGCCTCACCCCGCCGCTCCGGCGGCAGCCCCGCGATCCGCGCCGCGTACGCCATCGCCGCCGCGTCGAGATCCTCCAGACCACGATCGGTGGGCGGTGGTGTGGTCGTGGTCGTGCTCGTCTGTCCGAACATCCGCGCCTCCCTCAGGAAGGTCCCCCGCCCGGATCGGGAAACCGGTCGTGCGCGTGGTCGAGCCACGCACCGGGCCGGAAAGTGGGTCAGTGACTGGGATGCCAGCGGGCGACACCGCCTCTACGCAGCGCAATCAGGCCGTCGCAGCCAGCGATGTTCCCGCTCCTCAGGTACTCAATCACGGGAGCCCGGGTTCGCGAGGATGTTTCGGCGTCCTTCGTCTCAGGAGACCAACAACCCCTGGTGGCCGCCGCTGTCGTGGAGCACTGCCAGCGCCTCGGCGACCCCCAGCGGGGGCGGAGCGGGCAGGTCGTACGGCTGGGCGCGCAGGACCTCGGTGGCCCGGCGGGTGGGCACCGAGGTGACCGGGTAACCGCGGGCGGTCGTGCGGTCCAGCGCCCGGCGCCTCCGCCCGAACCCGGCGACCGCCAGCCACTGGGGCAGTCCGGCCAGCGCGGGCGAGCGCACCCCGGGTGGCTCGGGCAACACGTCCACCGAGCTGAACGCCTCACTGCCGGCCAGCCACCACTCGGCCTCGTCGACGCTGCGGCGGGTGGCGTTCTCGCACCAGTAGGGCACCAGCCCCGCCCGTACCACCTGCCACGGGTCGAGCAGTCGGCCACACTCCACCACCAACCGGTCGCCGGTCTTGCCGGCGCGCCGCAGCCACCACCGGTACAGGTCGCCCACGGCAGCGCTCAGCGCCGCCGGCCGGGGCACCAACACCCGGTGCAGCGGGTGCTGGTTGCGGGTGGACCAGTCCCGCACGGCCACCTCGAAACCCGGGTCGACGCCGTGCTCGGCGTCCGCCGACGGTACGGACACCTCGGGCGGCTCCCACCGGGTCGCGTCGCCGCCGACGGAGCGCAGCACCTGCCGCAACGCGTGGCTGTCCGGGTGGAAGTCCACCGGGTCCAACCCGCTGCCCGGGCAGCCGACCTGGAAGCTGTGCCCCGGCCCGCGCTCCAGGACCGGCCAGGTGCGCGCGTCCCGGATCAGCAGCACGGGGGCGTCTGGCAGCAGCCGGTCGGCCAGGAACTGCGCGTACGCGGCCGGTAGGGCCCGCCACGCGGCGGTGAGCGACACCGTCGCCCCGGTCAGCGCGCCCCCGCTCGCCGGGCAGTGGACCTGGCGCAGGTGAACGTCGGCGTTGCCGGCGAGCAACCGGGTGGCGAGTGCCGCGCCGTGCTCCACGGCGTCCGCCGGGCGGTCCACCCCGCCGTCGGACCAGTGCACTGTCATCTCGAAGCTCGCCGGCAGCCACGGCACGCCGAGGGCCACCGCGAGGTGCGCCGCCGCGCCGTGCGGAGAACCGATCAACACCCCCGGGTAGCGCCGACGGGGGTACTGGTCGACGAACCAGCGGGCCACCCGGGCCGCGTCCACCTCGTCGACCTGGGCCACGGTGAGCGCGACCCGGCCGGCGGCGCGGGTGACGGCGGCCCGGCGTACCGGCTCGGGGGCGCCGGGGAACCGCGACGTCGGCCCGGTGTGCCCGAGGTCGGCGCAGTCGACCCCGCGCAACGCCCGGGCGGTGGCGGCGACCAGCACCCGGGCGGAGCTGCCCGCGGCCACGACCCGGTCGCCGGCGAGACCGGCGCCATCGGCCGTGAGCCCCTTGTGCACCTTGTGCACCGGCCCCACCTTGCCTCGTTCGCTCACCACGCGGCCGGGCTTCCCGTCCCGATGGGGTTCAAACTGGGCATCACCCACCCGGCGGCACATTCCGCTGGTCAGCGGGGTGCCCCGGTCATCGCCGTCGTTCTGCGGCTCGGGTTTCGCCAGGGCCAGGACGGGCACTTCCGGGGCCATGCGCACCGACGACACCAGCGAGCCAGCCGCCGCCACGATCACCCCGTACGAGGACGGACCGCTGTTGGTTCGCGGCGACTTCGCGCTTGTCACCCCGGACGGCGAGCACATCGAGGCGCGCCGGGGCACCGTGGCTCTGTGCCGGTGCGGCAAGTCGGCGCTCAAGCCGTTCTGCGACGGCACCCACAAGGCGATCAACTTCCGCGCGGGCACCAGTCGCGAGGGCTGACCCCCTCAGGTCGCCGCGTGACGCGCCCGCTCGCCGCCTGGCGCGGGCGGAGCGCGCGGCGGACCGCAACGATCGGCGCGCCCCCTTTGCTCTGCACCCGCCCATGCGCCAGTCACGGACCGTGCGTGGCGCACGGGCGGGTGCAGAGCAAAGGGGAAACTCAGCGCGCGATGCCCCCGCCCGAGAGCCAGCGGCCCACCCCCGCCGACTCCGCCCGATCGGAAGTGGCCCGTCGCCTCAACAGCGTGGAACTGAACAAGCCGATCGGGTCAGACGAGCGCGGGCGGGGCAGGCGGGGCAGCAGGCGTGCGCAACGCGACAAGCGAAACCTTCGGCGGCACGACCGGCGGGGCGGGTACGCGCAACGAGCTGCGGCCTGCCGCCCAACTGTCCAGCAGGTGCGCGGCGAAGAGGCGGTCCACGGCGAGCCCGGCCGCCGCGCCGAAGAGCACGTCACCGGCCAGGGCCGGCTCGGTGCGGACCAGGCCGCCGCACAGGTCGTGCGCGGCGATCTGCTCGTGCACCGCATCGGCTTCGACATGCTCGTCGTAGAAGCGGGTGGCCGCCTCGTCGAAGCCGAGCCGGCGCAGCCCGTTGCCGTAGCGGCGGTTGGGCAGCGAGGAGGTCATCTCGAACGCGGCCAGGTGCCCGAGCAGCGCGCCACGCAGCCGACGGTGCAGCCCGAACAGTGACATCAGGTTGTTTGTCGCCAACGTCACCGCCGGTGCCACGTCGATGTGGGCGCCGTAGCAGGTTTCCAGGCCCAGCCGGTCGAGGGTGCGGCGGAACAGCTCGGCGTGCATCCGGTCCAGCCGGCCGTTGCCGTACTCGTCGGTCTGGATCTCGACGAGCGCGGCCTTGGCCGGGCCACCGAGGCGGGGCAGCGCCCAGCTGTGCGGGTCCGCCTCCCGCAGGTGGTAGACGGAACGGTGGGCGACGAACTCCCGGAACTGGGCGAGGTCGGCACGCCGTTGCAGCGTCGCGGCAAGCGACGGCCCGTCGTCGGCCGCGACCAGGTCGGCCAGACCCGCCGCCACCCCGGCGACGGGCACCGACGGCGCGCCGACCAGCCGACGCAGCGCCGCCTCGAAGACCCGTTCGCAGCGGGCGCGCAGGGCCAGCAGCGTCGGCTGCCACTCCCACGACTCGTCCACCCCGAGCCAGCCCCGGTAGTGCAGCTCGTAGCAGAGGAACAGCGTCAGTTGGAGATCCTCGTCGGTGATCGGGTCCGCCGGGTCGAGGCCGGCGCCCAGATCGGCCGGCAGGTCGTGCGGCGTCTGCCGCAGCGCCTCGCCGACCGCCGCGGAGAGTGGACCCCGCGCCCTCGGCAGGGTCGCGGGACCGTAGCGGCGGTCGGCGGGCTCGGACATGGGACCTCCAGGATCGTCGGGCCACTGCTCATGCCCTGGTCCGGGGAGGCTAAACGAGATCGTCGGCGTTGGCGGTGACCTCCACCTGCTCGCGGACCTTCCGGGCCGGGGCGCCATCGTCGTACAGGCCCCGCAGGTCGGCGAAGGCAGGCTCCGGCGGCGCCAGCGACACGGTCGGGTCGACGACCGCCTCCAGCACGCAGGGGCGGTCCGCGGCGAGGGCCTCGTCCCAGGCCGCGCCGACCAGCTCCGGGCGGTCCACCCGCACCCCGTGCAACCCCAGCAGCCGGGCCCACCCGGCGTACGGCACGTCGGGCCGGCGGTGGGTCGGATCGGACGACACAGTTCGCCCGCCCCCCATGCCGTTCTGGTCCCGGTTGTTGAGCACCAGCACGACCAGCCGGGGGTCGCGCCACTGCTGCCAGAGGTGCGACACCGTGATCAGTTCGGCGAGCCCGTTGAGCTGCATCGCCCCGTCACCGACAAGCGCGATCACCGGCTGGTCGGGCGCGGCGAGCTTGGCCGCCACCGCGTACGGCAGCGCACAGCCCATCGAGCCGAGGGTGCCGCACAACTGCGCGTTGACCCCGGGCGGCAACGTGAGGTGTCGGGCGTACCAGTAGAGGACCGAGCCGACGTCGACAGCCACCGCCCCGGTGCCGGGCATCCGGGCCGACAGCTCCTGGAGGACGAGCTGCGGGTTGACCGGGTCCGCGGCGGCGGCGGCCCGCTCGGCGGCGACCTGCCGCCACCGGTCCACGGATCTTTCCACAGTGGCGCGCCACCGCTGCTCGGGCCGACCCCGCACGCGGCTCAGCAACGCCCGCAGCGTCTCGGCGGCGTCACCGACGAGCGGCACGTCGGCTGGGTACCGGGTGCCGATCCGGCGACCGTCGATGTCGATCTGCACGGTGCGCGCCTGCTCGGGCATCGGAAAGTAGTCGGTCCACGGGTCGTTGGTGCCGACCATCAGCAGCGTGTCGCAGCCACCCATCAGCTCCGCCGCCGCCGGGGTGCCGACCTCGCCGAGCACCCCGGTGTGGAACGGCAACCGCTCGTCGAGCACCGGCTTGCCGAGCAGCGAGGTGGCCACCCCGGCGCCGAGCCGGTCGGCCATCTCGATGATCTCGGCGGCGGCCTCCCGACCGCCCTGGCCCACCAGGATCGCGGTCCGCTGGCCGCCGCCGAGCAACTGCGCGGCCGCGTCCAGGTCCGCCTCGTGCGGCAGGACGCGGGCCAGCGGTTCGCCGGGAGTCGCCGTGATCACCCCGGAGCCGTACGACTGCGGGTCGGGCACCAGCGCCTCCTGCAACTGCCGCGGCAGCACCACGCAGGTCGGGCTGCGGGTCGCCGCCGCCGTCCGGAACGCCTGGTCCAGCAGCGCCCCGACCTCCCCGGGGCTGCGGCCGTACCGCACGAACTGGTTGCACACGTCACCGAAGAGCCGGCTCAGCCCGATCTCCTGGTGCGCGCCACCGAGCGGCCCGGAGATGTCCTCCCCCACGAGGGCCACCACCGGTTTGCTGTCCAGCTTGGCGTCGTAAAGGCCGTTGAGCAGGTGGACGGCGCTGGGCCCCTGGGTGGCGAGGCAGACCCCGATGCCGCCGGTGAACTTGGCGTGCCCGGTGGCCATGAACGAGGCGGTTTCCTCGTGCCGGGCCGGGATGAACGCCGGCTCGCCGCCGGCGCGGTCCAGCGCGTCGACGAGTGGAGCGATCGCCTCGCCCGGGTACCCGAAGGCGCGGGGCACCCGCCAGGCCAGGAGCCGCTCCACCACGACGTCCGCGACCGTTCGGTCAACCATTGCCGCGCCCCGGTGTGCTGGGGTCGACGTAGCGCAGCACCGCGCCGACGCCGTCGGTGAGGTCGGGCGCCTCGTCGGGTCCGAGCACCGTCAACGCCGCGTCGGTGCCGACGAGCGCCCGCACCAGTGCCGCGTCGGCGCGTACCCGTTGCGGGTCGGCCACCGACATGGCGGCCAACTGCCCCGGGTCGACGGCGATCTCGGTGGGTTCCGCGCCGATCCACAGCTCACCGTTCGCCGACGGGTCGTCCACGATGATCATCATGTCGACCTGGTTGCGTTGCAGGGCGGAGACGACCGCGTCGAGGCCGCCGCCCACGTCCTCCTGCACACCGAACTTGTCGAGCGCGGCGCTGATCCGCTGGTCGGCGATCTCCGCGATGGTCTGCACGGTAAGGTCGTCCAGCATGGTCTGGTCGGCGCCGCCGGCGCGAGAGCCGGCATCGGTGCGGACCACCAGGTCCTGCCAGCGCTCCGGCATCTGGGCGGCGATCATTCCGGTGGCCCGGACGTCGCCGGCGACCACCACCACGTCCGCGCCGACCCGGTCGGCCAGCTGCACGGTGGCCGCGGTGACGTCGCCGGCGTTCTGGTGCCACGCCTCCATGGCCGCCCGCTGGTAGCGCGACTGGGACCAGCCGCCGGGCTTCGTCCGCCGCAACGGGTACTCGTCCCGGCCGGCGACGTGCGCCCGCCTGGGCACCCCACCGGCGCTGACCGCCATCGCGTCGGCACCGAGCCGGTCGGCGACCACGCGGACCCAGGCCACCTGTTCGCCGCGTTGGGCGAGCAGCGGCATCACGTGCGGCAACGGCCCCACGTGGGCCAGGTCCCGCAGTGGTGGCGCGGAGAGGTACTCGGAGAGCACCACTCGGCCGTGACTGGCGAACAGTGCCAGGCCGTAGTCCCCGACCATCGGATCGTGGCCGCGGACCACCCGGTCCAGCGCGGCGAGGTCCGCCTCGTCCGCCCCCTGGTCGGCCAGGGCACGTTCCAGGGCACGCCAGCGCAGGTCCAGCGCTGGTTTGGCGTCCTCCGTGTCGGCGGAGGCGTCCAGATACACCGAGCACCACGGCCCGGGACGGTCGTAGAGCGGGCGCAGGAAGGACAGCTGCATGCTCGACCCCTTTCCAGCTCGGCCCCCCGCTTACCCGGGTCGCCGGGGATGTCACCTCGCGGCCGTGAGCCCGTGACCAGGTTTCATTCACGTCGTTCAACCGAGGACGTCGATACGATCTGTGAACACAAGCGGACTCTCGGTGGTGGCAATGGACAGCGGACTCGATACCCGACGGATCGTGCACCCGACGGAACGAATCGTCACAGGGCGGCTGGTCCGCCTCCTCGACGGCTACACCCGCGAGGTACGCGTCGGTCAGCCGGTGCTGGTGGCGGTGCTCGCCGCGGCGGCCTTCGCCCGGCTGCCCGCGCTCCTGCTACGCGCTGTCGTCTCCTTCGGCGGTGGCGGGACCCGGCGCCGCTGGAAGGAGCTGAAGCAGGGTCCGGAATACCTGGTCACGCCGGTACGACTGCGCAACACCGCCGGTCAGCTGTGCGAGGTGGAGTTGCACGGTCACCTGCCGCAGAGCGCCCTGCACCCGGCGGACCAGGTGCAGCTCACCCTGCGCCCGCAACGCGACAAAGAGTTGCCCCCCCGGATCGAACGGATCGTCAACCTCACCACCGGGCAGTTGCTGACCCCGCGTACCGCGACGCTCTGGTCGCATCTCGGGCCGCCGCTGCTGTTGCAGGCGTTCCTGGGCGCGCTGCTGCTGGCCGGCATCGCGGCCTGCTCCGCGCTGACCTGATCCCGGGCCGGGCCCGATCAGGGCCCTGCCGGGCAGGCGGCTCAGCCGACCGGCGCGGGCTCGCAGGCCGTCTGCCGGTCGACGCCGAGCATCCCCCGGCGGCGGGCCCAGCGCTCGAAGGCCAGTGTGGCGAACGGTGGTACCGCGCTGGCCAGGGCCACCACCGTGGCCAGCAGGCTCCAGCGGTGCAGCCGGGCCACGGCCAGCACCAGCAGGACGTACGCGACGAACAGGCCGCCGTGGATCGGCCCGAAGATCTTGACGCCCAGTTCGTTGTCCGGCGGGCCGTACTTGACGAACATGCCGACCAGCAGGGCCAGCCAGGAGCAGGCCTCGGCGATCGCCGCCGCGACGAACAGCCGGGTCACCTTCTCGCGCATCCGCACGCCACCACCTCTCGGGCGGCAATGGTATCGGTCTGCTCCGGCTGGGCTAACGGGGCGGAGAGTTGGGTAGGAAAGGGTCCTCGGGTCTTCCCCTGCCCGCCGATCACGTGCGAGGTTGGGGGAACCAGCGGTGACAGGGTGGTAACCATGGGCGAGGACGTCGGCGTACGAACCTTCAGTCGGGAGGATCGAGCCCGCTACCGCGACAAGGTCCGCCGCTGCCTCGATGTCTTCGCTGAGATGCTGCGCGAGTCCCGCTTCGACCTCGACCGGCCGATGACCGGGGTGGAGATCGAGCTGAACCTGGTCGACGAGGCGTCGAATCCGGCGATGCGCAACGCCGACGTGCTGGCGGCCATCGCCGACCCGAGCTTCCAGACCGAGTTGGGCCAGTTCAACGTCGAGATCAACGTGCCACCGCGCCGGCTCACCGGCAGTGGGACCGCCGAATTCGAGGACTACGTGCGGGCCAGCCTCAACGCCGCCGAGGTGAAGGCCCGTGCGATCGGCGCGCACATGGTCATGATCGGCATCCTGCCGACACTGCGCCCCGAGCACCTGACCGCCGACACGTTGTCGGCGAACCCCCGCTACAAGCTGCTCAACGAGCAGATCTTCGCGGCCCGCGGCGAGGACCTGCCGATCGCGATCAGCGGGGTGGAACGCCTGGCGGTGACCGCCGACACGATCACCCCGGAGGCGGCCTGCACCAGCACCCAGTTCCACCTGCAGGTCAGCCCGGCCCAGTTCGCCGACTACTGGAACGCCGCCCAGGCGGTGGCCGGCATCCAGGTCGCGGTCGGCGCCAACTCGCCGTTGTTCTTCGGCCGGGAGTTGTGGCGCGAGACCCGCATCCCGCTGTTCCAGCAGGCCACCGACACCCGGTCGGAAGAGATCAAAGCCCAGGGGGTACGCCCCCGCGTCTGGTTCGGCGAACGCTGGATCACGAGCGTGTTCGACCTGTTCGAGGAGAACGTGCGCTACTTCCCGGCGCTGCTGCCGGTCTGCGATCCGGAGGACCCGGCGCAGGCCCTCGCAGCCGGCGAGGTGCCCAACCTGGCCGAGTTGCGCCTGCACAACGGCACCGTCTACCGGTGGAACCGCCCGGTGTACGACGTGTCGCGGGGCCGACCGCACCTGCGGGTGGAGAATCGGGTGCTGCCCGCCGGCCCGACCGTGTTGGACACCGTCGCCAACGGCGCCTTCTACTTCGGGTTGGTGCGCGCCCTTGCCGAGTCGGACCGGCCACTGTGGTCGCAGATGTCGTTCAGCGCCGCCGAGGAGAACTTCACCAACTGCGCCCGGCACGGCATCGACGCGCAGGTCTACTGGCCGGGTCTCGGCTACCTGCCGGTCACCGAGTTGGTGTTGCGCCGGCTGCTGCCGATGGCGCACCACGGCCTGGACCGGTGGGGGCTCGACCCGGCCGAACGGGACCGGTTGCTCGGCGTCATCGAGCAGCGCTGCCTGACCAGCCGTAACGGCGCGACCTGGCAGGTGGAGACCCTGCACCGTTTGGAGTCGGCCGACCACCTGGACCGGCCGGAGGCGCTGCGCGAGGTGGTCCGGCACTACGTGGACCTCATGCACAGCAACCGCCCGGTGCACGACTGGCCGATCCCGTGACCGCCCCGGCAGCCCGATCGGCGGATCTCAGCCTCGTGCGGTGGGAACACCGAAGAGATCGATGATGCCGCCGGGGAGCTGGGCAAGCAGGTCGTGTCGCTCGTCGTCGTCGAGCGCCTCGGCCACGGTACGCAGCACCGCCTGGGCGTGTTGACGTACGTGGTCGGCGTTCGCGACCTGTTCGCGGTCGCCGACGTTCTTGAGGAACTCGCCGACGTCCCACCGGCGGCCCTGCGGGTTGCGGGTGACGGAGCCGTTCAGCCGCTCCGGTAGCTGGGCTGCCAGGTGGTCCGCCTCCTGTCCGGCGAGCCGTTCACCGAGCACCGACAGGACGGCCTCCACCGAGCGCACCGCCTCGTTCTCCCCGAGGCCCGCGCGCTGTCGTACCGTGGCGATCATCTGCTCGTAGTCCATGTCCCGCTCCTTCGGTCTCGTCGGCGGGCCATCGGCCTGCCGGCGGGCGAACGCGGCGAGTTCCCCGGCTCTCTGGCGACAAACAGGTGACGCGGGGTTCCGGACTTTCCCACCATCGGTCAGCGGGCCACCCAAAACCGCGCGAACCAGGCGCGTGCGTCGAATCGGCGCACCGGGCGAAGGCCGGCGTCCTTTGTGGACCCCGCGAGGCATAGATGACTGTCGTAGGCTGTGGCGGTTCGCAATCGTCTGATCACGACGGGGGACGCCGGTGGTCGCTTCTGGAACAGACCCAGCCATGATCCAGGGGCCCGCGCGGGCGCCTCTGTCTCGTCGGCACATGCTGCGGATGGGAGCCGCCGCGGCAGGTGGCGCGGTGCTCGTCGGCTCGGCCGAACCAGCGTCGGCGAGTGCCGCCGCGCCCGACGGTGCGAGGCGCGCCCTGCGGGCGCCGGTGTTGGCACCCGGTGACCGGGTTCGGGTCGTGTCGCCCGGCGGCACCCCCAACCCCACGACCATGGCCCGCGGCATCGAGATCCTGCGGAGCTGGGGCCTACAGGTGGAGCTGGGTGAGCACGTCTTCGCCACGTACGGCTACCTGGCCGGCACCGACGCTCAGCGGCTGGCCGACCTGAACGCCGCGCTCACCGACCCCGGGGTCCGTGCCGTCTTCGCCGCCCGGGGCGGCTACGGCACCCAGCGGATCGTCGACCAGATCGACGTCTCCCGACTGCGCCGGGATCCTCGGGTGGTCGTCGGCTTCAGCGACATCACGAGCATCCAGGGCAAGCTGTGGCGCGAGGCCGGTCTGGTCACCTTCTACGGCCCCATGGTCAACTGGAACGACGCCCGCACCGGCCCGGAGTCGGCCGAGGCGCTGCGCAGGGCGGTGATGACCACCGACCCCATCACGATAACCAGGGATCCGGCCGAGACGGCAGCCCCCGTCCTGGTGCCCGGGCGGGCATCCGGCCCCCTGCTCGGCGGCTGCCTGACGTTGATCTCCACCTCGCTGGGCGCGGGGGACGCGCCCAGGTTCGACGACGCGATCCTGTTCTTCGAGGACGTGGACGAGGCTCCGTACAGCATCGACCGGATGCTCACCGAGCTGCGCCGGGTGGGTGTGCTGGCCAGGATCGCCGGGGTGGCCATCGGTCAGATCACCAACAGCGTCGGCGACCCGGGTGAGTGGGACGCGGCGTCGGTGCTCAAGGACCGCCTGTACGACCTCGGTGTGCCGGTCCTGGGTGGGTTGCGGCTGGGGCACGGCAACGGGCAGCTCACCGTCCCGCTCGGCGCGAGGGCCACCATCGACGCCGAGGCGGGGACGTTGACCGTGGAGCCCGGAGTCCGCCCGCGCTAGCCGGTCGTCGTCGACTCCCAGGGAGAAGGGTCGTCGCGCAGGCGGCTGTAGAGGTGGGCGTCGCGCCACCGACCGGCGCGGAACTCGCTGGCCCGGATGATCCCCTCCAACTGGAAGCCGGCCTTCTCCAGCGCCCGTTGCTCGGCGACGTTCTCTGGGTGGGTGCCGGCCTGGATGCGTTGCGCCGGGCTGTGGTCGAACAGGTAGTCGCAGAGCAACGCCTGGGCACGCCACCCGATGCCCCGCCCACGCCACGGCGGCAGCAGGACGATGCCGATCTCCCAGTACGACGCCCGTCCGGCGTAGCGCCCGGCGCGGTAGCTGACCAGGCCGGCGGCGGCCTGCTCCGGTTCGACCTCGACGACGAGCCGCCCGTCGTCCTCGCCGAGGTAGCCGTCCACAGCGAACCTCCGCGCCGGCGCCTCGGCGTCCCGGAAGCCGGCCCAGTCCAGACCGATCAGACCCGGCTCGGTGCAGAACCGCCGGAACATGTCCAGGTCGGCCTCGCCGACCGGCCGTAGACGGACAGGGAGATCAGCCGTCCCGCGCCCCGATGTACCGACACCATCCATGGTCGACACGGTATCCAAGACGCCACACCCGCCCCCGACCCCACGTCCACGCGGTAGCCACGACGCGACATCCGCCCCGGCCCGTTGCCCACGTGGTAGCCACGACGCCACACCCGCCCCGGCCCGACGTCCACGCGGTAGGCGCGACGCCACACCCGCCCCGGCCCGAAGTCCGGGCGGTAGGCGCGACGCCGCGACCGCCGCCGGCCCGGAGTGGAAGGTGGACTCCCTTTGGAGCTGAACCGTTTGCGACATCATGGTCGGCCGCCGCGCGTTTGCCACATCCTGGCCGTCGCTCGCATGCGACATCACGACCATCTCCCGCTTGCGAAGAGCACGGCCGTCGCGCCGTGATGCGTTTGCGACATCAGCTCCACAGGCAGCGCGGGCAGCGCCCCCGCTCGCCCCGACCCACCGCACCCCATCCCACCGCACCCCCATCCCAGCGCACTCCGACCGACCGCACTCCAGCCCAACTCAGCCCGACCCACCCCCCACCCCAGCCCAACGCACTCCGACCCATCGCACTCCAGCCCAACTCAGCCCGACCCACCCCACCCCACCCCAGCCAGCGCACCCCAGCGCACCCCAACGCAGCCAGCCCAACGCACCCCGATCCACCTCCCCCGTCGATCATGGACTTGTGGTGGGTAACAAAGCATTCCCGACGGGGCCAAACCGGGCACCATAACTCCATGATCGACGCGATTGGGTCGCGATCTTGCATGTGGTGTCCCGACATAGGGCGCATCTGACGCTTTTCCGCGACCGAAACTGCAAGATCGACGCGGGCGGGGCGTTTATCGGAGTGACGGACCGGGCGGGGTAGGGCGGGGCAGGGCGGGGCAGGGCGGGGCGTGCGGTCAGACCTTGAGCAGCACCTTCGTACAGTCGTCCTGCTTCTTCTGGAAGATCTTGTAGCCCTTCGGGGCGTCGCGCAGTGGCATCCGGTGGCTGACGATGAAGCTCGGGTCGATCTCGCCGCGCTGGATGCGCTCCAACAGCGGTCGGGTGTAGCGCTGGACGTGACACTGACCGGTACGCATGACGAGGGAGCGGTTCATGAACGCGCCCATCGGGAACTTGTCGACGAAGCCGCCGTACGCGCCGACGACCGACACCACCCCGCCGCTGCGGCAGGCCAGGATCGCCTGCCGCAGCGCGAACGGTCGTTCCGTCTCGACCCGCGCGGCCTGCTTGGCCCGGTCGTACGCGTACATGGCGGCGTTGCCGTGGTGGCCTTCAAGCCCCACCGCGTCGATGCACGCGTCGGGGCCCCTGCCGGCGGTCATCTCGTTGAGGGTGTCCAGCACGTCGGCTTCCTCGTAGTTGATCGTCTCGGCGTCGATGTGCTCCTCAGCGAGCCGCAGCCGGTACGGGAACCGGTCGATGACGATCACCCGTTCCGCGCCGAGCAGCCGGGCGCTCGCCGCGGCGAGCAGCCCGACCGGCCCGGCGCCCCAGACGGCGATGACCTGCCCGGGTTTGATGTCGCACATCTCGGCGCCCATGTAGCCGGTCGGGAACACGTCGGCGAGCATGACCGCCTGGTCGTCGCTGATCTCGTCGGGCACCTTGACCGGGCCGACGTCGGCGAAGGGCACCCGGGCGTACTCGGCCTGGCCACCGGCGTAGCCGCCGAGCAGGTGGGAGTAGCCGAAGATGCCGGCCGGCGAGTGGCCCATGATCTTCTCGGCGATGCCGGCGTTCGGGTTGGAGTTCTCGCAGACCGAGTAGAGGCCGCGCTGGCAGGACGAGCAGTGCCCGCAGGCGATCGGGAACGGCACCACCACCCGGTCACCGGGGGCGAGGTTGCGGACCTGCGGGCCGACCTCCACCACCTCGCCCATGAACTCGTGGCCGAGGATGTCGCCCCTGCGCATAGCGGGGATGTAACCGTGGTAGAGGTGCAGGTCGGAGCCGCAGATCGCTGTGGTGCTGATCCGGACGATCGCGTCCCGGGCGTTCATGATCTTCGGGTCAGGTACGTCGATGACCTTGACGCTGCCGGCGCCCATCCAGGCGGTTGCCTTCATTCTCGGTCCCTTTCGGAGAGTTCGGGCGGTCAGCGGCGGGACGCCGGTAGCGGCTGGGCGGGTCGCTGCATGGCCTGTTGGCGTACGGAGATGCCGTTGGGGCTGCCCTCGGAGCGGACGACCTCCCCCGTCTCCAGCACCTGCTTGAACCGGCGCAGGTCGTCGCGAACCTGCTGCTCGGGTTCCTCGCCGAAGAGCTTCGCGACCGCGCGGCCGAGCGCTCCGGCCGGCGGCGCGTAGCGCAGTTCCACCCGCACCTCGGTCCCCCGGTCGCCGGGCGCGGGCACGAACCGGACCCGACCGGCGTTGGGCACCCGGGTTCCCGGCAACGAACGCCAGGTGATCGACTTGTTCGGCTGGTCGTCGATGATCTCGGCGTCCCACTCGACGCGGTGCCCGGCGGGGCCTCTGGCGATCCAGTGCGAGCGGCGCAGGTCGTCGGCGCGTACGGACTCCAGGTGCGCCATGAACCGCGGCAGGTTCTCCATGTCCCGCCAGAACCGGTAGGCCTCGGCGGGCGACCGGTTCACCGTCACCGCGATCTGCATCCGGATCACCCGGGCGCGGGCCCGTCGGGCCCGGCTGAGGCGTACGGCGGAGAGCACGTCGACGGCGGTGACGCCGGCGATGGCGAGGGTGGTGAGCGCGACCCGACGGCGGCGTTCGCCGCGGCGGTCGGCGAGGGCCCGTCCGAGCAGGGCGAGGTCCATGGCGTCGCCGGCTACCCGGCTCCAGGCCCAGCCGGCCGGGCGGCGGCCGCTGAGCAGGCCGGCGGCGCTGCCCAGCTCGCGCAGGCCGATGGCCGGAAGCACCGACCGCGCGGCCGGGGCGTCGTCCACCCCGGTCAGTCGCGCGAGGGGTCCGGGCGCGGTGAGAGCGCCGACTCCCAGGGCCAGGCTCAGCAGGCCGAGCGCGCTCGGCAGCGTCGCCGGCACCGGCCCGTCCAGCTCCGGCAGGAGCACCGTGTCGACCTGCCTCATGTCTGTCCCTCCGGTGGGCGTCGTCGCCGGTCCGCCGGCGGGGGGCGGCGGTGGTTCCGCTCCCGTGACGCTATGTCGTACCGGTGCCGGATGCGCCTGGTTCGGGGCAGAACGTCCGGTGCGGTGTGGTGTGGCGTCGTGGACGTCATCCCGGGTGACCGGATTCCGTCCGGCCGGTGGAACCTTCTTGCCGGCCCGTTGGTGGGAGTGGTGGAGAAGGGAGGTGACGGTGTCCGACGGCGATCTGATCTCCGAGCTCTACGCCGGCTGTTTCCGACGCCTGGTCGTCCAGCTGTACGCGGTGACTGGTGACCTGACCGAGGCGGCCCGGCTGCTGGTGAGCCGGGACGACGGGCGGCACTTCACGGTCGCCCGGGAGTACGGCAGGCTCGTCGGTTCGGTGAGCGTCGGGCCTGGGAACGCCTGGATGCGCTTCTCGCTCGCCCCCTGAACAAGGTGGGCCGCACACGTTAGGAGTGGCCTGCACCGGGTAGCCGGCATCCGCTCTGACCAGCGCCCGAGGAGGTGGGATGTCGGCGACAAGCGCCTTCTTCGAGCGGTTGACGGTCGCCGGCCGGGATCCGCGTTTCAGCAAGGTCCGTGGGAGCGTGCGGTTCGACATCCGTGACGGGGGCAGCCTCGAGCAGTGGTTGCTGGACATCGATCACGGCCAGATGCGGGTGACCCGGAGCGGTGGTCCCGCCACCACTGTGATCCACGTGTCCGCGCAGGTGGCGGAGGCGATGGCGCGCGGCCAGGTGAACGGGTTGGCGGCGATCACCAGGGGCGAGATCATGGTCGACGGTGACCTCGCGCTGGCGCTGCGCATCGGGCGGTTGTTCCCGCGGGAGCCCGGTCCGCTGCAGCGCAACGACCCCGACAGTGGGACGTGACCGATGAGGGACATCGCGGGCACCGTGGCGTGCATCGACGGCAACACGTTCATGGTGTCCGACGCCAGTGGCGACGTGGAGTCGTCCCCGAACACCCCGGTCGGCCTCTTCGCCGCCGACACGCGTTTCCTCTCCCGCTGGCGGCTGACCGTCAACGGCGAGTGCATGACCGCACTGTCGGTGGATGACAGCCAGTACTTCGAAATCACGTTCTTCGTGGTGCCGGGCGCGGCGGTGGACTACGTGCAGGCGGACGTGTCGGCCATCCGGCGCCGACGGGTCGGCCCGGATCTCACCGAGTCGTTGACGATCTTCAACTACGGCGAGCAGGACCTGGCGCTCGACGTGCGCCTGGAGGTGGCGGCCGACTTCGCCGACATCTTCGAGATCAAGTTCGATATCGGTGACAAGAAGGGCGCCGTCTACACGCACGTCGGCCCGGACGAGTTGCGCCTGGGCTACCGGCGCGACACGTACCGACGTGAGGTCGTCGTGTCGGCGAGTGAGCCGGCGGAGTTCGACGCCGGTGGTCTCCGGTTCGCGGTGCGGCTGCGCCCCGGGCAGCAGTGGTCGACCCGGTTGCAGGCCACCATGCTGGCGCTGCGTCCGGACGGCGTCGACCTCCGTACCGCCCTGCGCGCCCAACGGCCGGACGAAACCACCCTGCCTGACAGCGTGCGGTCCTGGGTCGCGGCGGCCCCGACGCTGGACACCGAGAACGTCGGTCTCAAGCAGGTCTATCACCGCAGCCTGGTGGACCTGGCTGCGTTGCGCTTCGCCCCGCTCTCGCTCAGCGGCGCGAGCGTCCCCGCCGCCGGTTTGCCCTGGTTCATGACGCTCTTCGGCCGGGACAGCCTGTTGACCTGCCTGCAAACCCTGCCGATCGCCCCGTCGCTGACCCCACCGACGCTGCGGATCCTCGCGTCGTTGCAGGGGGCCCGCACCGACGACGTGTTGGAGGAGGACCCGGGCCGGATCCTGCACGAGCTGCGGTACGGGGAGTCGGCAGCGTTCGAGGAGCAACCGCACTCCCCCTACTACGGCACTGTGGACGCCTCGCCGCTGTTCGTGGTGCTTCTCGACGAGTACGAGCGGTGGAGCGGCGACACCGCGCTGGTGAGGGAGTTGGAGCAGGAGGCCCGGGCGGCGTTGGCCTGGATCGACAGCTACGCGGACCTGACCTCCACCGGCTACGTCTGGTACCAACGGCGCAACCGTGCCACCGGCCTGGACAACCAGTGCTGGAAGGACTCCTGGGACAGCATCTCCTACGCCGACGGCCGGCTGCCGGGCTTCCCGAGGGCCACCTGCGAAACCCAGGGGTACGCCTACGACGCCAAGATCCGCGGGGCCCGGCTGGCCCGTACCGTCTGGGGTGATCCTGCCTTCGCCGACCGGCTGGAGAGCGAGGCGGCGGCCCTGTACGAGCGGTTCAACAGGGACTTCTGGATGGAGGACAGGGGCTTCTACGCTCTCGCGCTCGACCACGACGGCACTCCCGTGGACAGCCTGTCATCGAACATCGGGCACCTGTTGTGGAGCGGCATCGTGCCACCGGAGCGGGCGCCCCGGGTGGTCGAGCACCTGATGGGTCCGGCGTTGTTCTCGGGTTGGGGGGTGCGGACGTTCGCCGAGGGGCAGCGCCGCTACAACCCGCTCGGCTACCACAACGGCACGGTCTGGCCGTTCGACAACTCGTTCATCGCGTGGGGTCTGCGCCGTTACGGGTTCAGCGCCGAGGCGGCCCGAATCGCCGAGGGCATCCTGTCCGCCGCCACCTACTTCGAGGGCCGGCTGCCCGAGGCGTTCGGCGGGTTCGACCGCGACACCACGCGTTTTCCGATCCGCTACCCGACCGCCGGTAGCCCGCAGGCGTGGTCCAGCGGAGCCTGCATGCTGCTGATCCGCACCATGCTCGGTATCAACCCGCACGACGATCACCTGGCAGTGGACCCGGCGTTGCCGGACACCTTCGGTCAGATCGCGCTGCTGGACATCCCCGGCCGTTGGGGCAAGCGCGACGCGTTCGGCCGGCGGCGCCCCGACCAGCTCTGACGAAGCCGCGGTCCGCCGCCTGGGATCCGAGCCACCATTCGTTACCCAAAATTCGTAATCCGCGCCGTCGAGCGGGGCGACTCGACTTAATGGAAACTTAAGGCTGTACGCGCGAAAAACTGTCATCCGGACCGGCCGCGACGGCTGCCAGGGCAGTTGTCGAACGGCCTCCTTAATTCTTTCCCCACAAGTTGATGCAGGCCCCTGACGTGCACATACTCCTTCCGACAGCAGCTTTATCGTCGACTCGAAGGAAACCACTGGTAATGCGGACTCCCCCCGCGCACATCGCACCGCCGGACCGGGCGCGAAAGCGTCGCCGCCTCACGCGCATCACGCTCGCCTCCGCGGTCGTCGCCGCACTCGCCGGCAGCGGCATCTACATCGCCGGCGCCCAGGCCGAAGAGGTCGCCGTGCCCGGCCGGGTGCAGGCAGAGGCTTTCGCCGCGCAGTCCGGGGCGCAGACCGAGGGCACCGGCGACGCCGACGGCGGCCGGAACGTCGGCTGGCTGGCCAACGGCGACTGGCTGCGCTACGACGGTGTGTCGGTGACGGGCGCCGATCTGTCGGCCCGGGTCGCCTCGCTCAACGCCGATGGCGGCAGTGTCGAGTTGCGCCTCGGCGCGCCGGACGGTCAACTGCTGGCCAGCTTCCCGATCGCGCGGACCGGTGGCTGGCAGAAGTGGACGACGGTCACCGCGAAGGCGTCCGGCGTTCCGGCCGGCGCGCAGACCGTCTTCGCCGTCATGAAGAGCACGTCGGCGTCGGACTTCGTGAACCTGAACTGGTTCACGTTCGGCCCCGCGGCGGGCACGTCGCCGAGCGCGTCGGCCACGGCGAGTGCGTCGTCGACGCCGAGCGCGTCGGCCACGCCGACGTCGAAGCCGTCGGCTTCCTCGTCGACGTCCGTCCCCCCGGGCTCGCCGACCGGTGCCTGGGTGCCGGTCGACGAGGCCAAGTGGAACAGGGAACTGGCTGCCTTCAACGCCATCAAGCCGAAGGCGGTCCCGGCGGGGACCACCCGCGTTCCCGAGTTCCACACCGATTGCGGCGTCTCGAACTCGGCCCCGGACGACCCGATCGTCCTGCCTGGTCTCTCCGGCGCCTCGCACATGCACACGTTCTTCGGCCCGAAGATCGACGCCTTCACCACGACGGACAAGTTGTTCGCCGCGGCGAACACCTGCAACGCCCCCGGGGACAAGAGCGCCTACTGGACCCCGGAGCTGCGCAAGGATGGCAAGGCGGTGCCGATCAAGAGCATGCGCATCTACTACGGCTCGCGGGTCAAGGACCCGTCGACCGTCAAGCCCTTCCCGCCGGGCCTGAGGGTGGTCGAGGGCGACGCCAAGCGGCAGGTGGACACTCCGAAGAACGCCGGTAGCAACCAGTTCTGGTGCGCGGGCAGCGCCGAGATCGGCCGCAGCGCCGACGGCAACTGGCCGAAGTGCGCCCCGGGCGGCAACCTGATCTTCCAGCTCGTGTTCAAGGACTGCTGGGACGGCAAGAACATCGACTCGCCCGATCACAAGTCACACATGGGCGACCCGGTGAACGGCGTCTGCACCGGCAAGTACCCGGTGGCCGTGCCGGATCTCTCCTTCATGGTCAACTATGAGTCGCTGGGCGGTGACGGCCTCAGCCTCTCCTCCGGCAAGCCGTCCTCGATGCACGGTGACTTCATGAACGCCTGGGAGCCGGACCGTCTCGGCGACCTGGTCAAGTCCTGCCTCAACCAGAACGCCAAGTGCGGCATCGACACGACCTTCGCCGGCGGCTGACCCGCCTCCGTTAGCGACTGACGGCCCCCACGCTGAGCGTGGGGGCCGTCAGTCGGTTCACCCGACCTGTTCGGGCCGCGATGTCAGAGAACCATGCTGACCCCGTGGGCCTTGCACGCGGTACTGATGTCCTTGCCGGCCTTCTCGAAGGCCGGGTTCTCGGCGGCGGTCGCCGGGTCCGGCGCGGCTGCGGCCTTGGCCGCCTCGGCGCTGAACGTCCGCAGGGCCTCGGCCAGCTTGCTGTCACCGGTCGAGGCGACGGCGGTCACCTTCTCCTCCAGCCCGGTCAGGAGCTTCTTGAAGTCCGCCGCCGACGCGTCGCCGGTCGTGACGACCTTCACCATCTCGGCCCGCATCTCGTCGTTGGCCTTCTTCACGGCCGCACAGAGCTGCTTGTCGGTCGCCGCACCCGCCGAGGCTGGCGAGGCGGCAGCGGAGGTGGCCACCGCGGACGGGGCGGCGGACGTCGGTGCGGGCGTGGTGGGTCCGGCGGTCGTCGCCTTGTCACCGTCGCCACAGGCGGCCAGGGCTGTCGCAACGACGAGGATCGACACGGCGGAGGCAAGACGGAAAGATTTCACGGACGCGGACGATAGTCGATGCCGAGGCGATGATCAACTGTCTTGCACTGTCGCCATCCGCTCACCGAATAGGACTCACCTCTTCGGACGACCGGCTGGTAGGAAGAGGCGAGTTCGCCTCACCCCCAGGGAGATGATCGTGGCACGTTCCCATTTGTCCCGCCGTTCGCTGCTGACCGCCGGTGGCGCCGCCGCCGTGGCGCTCGGCGCGGCCGCGGCCAGCCCGTCCGCCGCCGCCGCCGCGGCGCCGACCGACAACCCGGTCGACTCGCCCACCGAGGCGCTGCACCGGCTCCAGGCCGGCAACCGGCGGTTCACCTCCGGCCACGGCCGGCACCCGCACCAGGGCCTGACCGACCTGCACCGGCTCGCCGCCGGTCAGCACCCGTTCGCCATCACCGTCGGCTGCGCGGACTCCCGGGTGGCCCCCGAGGTGCTGTTTGACCAGGGGCTCGGTGACCTGTTCGATAACCGGGTCGCCGGCAACATCGTCGACGACCTGCTGCTCGGCAGCGTCGAGTTCGCCGTGGAGGAGTTCGGCAGCCTGCTGATCGTCGTCCTCGGCCACGAACGCTGCGGCGCGATCAGCGCCACCATCGATGCCATTCACACCGGCGGTACGGCACCCGGGCACATCGGCACCATCGTGGACGCCCTCCGTCCGATCGTCGAGCCGGTGCTGAGCCAGCCCGGTGACCCGGTGGAGAACGCCGTCCGGGCCAACATCGCCGCGCAGGTGCAGGCGCTCAGCGCGCGCAGCACGATCATCGCCGACAAGGTGCACGAGGGCGCGCTGCGCGTCGTGGGCGCCCGTTACGACCTGGACAACGGGCGGGTCTCGCTGGTGGCCTGAGGCCGTCACCCGATCCTGGGCCACACCGTCGGTGGCGCTGGACGGTCGTCGAACGACGCCGTCCAGCGCCGCTGGTCGGCTCGCGGCACACGGGTACGGCGGTAGTAGGACCAGCCGGCCAGCGGCAACGCGACAGCCCAGGCCAGCAGGAGCGGGAGCCCGATCAGAACGCCGGTCGGAGTGAAGATGTCCTCCGCGGTGGGCTCCGCCAGGTCGGCGGCGAACTGCCAGGGCAGGGTCGCCGAGTAGCCGATCATCAGGGTGGATCCCAGCACCGTCGGCGTCAGCGGCACCCACGGCGGCACCCGGCGTCCGCGCAGCCACGGCACCCACCGGGGGAAGACGGTTCCCCAGTCACTGATGAGCCCCAGCGCCAAGACGCCGCCGAGCCCGGCGAGGATGCACAGCAGACCCAGGTAGAACGCGCCGGCCGGCAGGCCCAGGAGACCGTCCACGGGGTGTTCCCCCACCCCGGGCCCGCGACCGTGGTACCACTCGCGGAACGGACCGGGATGGGCGAACACCGGGATGCCGAGGATCCATGGCACGTGCAGCGGGATGAACCCCAGCACGGGGGCGATCCATGCCACCTGACCGGCTCGGCGCGCCCAGGACGGCGGTGGCGGGGTGGGCATTGTCGGTAGACGTGGTGCTCCATGCACGGCGTCGTCTTCCTCTCGTCCGTGGGCGATGGCCCGTCTGAGATCACCGTGGCCGAACAGCGGGACCAGCGGATCGCCGCGCGGAGGGAATCCTGTCCCCCGGACCGGGGATGATGATCGTCGCGGTGCGCCTGGCGGCTCGGTGTGTGGCGGCTGCGGCGGTTCCGGTACGCGTCCGCCCGATGTGCGCTGCGCGCGCGGACCCCGCCGGCGCGCAGCCCCACTAGGGTGCAGACATGGTCGATCGGCACCAGGTGATGCGCTTCCGGGTCCACGCCCAGCAGCTGGGCCGGGCCGAGGGCACGCTCGCCGACACCGCCGTCCTGGACATCGGCGTGCAGAACACCGGGCCGGACGGCGCGCGGTGGGCCCTCGCGGTGCGCGGGGTCGACGTGGCGGCGGTTTCCGACTCGGAGCTGGTCCTCCTGTGGACCGTACGAGGTGCACCGCACCTCTACCGTCGGGCCGACGTTGCGGCTGTCGCGGCCGCCGTCGAACCCTTCTCCGAGGCCGACGCCGGTAAGCGCATCTACGATGCCGTGAAGCCGTTGAAGGCAGCCGGCATCGACACCGTCGCGGCCCTGGACGAGATCGCCGCCCGGATGCGGGCCATCGTCAGCACGCCGACGGTGAAGGGTGACGTCTCGGGCCGCCTGGCCACCGTGCTCACCGAGCCGTACCTGCGGTTCTGCCGCCCGTGCGACGCCACGCACCTCTACGAGATGCCGTTCCGGCTCGCCGCCGTGCGGGCCGGGCTGGAGTTGCAGCTCGACACCTCACCTCCGGTCCTGCGGCGCATCACCGGGTTTCGGAAGGCGCCCGTCGCCGGCGACCGCTTCGACCTCATCCGCGCGTACCTTCGCCTGCTCGGCCCGGCCACCCCGAAACAGGTGGCGGATTATCTCGACGCCCCGGTGAAGGACGTGAAGGCGCACTGGCCCGAGGATGTGATCGAGGTGACTGTCGACAGCGAGGTGCGTTTCCTGCTGGCCGCCGACGAGGACGCGCTGGAGTCGGCCGACGGCCGGGGCACCCGTCTGCTCGGCCCGTTCGACCTGTTCCTCCAGGCCAAGGACCGGCCCACACTGGTGCCCGACGCCGCCCGCGCCAAGGAGCTGTTGCCGGTGCTGGGTCGCCCCGGCGGCGTCCTGGTCGACGGTGAACTGGTCGGCACCTGGCGCCCCCGCAAGTCTGGCAGGACGTTCACCGTCACCGTCCAACCGTGGCAGCGGTTGTCGGCGGCCACGCGTAAGGCGGTCACCGCGCAGGCCGAGCACCTCGCCGCGTACCGGTCCGTCTCCCTCAGCGGCGTCGACTTCGGCGGCTAACCGGCGACGACGCTCACTGCACCGTCCAGACGATGGCGGGCGGGTGCACCCGAGCGCAGATTGGATCACCGGCGGCGTCGGTCAACCCGAGCCGGCCGACGAGCGTCCCGTTATCGTCGTGAGCGGCGCGCAGCAGCTCGGTTGGCACGTCGGTGAACATCAACTTCGCTCGTCGGAACATGGCGAAGCCGTCCTGGGTCACCGCGCCCCAGCTCAGGTACAGAAACCGCGCCCCGGGGCGGCCGTGCACCCAGGGGCCGCCGACGTCGAGCATTCCGTCGACCTCGCGGCTGGACACCTCGAAGGACCAGGTGGCCGTTGCCGCGTCGGCCGGCACCTGATCGACCACCTCGGCCTTGCGCTGGACCCCGACGTGCACGTTGCCCAGTCGCAGCGCGTCGGCTTCGGCGCCCGCACGCTGACCTGGCAGATCGCTGCCGTCGATCCGGATCCGCATCCCACCGACTCTAGTTGCCCGGCGGTGGTGTCGTCCTCGCCGAGGACGGGCAGGTCGCCTGCCTCGACGCCCCCTGCCGGGTCACGAACTCGTCATACGCTGGCTGATCGTCGTCGACGTCGTCGATGGCGAGTGCCCGGTTGGGACGCCCGGTCGGAAGCGGCCTTGCACCGCGCCACCGGTGCAAGGCCCTCACGCTGGCGGCGGGAGCCGCATCCGATCCCCGACGTCAGCTCACGTCCGGACCGGAGGTCAGGGCACCTCTGGCGCGAAAGGAGATGCCAGAACGGCCGTCTGCACCGTCAGGATCAGATTCCCGGCGCTGTCGTAGGCGTTGATACGAGCAACAGCGCGTTCGCGAGGGGTGATGCATTCCGCGCCGGCGCAGTTGTGGGCGCCTTTGATCGCGCCGGTCTGGCAGGGGACGGCGACCCCGGTTCGACTCAGCACGCCGTACGCGTTGAGGAGGTCGACGCGGATCGTCGCGCAGTTGGCGGGAAACGCCGTGACGTTCGCGTTGGTGCGGAAAAGGGAATTGCCCAGGCCGATATAGCTGACGCAGACGTCGCCGTTCCATCCGCCCTGGGTGTACGTCGCACACTCCTTGGGAATCGCGGCCTGGCTCGGAGCAGCGAATCCGGCAAGGACGCCGGCCGTGACGGCAGTGACCGTGGCCGCCGCACCGATGGCTCTACGAATTCTCATTCCATGTCCTCCAACGAATCGAAAATGGGTCGCCAACAGGGCTTCCCGAGGTTACAAAACATCGTTGGACATCACTAGGACCGCAGTTGAACATCCCTCGGCAATAGGCGGTGAATGCATTCGCATCCCACCGACTTTGGTTAACCGGCCGGTTACCCGGCGGTGGTGTCGTTCTCGCCGTACTCGCCGCGAATGGGCAGGTAGTAGGCCGGCAGGAAGGCGGCGATGATGGCGACGCCGGCGATCGGCACGAACGCGCCGACGAGGATGCCGGAGCCGATCCAGACCAGCGCGAGCCTGAAGCGGCGGCCGATGGCCCGAGCGCCGACCGGACCGAGGCTGGCGTCCAGCAGTTTGGCGCGCCGGAGGTGGGCCCACACGATGTTGAAGAGGGCCGCCGCCGTCCACAGCGTGCCGCCGTACACGACGACTGACGCTCGTAGCCCCTGGTCCGCGCGTAATGCGTCGGCGAGCAGGGAGGTGGAGAACGGCAGGAAGGCGATGACCATGAGGAGCAACGTGTTGAGGAACAGGACCCCTCGGTCGACGTGCCGTGCCCGGTCGAACATGACGTGGTGATTCACCCACACCTGCCCGATGAGCAGGAAACTCAGCGTGTACGCCAGGTACGACGGCCACAGTGCACCGAGCCCTCGGACGAGGTTCCCGAAGTCGTGGGGCGGTTGGATCTCCAGCACGAGGAGCGTCACGGCGATCGCGAAGACACCGTCGCTGAAGGCCAGCATGCGGCCCGGACTACGGGTCAGGCGCGAAATTTCCCTGGTGGGAGGCACCCGGCGAATTATGCTCTATGTCAGCTTCCGTTACGGGCAGCGTTGACGGCCGTTCTACGCAGATAGGTCTCGGCCAACTGACGGAGGCGCGTCGCCCGAGTACAGGGTGCCGGTGTGTTCCTCGAACAGGGCGATGCTCCCGGGCGTGTGGCCGGGAAGGTGCAGCACTGTCAGCACCCGCCCGCCGAGGTCGATCCGGTCGCCGTAGTCGAGCAGGCGGTGCAGGGTCACTGGTGCGACGCGGCAGGCGGCGGGGTCGTAGCCGGGGTCGGACAGGACGTCGATCATCAGCTCCGGGACGGCTTCCCCGGCGGCGTCGACGCCCAGCTTCGCGAAGAGTTCCGCACCGTACAGGCTCGCCGGCACGCCGGACGCCAGGACCAGCGCGGCGATGCCGCTTCAACCCAGGCGGGTCAGCGGCACGCCGGTCGACGCACGACTGACGAGCATCGCCGGCATCCGATCCTCCAACGGACTCAGATGATCGCGAAGAGGTGGTCGGCGGGGTCCACGACGGCGGCCAGGACCGCGCCGGGCACGAGGGCCGGGTCGACCGCGCGGATCGTGTCGGCCTCGAAGGTGGCGAACCCCGGCCCGCTGACACGCAGGTGGAGACTCAGCCCGGGGTCCTCCCCACCCAGGTAGTTCGCCATTGCGAGGATCTCCGCGGTCGCGGCGACACCGGCGGCGGACAGTCGACGCGCGTCGCGTCGCGAGCGGCCCACCAGCCGCCAACCGAAGACGCCGAACCCGACGCCGACGACCGTCGACAACACACCACCGGCGAGGAGACCCCAGAAATCCGCGGATGATCGCGGTGGGTCCAGCGTCGCGGCCGCGGCCAGCAGGACCGGGCCGGGTAGGCAGATCGCCAGGAACAGGAGCCGGCTGAGCAGCGCGCCCACCGGTCCGATGCGTGCTTCCGCTTCCCGAGGGGCACTCGTCACCCTCGCACCGTAGTACAGCGGGTCACTCCGCCATCGAAACGAAGGCGGGACGGGGACCCGTCCGCGCCGGCAGCAGGACCGCCCGAACGTCCGGTGCGGACGAGGTCTGCGTGACAGACTGCGAGGTGCCCTCGGCGGTCGACACCGGTCAGCGAGCCCCGCAGAAAGGCCGGCGCGCGGAAGGGGCAGGGATGCCACCAACCTGGCTCGTGGCGCTCTCGTGGGCCTCGCTCGCGGTCGGCGTCGTCAGCTTCGCGGTCATCCTGGCCGACACCTATCTTCGCGGACACCGGCAGCCGGTCCGGGTCATGGAGATCGTCTGGCTGGTGACCGTTCTCTACGTCGGCCCGGCCGCGGTGCGCCTCTACTGGAACTGGGGCAGGCCCGAGGCGTTCTCCCGACGGCGGCAGGAGGATCTGCCGCGCCGGCCGCGCCGGGGCATCGTCGTCACCCACGTGTCCCGCTGCGGCGCCCACTGCGCACTCGGCTTCGTCGTCGCCGAGGTCGCCCTGTACGCCGTGCGATTCGACTCGGCCGAGGACCCGCTGTGGGTCGACTACGCCGGCGACTATCTGATGGCGGTGACGATCGCCGTTCTCTTCCGGTACTTCGCCGGGCCGGGTCGGCGCCTCGAAAAGGTCTGGCACGCGCTGTCGAGTGTCGGCAGGATCGAACTGCTGACCATCACCGCGTTCGAGGTGACGTTGTTCGTGTGGCTGACGGTCGCGCATCGCCTGGTCCTGCCGGAGCCACCCCTGCGACCCGACAGCCCGACGTTCTGGTTCGCCGGCCAGCTCGGGCTGATAGCCGGGTTCATCGCGGCTTGGCCGACCGCCTCCTGGCAGATTGGCCGGGGGTTGAGAGTCGAGCCGCGCCGACTCCCCTACGACTGAGCGGGGTCGGCCGCCCCGACAAACAACAAGCGGCAAGGAGATCACTCTCCCTGCCACTTCTAACGTATACCGCACCTGGGGGCTTGCGGCAAGACCCCGGTCGTGGCGCAGAATCGGCGGCCGGACCTGCACGAACGAGGCAACGGGGGCGCGACGTGGGTGTGTTGTCGATGGATGAGGGCCGTGGCGACCGGTCGCTGGTGGGTCTTCGGGAGGTCGACGAGACGCAGGTGTCGGTGGTGGGCGGCAAGGCCGCGCACCTGGGCGCGCTGTCGCGGATCGACGGCATCCGCGTGCCGGCCGGGTTCTGCGTGACGACGGCCGCCTTCCGGCGGGTCCTGGCGCGGACGCCGTCGATCGACGACCGGCTCGATCACCTGTCGCGGCTGAGCCCGGACGACAGGGAGGCGATTCGTACGCTCAGCGCGCAGATCCGCCGCAGCGTCGAGGAGACCGCGATTCCGGGTGACCTGACCGCCGCGATCACCGCCGCGATCACCGTGTTCGGTGAGCGGGCCGCCTACGCGGTGCGGTCCAGCGCGACGGCGGAGGACACGCCCACGGCGTCCTTCGCCGGGCAGCAGGACACCTACCTGAACGTGGTGGGGCCGGAGGACGTTCTGCGGCAGGTCAGCAGGTGCTGGGCGTCGCTGTTCACCGAGCGGGCCGTCGTCTACCGCCTGCGCAACGGCATCGACCACCGTACGGTTCAGATGGCTGTCGTCGTACAGCTGATGGTTTTTCCGGATGCCTCGGGCATCCTGTTCACCGCGGACCCGGTGACGGGCGACCGGACCGTCGCGACGGTGGACGCCAGCTTCGGTCTCGGTGAGGCTCTGGTGTCCGGCCTGGTGAACCCGGACGTCTTCACGGTGCGCGACGGCGAGGTCGTCGACGGCACTGTCGCCGCCAAGCGGCGCGCCGTCACCGCCGTGCCGGGCGGTGGCACGCGGGAAGTGGAGATCGACAGGCAGCGGCAGGAGCAGCCGGCGTTGACCCAGGCGCAGGTGGTGCGGCTCGTACGGCTCGGGCGACTGATCGAGGCGCACTTCGGCAGCCCGCAGGACATCGAGTGGTGCCTTGTCGACGACGACTTCCAGATCGTGCAGAGCCGGCCGATCACCACGCTCTTCCCCGTACCCGAAGCTGTCGACCAGGCGAAGCACGTCTACCTGTCGGTCGGCCACCAGCAGATGATGACCGACGCCATGCGGCCGCTGGGGCTGTCCATGTGGCAGTTGACGGCAATGGCCCCGATGCTGGAGGCCGGCGGACGGTTGTTCGTCGACGCGACCCGGCTGCTGTCCTCCCCCGCGAGCCGCGCCGGCTTCCTGGAGATGATCGGGAAGTCCGATCCGCTGACGAAGAACGCGCTGGAGACGCTTCTCGACCGGCCGGGCTTCGTCCCGACGACGCTCCCGGGCGGCGGTGGCGGTCCCGCCAGGCTGACGACCGGCGGTGTGTCGATCGAGACCGACCCGGCCATCGTGACCGGGCTGATCGAGCGCAGCGAGGCGTCTGTCGCCGCGCTGCGGCACGATATCGCGGCGATGACCGGCCCGGCGCTGTTCGACTTTCTCCTGGCGGCCTTCGGGGAGCACAAGCGGGTCCTCAGTGACCCGCTGAGCATGCAGGCGATCATGGCGGGCATGGAGGCCACCTGGTGGCTCAACGACCGACTGCTCGAGTGGCTGGGCGACAAGAACGCCGCGGACACGCTCACCCTGTCCGCGCCCGGCAACATCACCTCGGAGATGGGGTTGGCGTTGCTCGACGTCGCCGACGTGATCCGTCCGCATCCGGAGGTGGTGGCGTTCCTGCGGGCTGTCGAGGACGACGGCTTCCTCGACGAGCTGCCGACGACAGCGGGTGGTCCCGAGGCGCGCGACGCCATCGAGGCGTACCTCGACCGGTACGGCATGCGCTGTGTCGGCGAGATCGACATCACCAGGCCACGGTGGAGCGAACGCCCCCGCACGCTGGTGCCCGTGATCCTGGACAACGTCCGGCTCTTCGAGCCGGGCGAGGCCACGCGACGCTTCGCGCAGGGACGTGAGCAGGCGCAGCGGAAGGCGCGCGAGGTGTTGACGCGCCTGCGGGCGCTGCCGGACGGGGAGAACCGGGCCGACGAGACCGAGCGGATGATCGACCGGGTACGGACGTTCGTCGGCTATCGGGAGTACCCGAAGTACGACATCGTCAGCCGCTACTTCGTGTACAAGCGGGCCCTGATGGCGGAGGCGGAGCGGCTGGTGCGAGCCGGCGTGCTCGCCGAGCGGGACGACGTCTTCTACCTGACGTTCCAGGAGTTCCACGAGGTCGTCCGCTCGCAGAAGGTGGACCACGAGGTGCTCCGGCGGCGCCGGGACGCGTTCCGGTGGCACCAGGCGCTCACGCCGCCCCGGGTGTTGACCTCCGACGGTGAGGTCGTCACCGGGGCGTACCGGCACGACGACGTGCCGGCCGGAGCCCTGGCCGGTGTGCCGGTGTCCGCCGGAACCGTCGAAGGACGCGCCCGCGTCATCCTCGACATGGCGCAGGCCGACCTCGAAGCCGGCGACATCCTCGTCACCACGCACACCGACCCGAGCTGGACTCCCCTGTTCGTCGGCATCGCCGGACTGGTGACGGAGGTCGGCGGGTTGATGACACACGGCGCGGTGATCGCGAGGGAGTACGGCCTGCCGGCGGTCGTCAGCGTGCTCGACGCCACCCGGCTGATCCGCGACGGTCAGCGGATCCGCGTCCACGGCAGTGACGGGTACGTCGAGATCCTGCCCTGACCGCCGGCACGTCAGGAGGAACGACATGGCGGTCCGACGTCTGTCCACCGTGGCGGCCACGGCGACCCGGTCACCGAGGCGGCCGGCTACGAGACCGCGCTGAACGAGGCGTACGTCGCTGCCTGGGTCGGCCGCGAGAAACAGAATCGTGAGACGGCTCGAACTACGCGCGGGCGGTCACCTGGCGTCGGCGGCGCCGTTTGAGAAGCTGATGGATGACGCCCCACAGCCCGATGATCGTGAGCACTATCCCGCCGAGCGCGGGCAGAAACTCCGCCCCGTCTCGGGACACCCACAGCCGGCCCTTCTCCGGGGCGTCCGGTGAGTAGAGGACCGTGACGGAGTCACCGTCGCGGTAGAGGGAGCCGCTGCGGGTGACCAGTTCACTGCGGACGACCTGCCGTCCACCGGGTACGTCGTACTGGAACTCGTAGTACGTCCCCTGGCGCTTCGCGCGAAACGGCGTCTCGGTCGAGCTGACCAGCGTGGCGGTGGTGTAGACCTCCCCCGGCCAACCTCGACCATCCCAGACGATGGTGACGCCGATGCCGGTCAGCAGGATTCCGCACATGACTGCCGTCAGTGACGCCCGCATCGCCGAGACACCCGTGGGATTGCGATACTCGGCCATGGCCGAGAATATATCCGTGGCCTGCAAGGGTTTGCCGGGTAGGCACCGGGCATGCTGCCGCGCTCCTGAATGGCTGCGCGGATTTCGCTGGTCATGATGCTGTTTGGAGTCTAGCGTTGCCCGCCGTGCTCTCAATCGAACAGATAATCGGACCGGTCCTGGACCGGATCGGGGCAGGCTATGTCTTCCCCGAGAAGGTCGCTGACATCGACGCCGCGATCCGGCGTCGTCTCGCGGCAGGCGAGTACGACGACCTGGACGGGCCGGCGCTCTGCGAGACGGTCACCGCCCACCTCCAGCAGGTGTGCCCGGACAAGCATCTGCGGCTGCTGTGGTCGGACCAGCCGCAGTCGCTGGATCCAGCGGACGAGGACGGCGGGCGGGCCGCGTTCCTCGCGCTGCTCAGAACGGAGAACCAGGGGGTCCGCCGGGTCGAGCACCTCAACGGCAAGGTCGGGTTCATCGACGTGCGGCGCATCGCGTACGCCGACGAGGGCGCTGCCGCGATCGGCGCTGCCATGCAACTGGTCGCCCTCAGCTCCGCGCTCGTCCTGGACCTACGTGCGTGCTCCGGCGGAACACCGGAGGGAGCCGCGATGTGGTGCAGCTACTTCTTCCGCGACGACCAGGTGCACCTCAATGACTTCTACGAGCGGTCCACCGGTGCCACCCGCCAGTTCTGGACGACAGCGCACCTGCCCGCGCCGCGCTACACCGACCGGCCGGTGTACGTGTTGACCAGCGCGACGACGTTCTCCGGGGGCGAGGACGTGGCGTACACCCTTCAGGCGCACGGGCGGGCCGTCGTCGTCGGGGAGACGACGCGCGGCGGCGCGCATCCGACGGCCCGCCACCCGGTCACCGAACACATCCTCGTGACAGTGCCGACCGCCCGCACCATCAACAGCGTCACCGGTACGAACTGGGAGGGCGTCGGCGTGGTGCCCGACGTTCCCGTCCCGGCCGACCAGGCACTCGACACCGCGCTGACGGCCATCGCCGGCGCATAGGCGCGGCGCTGCGATTCGCGCGGACCGGGGTGCTCGGGTCGACCCGAGCCCCCCCGTTCGCGGATGAGACCGCAGGTGCCGGGTCCCGCCTGGCTGAACGCCGGGCGGGAACACCGCGTCAGGCGGTTGCCATTCCTCGGGTGGCCAGCTCGCTGAGCGATGCGGCGCCCGTGTCGCCGAGCGCCTTCCGAGCCGCGGCGGGTTCGGCCAGCTCGAACGCCTCGACGAGGAGTGTCGGCGAGCCCGACCGGCGGCGGATCCCGTCGATCTCCTGCCGGTCGGGGTTGAACGGCAACGCCGGCCACTGGTCCGCGGTCCTCTGCCAATCGGACGAGATGGCCGCGACCAGGCCGTCGAGCAGGGTCGCGTAATCTTCCGGGCTGATCGCCCGACCCAGCCCGTACCGCTCGCGCAGGGCGAGAATCCCGGGCGGAACCTCTTTCGCGGAGTAGCTGTCGTTGATGCCGAGCCACCAGTGGGCGTAGTAGGTGCCCTGGTAGCCCTGGGCGAGGTAGCGCGACCCGTCGTGGTGCACCTCGATGATGAAGTTGTGCACCTGCGGGAACTGGCAGTCGAGCAGCAGGACGGTAGCGGCGCTGGCGGGCTTGGCGAGTAGCGCCTTCTTGAGCGCGTCGCCGCCACCGGCCCCGTAGGTACCGCCGTGCTTCAGTCGGGTCGGCTTGCCGCCGGCGGCACTCAACTGCTCGCGAATCTGGAACGCCGCCATGCCGCAGTTTGCCCACCTGCGGCTCTCGTCGCGCTTCGCGATCTGCGGGTCGCCGGTCCTGCCCGTACTCCCCACCGCCGCGTTGAGCTTCGCCAGGTCGGCGCCGTCGACGGCCTGGTCACTACGGCGTTGACTGTTGTCGGTGGCACGTGCGGCGTCGCGCCGCGCGTAGCTGGTCGCGGCGGTGACGGCCTCGGCCCACGTAGCAAAGCTCTGACCTGGCTTCAGCGCACTCTCCGACCAGTTGATCAACGCGCCGACCACCTCGTCCCGCAGGTCGGCGGGCAGGAGCGGTGCGATCCTGGTCAGGATGTCGACGCACGCCTTCTCGTCGGTTTCCAGGTTGGGGATCTGACCGTTCGGTGGGTAGGCGTCCTTGTCCTCCGCGATGATCAGCATCCGAACCTCCGGTGTCCTTTGTGTACCGGCTGCCCCCACGGCGAGCCGGCCTCCAGGTTGGACCCTGAGTGAGCGAGGGAACACCCATCGTCGGACTTCCGTCCCGGATCGGGGCGCGCAGCGCGCAGTAGGCGCTACACCTGTCGGAGGTTCGACCGAGGAGAACGTCGATCCCCGGCCCCCGCTTTCAGCGGGCGGCCTTGTCGGAGCGGGATGGCTGGTACCGGAAGGCGCTCAGCAGGGCGGTGACGACAGCGGCCACCAGCAGGATCCTCACCCCGTGGAACACCACCGCGTCACCAGTGGAACCCGGCGGGAAGACGTCCTTGACGAGCAGGCCGACGCCCACTCCCAGCCCCAGGCAGGCATGCATCGCGGCCCGCCGGCGCGCAAGGGGCTGCGGACGGCCGAAGATCCGGGGCGTGGCAGTGCCTCCGCGACTCCTGACGAACAGCACGGTGGCCATGGCCAGGTTGGCAGCGGCGCACACGGCGGCCAGGACCACGTCCACGGGCTCCATGGGCCAGACGCTAGCGCACCCGGGGCCCGCGCCAGCGACCACCAGCTCCGAGGCCGGCTCGCGGAAACGCTGTGGTGTTGCGACACCTGCACTAATCTATGGTTGTCGATGGTGCCGCCAGCCCCGTTCGAGGAGAGGAATCCCGATGGTGAACGTCGGTAGCCGAGCCCTTCCGCGACTCCTCTCCCTGCTGCTGGCCGGCGTGCTCGCGACCGGCCTGTCCCTCGTCGGTGCCGGGCCGGTGGCAGCCGGGCAGACCGGCCTGCGCGCTGCCGACCCGAGCGTGATCCGCGTCGGCGGCAGCTACATCTCCGTCCAGTCGGTCGGCAGCGGGATCGCCGTGCGGCAGGCAGCCTCCCCCGACGCGCTGGCCGCCGCACCCGCGCGGCAGGTCTGGACGGACAGCCGCAACCTCGGTGAGGTCTGGGCCCCGGAGATCGTCACCGACGGGGGGCGCTACTACATCTACTTCTCGGCCGGGCGCGGCAGCGCCCACCGCATGTACGCGATCCACTCGGCGTCGCCCGCCAGCGGCTACACGGCAGAGCGGCAGCTCGCGCTGCCCGACGGCAGGTGGGCCATCGACGGCAGCCTGTTCACCTTCAACGGGCAGCGATGGTTCGTCTGGTCGGGTTGGGCCGGGGACACGAACGTCGAACAGAACATCTACCTCAGCCGGATGAGCGACCCGCTCACCCCGACCGGTGGCCGGTACGTCATCTCCCAACCGCGCGAGAGCTGGGAGCGGGTCGTCGGCAACCCGTACATCAACGAGTCCCCCGAGGCGATCAGAGACCCCAACGGGCAGCTCCACATCGTCTACTCCGCCAACGGCAGCTGGAGCGACAAGTACTGCCTCGCCGACCTGCGGCTGCGCGCCGGCGGCGACCCGACGTACGTGTGGGACTGGTACAAGTCGAACGGCTGCCTGTTCGGCTCCGACCGGGGCACCATGATGGCCGGCTGGGACCCGACAGTGCACGTGAACGGGCCCGGCCACCACAGTTTCGTGCTGCTCAACGGCGACATCGCCACCAGTCCACCCGCCGGACCGAGGTTCCCGCTGATGTACCACGGGGTGCCCAAGGGCACCGCGTACTCCTGGGCGAACCGCTACTGGTACACGGGCACCTTCTGCTGGTGGGGCAACACCACCTACCGCCGCGCCAACGTGCCGGGCCCGACCGCTGACACGGGGTTCAGCATCAAGTTCTTCGAGTGATCCCCCCGCGAGGCCGCCCACCAGCGCCGGTCCCTGCCGTCCCTCCGTTCGTCACCTGCCGTAGCGCCCACTCCGCCGGCCCGTGCCGGTGGTGGCGCAGCCACCACGCGCTCAGCGCGAGCTGCGCCACGTAGATGAGCAGTGCCAGCCCGGTCGTCCCGACCGGCGACACACTGCCGGCCAGGGCAAGCCCGATCCCGCTGAAGATGAGCAGCCCCAGCAGCGACTGCCCCAGGTAGTTGGTGAGTGCGATCCGCCCGGCCGGTGCCAGGGCCGACCGCACGAACCCGAACCGCTGGCCGTGCATCATCCGCAGCAGCGTGGCCACGTACGCGGCCGTCAGCAGCGGCGCGGTCGCGGCGCTCACGCCCACAGCCAGTGGCTCGCCGTTGCCGCCGCCCAGCGCGTAGACCACACCGCCCGCGATCCCCACGGGGAAGCCGATCCACTGGATCCGCCGCAGCACCGGCTCGTGGCCGCTCACGCCGGCGAGGAGCCGCCGTCGGCCGGCAACCAGGCCGAGCAGGAACATCGCGAGCGCCGTCGGCCCCTGGAACGTCGTGGACTGGAGCACCAGGAGGGGCAGCCCGGAGAGGTGGTGGCCGATGACATCGCCCCATCCGCCGAGCATCGCGGCGGTCGCCGTCTCGGCGTTGGCCAGTGCCTCGGCTCGGGTCGGTAGGAACGCGGAGGAGTCCACGAATAGCCCGCTGGCGAGCAGGCTCAGCAGCACGATTCCGTAGAGCACGCCGGCGACGCGCAGCGCCGTCCGGTCGTGGACCCGACGCATCCCGAGCAGGACCAGGCAGACCACCGCGTACGTCATCAGGATGTCGCCGCCGTACAGGAGCACTGTGTGCAGGGCGCCGATGATGAAGAGGCCGGCGATCCGGCGCAGCATCCGCGGCGTGAACGCGGCCCCCGCGCGCTCAGCCGCCTGCATCTGGAGGGTGAAGCTGTACCCGAACAGGAACGAGAAGAGGATGTAGAACTTCATGTCGACGAACACCGCGGACAGGGACCGTGCCGCGTCGTCGAGGACAGACGAGAACGCCGGGTCCGTGACGAGGTTGCCCGGGTAGCCGGAGGCCATGAAGGTGATGTTCACGACGAGGATCCCGAGCAGGGCGAAGCCCCGCAGCGCGTCGATGTCGTGGAGGCGCTGCCCGACGGGTGCCCGGCTCGCCGTGGTGCCGATCGCGCCCGCTGACACGTCCATATGCTTCTTCTTCCGTCCGGCCTCGACGACAACAGTTAATGTACAGGAGATACCATCTGTGGGACACAATGAGTCGTCAATGGCTGAGGACGTGCCGGCAGACCTGGCGCGGCTCTGGCGACTGTCCACGTCCGCACGCCGCGGCCGGCCCGCCGAGCTCGACGTCGACCGGGTCGTCGGCGCCGCGGTGGACCTGGCGGACCACGAGGGCCTGGACGGGGTGACCCTGCAGAAGGTCGCGCAGAGGCTCGGCTTCACCAAGATGTCGCTGTACCGGCACGTCGGTTCGAAGGAGGAACTTCTCGAACTGATGGCCGACCACGCCACCGGGTCCGCTCCCCGGTTGGAGGCGGACGTCTGGCGCGATGGCGTGCACCGCTGGGCGGCAGCGATCCGCGCCCGGTACGCCGAGCACCCGTGGCTCGTGGAGGTGCCGATCGCGGGCCCACCCCGAGGGCCGAACGCCATCGGCTGGATGGATGCGTTCCTGCGGGTCCTGCGCGACACCGGCCTTGATCCGAGGACGAAGGCGGGCATCCTCGTCGTCGTCAGCGGTTACGCGCGCAACGCGATCCTGCAGGGCCGGCAGATGGCGGAGGGCCGCAGCGGCACCGGGCTCAGCCAGGCGGATGTCGAGCAGAACTACGGCCGCGCCCTCGCCTCACTCGTCCACCCGGAGCGCTTCCCCGAGGCCGCGCCGCTGTTCGTGGCGGGCGCGTTCGAGAGCGAACCGGGCGAGGACCCCGAGGACCAGGACTTCGCCTCCGGCCTCGACCTGATCCTCGACGGCGTCGAGGCCGCCATCGCGCGCCGCACCCGCTGAGCGTCAACTGCTCGTCGCCGCACTCCTCAGAATTAAGAAAATTAAGCTGTACGTCTTTAAAGTTGAGACTTTCTGAGCTACAAATTCATATATGACAGAGCAGGCGATGGACTGGCAGGAACTCACCAGCCTGACGCGAGGGCAGCCGTTCGTCGTCGAGCGGGTGCGCCTGGCGAGCAACGGCGTCGCGATCGAGGGCGAGTTCGAGCCACCGCAACTGGCTCAGCTCGACGTCGATGATCAGGTCTTCGTCACGGCGTTCGTGCGCTGCCACGGCTCGATCAAGGAGATGGAGCGCATCTTCGGGGTGAGCTACCCGACGATCAAGTCGCGACTGAACCGGATCACCCAGATGCTCGACTTCGTCGAGACCGACCCAGCACCGTCACGGGCCGACGTCATCGACCGGTTGCGTCGCGGTGAGATCACCGCGCAGGAGGCGCTGGCCGAGCTGGACGGCCGGTCGTGATGCCCCAGTTGGTGACCGTCAGGGTCGCCCGCCCGGACCGTCGGCCCGTCCGTGTCTGGGTTCCGGTGCTCCCCGTGGCGCTCGTGCTCTTCCCGATCCTGGTCCTGGTCGTGCTGGCGGCGATCGTGGCCTGCCTCGTGTTCCGCATCCGTGTGGTGCGGGCTCTCGGCACCTGTTGGCGTGTCATCTCCGCACTGCCCGGTGCCCGCTTCGACATCGAGCACTGCCGCTCGGCCGTGCTCGTGGCAATCAGATAGGAGAGGTTCGAATGACCGAACAACGCAAGGACATCCTCGACATGCTGGCCGCCGGCAAGATCACCGCTGAGGAGGCGGAGCAGCTCATCGCCGCCCTCGAACGGGACCACACCTCTGCGGTGGCGGGTCCCGACGGCCGACCGAAGGGCAAGGTGAAGTACCTGCGGGTGGTGGTGGACGCCACCGACAACGGCGAGCCGTCACGGGTCAACGTGCGGGTGCCACTGCAACTGCTACGGGCCGGCGTACGGCTGGCGGCGCTGATCCCGCCGCAGGCCCTGGTCAAGGCCAACGCCTCACTCAGCGACTCGGGCGTGCCCATCGACCTGACGCAGCTCAAACCCGAGCAGTTGGAGGCGCTCGTGGAGCACCTCGACGAGATGACAGTGGAGGTGGATTCACCCGATGCCACAGTGCGGGTCTTCTGCGAGTAGGCGCCGTCTGACGAGACGGCCCCTCGAGAGGGTGCTGGAACACCCTCCCGAGGCTGCGCCCGCCGCAGCAGAGCACAGGTGAACTGCCAACCTGAAGTCTAGCCACTCACCAGCAGACCAGCGGTGGGACCACTCGGACGGGTGGTCCCACCGCTGCGTCCCGCGGTCAGTCGCACATCGGTAAACCGTCGCTGTCCGGGCGTCGGGCCACCTCGTAGCGTCGCGGCTAAGGAGGGATGCCCAGCGCGGAAGGACTCCCACCAGGTCTTCATGAACTGGTACGTCCTCGACGGCGCCGGGCAGACTTCCGGCTTTGGGCAGAACTCCCTGACCTACATCGGACTGGACCAATCCGGGGTCGACGTCCCCGACGGCGTCGAAGCCGCCATCGCGCGCCTCACCCGCTGACGAGGAGTTGTCATCCAGGCCAGCACTGGCTGAGGCGATAGCCGATCCCATGGCTGGTCAGCGCCCCGCCCATGTAACCGGCGAACAGTGGCTGAACCTGGGCCGGGACGATCGCATGGGTGGTCAACAGCGCCTTGATCCGCTCGGCCGCCCCCTGCGCCGCCACCCCGGAGTCGATCTGCGCCTCCCGCCAGGTCACCGGCGTGCCGTCGCGAAGACGCAGGGGCACCCCGATGGTCACGCCGACGACGATCTCGACCGGTGGCTCGAAGGCCGAGCCACCGTGGCGGAAGACCACCGCCCGGACGCAGCCGGTCTCCTGCCAGTTCTCCCCGGTGGGCCGGAAGATGAAGACGCTGGGATCGACCACGTCGGTGGTGGGCGTCTCGGCTACCGATTCCTGAGGTTGCGGGTGGCTTACCGGCTCGGGATATTTCTTCGGGACGACCTGCTGCGGAATAGCCACGTTCAGGGGAACTGTGGCCGGCACGAACGGAACGATCTCCGGATGAGAGGTGCGATGAATCGTCATCGTTTCCTGATAGTCCGTCTCCAGGACGCCGGTCTCGGGGTTGTGGTGTGCGGTCCCGACGACCTCGCCGGCAGAGTTGACCAGCCACACCGTGTCGTGGGCGGGTAGCCCACCACCACTTTCCGCGCCCGCGCCTCCGCCGTCGTCGAGATGTCTGAGCCAGCGCAGGTCGTCGAAGATGGACCCACCGGATCGCTCGGGATTGGCCCGAGCCGTGACGGGATCGTTTCCGTACTCACCATCGGCCATGTTTCACATTAGAAGTGGCGCGACGCGCGATTCCCTCGATCGGACACCAAGGTGACACCGATACGCGTGTCAACGATGGTGTGTGGCGACCGCCGGACCGCCCGGCTGACGCCGCCGCGATCAGGATTCCCGCTTGGCCCTGCTGCGACGGGTCCGCCGCCGGGGGGTGTCGTCACCGCCGGCGAGCCGGGTGAAGGTGAGCATGTTCGCCAGCGCCACGGCGACGATCGCCAAGCCGACCTGGATCGCGAGCACCACCCAGTCCCAGCGCAGCACCCACACCTTCACGCCGGCGTCGTCGTCGATGTGGAGCGCCCTGGCGACGACTGTGCCCAGCACCGCCGAGCCGACGCCGAGGACGAAGGTGGCGAAGAAACCGATCCGCTGCCTCCCCGGCAGGATGAGTCGGCCGAGCAGGCCGACGAGGGCACCGATGAGCACCGCGCCGAGATAACCAGTTACCAGCATTGCCGTTTCTCCCCTCCAGCAGTGCCGAGGTACATGCCCGAGTTACAGGGCCGTGGAAACCAAGCGCAGATCAGGGCCGCGGGCATGTCACCCCGACCCACTACGCTGGCGGGGCTTTCACCCCGGAACGAAGGACACCCATGGCCCGCCCGTACAAACCCGGCCCGAAGCAGTTCGTCTTCGCTGTCGGTGACGGCGACGATCAACACGTCTCGGTGGGCGACCCGCAGGAGGCGTACGAGGCGTTCTCCGCGTTCTTCCGGGGGCGAGAGTCGGAGACGTACACCATCACTGACGAGCCGGCGAGACAACGTCTGGTGCTCGGGCCCCGCCTGGGGGTGATCTCCCGGGTCACGGAGGCGGACCACCCTCGGTCGGAACACCTCCGGGTCGACCGGCCCAACCGCTACCTGCCGAGCGCGATGCTGTTCTTCGAGAACGGGTATGCCGGCCTCGACCACTTCGGCCAGTGGTTCGCCGACCTCGCCGACCTCGACGCGACACCGGAGATCCGGGGTGCCGCCCGCGCCGCCACGTTCACGACGGAGGCAGCGGCGATCGACGAGGTGGGCCGAATCTGGGCTGATTCCGGCTACGTCGACCCGACCGACAGGTACTACATCTTCTTTGATTCGAAGGACATCGACGATGACCGGGCCGACCGAGCCGAGCTGCTCAAGCTGATCGAGTTCCTCGGTCTGGAGCGTGTCGACGCCCCGGCCGAGGCCGCCGGTGGCGAGGTCTGGGTGCGCGCCGACCCGCGCCTCGACGCCGAGTGCGAACGGTGGTCGTGACCGGATGAGGGACGTCGTCTTCTCGCGTCGCAGCGGCTGGATCCCGAGCGTGATCCGTGAGGACGGCGAGCTGAAGCTGATGCTCGCCGCCGGGGCCGACGCCAACCATGAGCCTCGCACTTTCAGGGTCCCCATGTCCGAGGCTCACCTTGCGGTGATCCGGGACGACCTGGCCCGACACCTGCTGCTGTGGAGTGCGGTCCTCCCGCTGTGCGACGCCGCCGGCACGCGGGGCCAGCTCGACGAGGACGAGGCCGTCGCGCTCCTGGACCCGGTCCTGCTCTCCCCGCCCCCGGACGTCGACGCGCTCTTTCGGCGCATCCGGTGGGACCGGACCCGGCTCGTGGCCCATGGAGCCGACATCGCGCTACTCGAACGCGGCCAGGTCTGCGCGGCGATGCGCACGGCGACCGAGTTGCCGAACGAGAAGCGTGCACAGGAATATCACGCGACCCGCCGGCGCACCGAGCGCGGAATATCCCTCGGGCCACTCGACGCGGCGATTCTGCGCTACACGGGCCAGTTTCTGCACGGCGCGACGATTCCACGGCGGAAACCCGATGCCGTCGACCCGGCGCTGCTGCCCCAGATCATGCGGGTGATCGCCACCGCCGAGCAGGCGTGCGCCGGGATGCGGATCGGCCTCGACCCCCGGCGGGGACACCGGGCCACCGACAAGCGCGACTGGAAGCGCATGGAGGCGGCTGTCGACGCGGCAGTGCGCCGCGCGTACCCCGAACTCCTCGATGACGCGGTGCGGACGGTGAGCTTCCTGATGTGCTCGGAGGCCGCGGACCGCGCCAGGAGCACGCCGCCGGAGGACGACGACTCTGGTGTGGGTGCGACGAAGACGGCCCTGTCGTTCAGCGACGACAGGGGCGGCGAGAAGACGTGGGTACGGGGCGGCCCTCGCGGTGCGTCCGCCGAGTTCTGGGAGTTCGTCGCCGATCGCTCGGGCGGGGACAACGACGTGTTCACCATCGAGGACGAGGAGATGGGCGAGGGGATCCAGCTGCACTTCTACGCGGACTCCATCGCCCGGATCACGACGGTCGGTCCGAAGCTGGTGCGGTGCGTGTCGTCGTACCCCCGAAAGTGTGCGGCGACTCCGCGGCCCGGTCGGTCAGCTCGGCGGCGCGGCGGTACTCGCCGCAGCCGACGGCGGCCAGGGCGGCCTGCACCAGCAACGTCCCACCCACCGCGAACCCCAGGCGATCCCCGCCCCGCCCCCGGTGAACCCCGCCCCGGCCTCGGTGATCATGAGGTCGGCGGGCGGTTTGATCTCCAGAAGTCCCGCTAACCTCATGATCACCGGGGGTGGGATGAGGGGTGGAAGAACGCGGTCGGCGGCGGGAAGCAGACCCGGCACCACCCGCACCAACTGTTCGTGGTGCGCGTGCTGGTAGCTCCAAGTGCGCACGTTGGGAGATGCGCCGCCCGTCCCCCGTCAATATCTTGACAGCCATGATTATCCCGACCGAGCCGATCGGAAGCTTTCCGCGCCCGCCGGCGCTGCTGGCCGCCATCGCCGATCACGCCGCCGGGCGGATCGGGCAGGTTGCTCTCGACGCGCGGTACGACGACGCCGTGCGGGACACGATCGCCACCCTTGAGCGGCTCGGCTCACCTGTGGTCACCGACGGCGAACAGCGCAAGCCGAGCTTCGCGACGTACCCGCTGTCGGGTCTGGACACCCTGGCGCCGGACGGCGCCGTCATCCCGTTCGCCGACGGCCATACGCGGCAGCTTCCCCGCCTCACCGCGGGACCGTTTCGCTACGCGACGCGATCGCAGACGTACCTGACCGCCGCGCGACAGCACGCGACCGTGCCGGTCAAGCAGGCGGTCATCGCGCCGTCCGCGCTCAGCCTGCTGTATCCGGAGCAGGGAATCGAGGGGTACCCCCGAGAGGCGTTCCTCGACGACCTGGTGGACGAGGCGGAGGCCGACATTCGCGGCGCGCTGGACGCCGGCGCACAGACCGTGCAGCTGGACTTCACCGAGGGTCGGCTTTCGATCAAGCTCGACCCCTCCAAGGCCCTGCTACAGGCGTTCGTGGCCCTGAACAACCGTGTGCTCGAACGGTTCGCTCCGCACGAGCGGGCGCGCATCGGTGTGCACACGTGCCCCGGCGGCGACCAGGACTCCACCCACAGCCTTGATGTGGACTACGTCGAGCTGCTGCCGAGCCTCTTCGCGATCGACGCCGGCGTCTTCTACGTGCAGCTCGCTGGCGAGCGCGATCCGGGACGGGTGCTCGCCTCGATCGCTGAGCATGCCCGCCCGCACCAGCGGATCTTCGTCGGCGTGATCGACCCGGTCGACCCGGTGGTGGAGACCGCCGACCAGGTGCGCGACCGCGTGCTACGGGCCGCTGAACACATTCCGCCCGACCGGCTCGGCACCTGCGACGACTGCGGGTTCGCGCCGTTCGCCGACGACGAGTCCACGTCGCGGGACACGGCCTGGGCCAAGGTACGCGCCCGGGTCGAAGGAACCGCCCTGGCCGCCGAGCAGCTGGCCGGGTGAGGGCAGGGCGGGCGCCCGGTCCGCGCTGGTCGTGGACTTCGCCAGGGAACGACGGCTACCTTCTGGGAGGCTGACATCGAGCGAGGCGCACACGTCGGTGCTCGGCCAGCCCGACCCACGCGGTCAGGCGGTCCGGTCAGCGGGTGAGGCCGACGAGCGTCGCCAGTCGCGCCACCCCGGCTGGCGCTGGCTGCGCGCGGGCGACATCGGCGATCACGGTACGCGCCAACGGCCGGCACCGAACCTCAGCCGGCGCGACACTGTCCGCGTCGACCAGAGCCCGTGCGGCACCGCGCAGGTCACCCATCTGGAGGTACGCCTGCGCGACGTCGATCAGGTACGCGCCCCGATATTCGGCTGGCAACCGCCGCCACGCCTCCCGCCGAACACTGGTCACGTGCCGGCGTACCGCCTCGGCGGTGTCGCCCCGCACTGCCGCCACCACCACCCGCGCCAACTCCACCACGATCGGCCCGAAGCTGGTGCGATGCGTGTCGTCGTACCCTCGCAGGTTGGTGGCGACGCCTGCGGCCCGGTCGGTCAGCTCCTCGGCGCTGCGGCCCTCGCCGCATCCTGCGGCAGCCAGGGCGGCCTGCACCAGCAACGTCCCGCCCACCGCCCACCCCCGGCGATCCTCGCCCCAACCTCGATGATCATGAGGTTGGCGGGCGATTTGATCTCCAGCAGTCTCGCTAACCTCATGATCAACGGCGTGGGATGGGGGTGGGAGGATGCGGTTGGCGGCGGGGAGCAGCGCGGCCAGGGCCAGGTGGTCGCGGTTTTGCGCGCGGAGGGCTTGGCCTATTGAGACGGTTGCCGTTGCCCCCAGGATCGGGTCGTCGCCGGCGGCGGCCATTGCGCGGTCGGCGGCCAGCCAGCCGAGGTCGGCCTCGCCGAGCTTGACCAGCAGGGACGAGGTGATCCGGTACGCCGGCACCAGCACCTCCGCCGACCGCGCGCCCTGAACGGCGTCGAGCAGACCCGGCAGGACCCGAACCAACTGCCCGTAGTGCGCGTGCTGGTAGCTCAACCAGGCGTACCCGACCTGCCTCCTCAGCTCGTCCGTCGCCTGCGGTGGAGCCTGCGGCACGTCGTAGCGGGCGAGCGCGGCCCGGATGTCGTCCACCCCATCGGGTGTGCCCGCTGAGGTGCTCGGCTGCTGGCCGAGCAGCACCTCCGGATCGACCCGCAGGACGTGGGCCAACTCCTGGATCATTGAGTACCGGTCCAGGGAGCGCACACCGCGCTCCACCTTGTCCACCCAACTCTTCGACCTGCGCAACCGGTCCGCGAGCATCTGCTGCGTCATCGACCGCCGCACCCGCCAGCGGGCCACCCGCCGGCCGATCGGGAGGTCATCGCTGGTCACGCCGCCACCGCCGGTCCGGGACCGCACGGGTCGTGTCGTCTACGGGTACGCGGTCCGCCTCGGCTTGGGCGAGGAGGCGCTGTTTGGCAGCTTCCCGCTCGGCGGCCTCACCCTTGTTTTCCGGAGCGTTGTCGTCCTGACCGCTCATCCCCGCCTCCTCCGGTAGAGGCCCAGCAGCTCAGGATCGACCGTTGCCGCACTGGACCATCAGGACGTGCTCACGTCCCAATCCGGACGATAGGGTGAATTGGTGATGTCGTGATTACTGGCAGTTATGCGGCCAGGTTGATGCCGATACGGCCGGCGAGCAGGCGTAGCTCGTCGGGGATGGCTCGACGCTGGGCGCGGTGGGCCAGCGTCACTACGGCGTCGCGGGCGAGGGGGTTGATGGCGAACGGGATCGGCGCGGCCTGCTCGGCCTGCACGAATGCGGCGAGGGCTTCGGGGTCCCGGCGACCGCCGTCCGCCAAGGCGCGACCGAGGTCGAGCCAGTAGGACTGCTGGCGGATCGACGCTGCAAGCACCTGTGGTCGCACCGTCCTGGACAGCTCAATGACCCGGCCGGACTCGCCCTGCTCGGCGGCGATAGACATCGCCCAGAGCCCGACGTTGGTTGGCCCAAATCCGCAGCCGTTGAAGCCGGCCCCGTCGACCGGATCCCCGAGCGTTGCCGCCTCGCGCGCTGCCTCGGCAAGGTGATCGCTAGCTACGTCCAAGCGACCGCCGACTGTCGACGTCAACGCGGCCGAGAGATGCAGCTGTCCGAGCATCTGTCGCACCCGCTCGTCAGCGGCGTCGGCTTGCAGCTCGGTCAGTGACCGACCGGCGGCACGGGCTGCGACCGATGCTGATTCGATCGGCAGGCTCTGCGCATAAGCGAAGCGAGAGGCTGCGATCCATGCCGGGTCCTCGGTCCCTTCGGCGACCGTCCCAGCGAGTCGGGCGGCGTTGAGGGCCAGGTGGCGGTAGCCGAGGTTCCGCAGGCAGGTGGCGGCTTGGTAAGCGACCTGGACGAGCACGGTGCCGCCCACTGCTGCGGCTTCTAGCAGGAGGTTGGGCAGCACGCGGGCCATCGGCGGGTAGTTGCACGAAGTACGCAGCTGCTCGGAGCGGGCAATCTCGGTCGTCAGTCGTTCCGTTGTGTAGGTCGACGGGCGGCGCTCACCGTCCTCGATCTCGATCAGAGCCGACCAGATTGCGGGCACGCACTCGGCGGCGCCCTCACGCGCCGGATCGCCCGACTCGGTGCCCTGGCCGAGCAGGTCGGCCACCGTGACTTGGAGTGCAGCGGCGAGAGCAACCATAGTGGAGCGTCGGTCGATGTTCTTCCGACCCGACTCGACCTGCGAGACGTAGGACTGGGTGACACCAGCAAGCCCCGCGAGGACGGCCTGAGTCATGCCGCCGCGACGCATCCGCCAGTACCTGATCCTGGCACCAGTGGTGTCCGGCTTCGTCACCATGCCCTACACCTACCCCCAGTTAGAGGACCGAATTGGATTTGCACCTGCTACCCCGCCTGGTCGGACGCTACACCCGCAAAGCACCGCATCGGTGAGCCAGAGTGCCGGGAGTGCCTCTGCCTTCGGCACGTCCAGCCGCCCACAGGAGTCCTCGAACAGCCGGGAAGTTGAGGCGGCGGGGTCTGGCAAGTTTGATGGGAATGGTCCGGAAAACCGGCGACAACTCCAGCCGTGCTGGCCTCAGTCAAGCTGATCTCGATGCTCGAACGCGAGAAGGTCACGCTTTCGTGACTTCGAGTTCCCGTGCGGTACTGCGGCGCCAGCCGAATCCGAAGCCGCTCCCGAACAAGTCAGATCAGGGCAATACTCGTTATTTTCGCAGACCGCGACGCGACAGCAAGAACGCTCGTTACGCATACATGGACCCCGCAGCTTCCAAACGGTACAGTGCTCGCCAGATCGGAGGGCGGGCGGACATGCGCGAAGAAATCGCTCAGGCGATTCGACAGAAAAATATCGCAGTCGCAGTACGCTTCATTTTTGACAAATCCACCATTCGCCCTCGCTTGGGCTACAATCACGAGACTGAGTTGTGGGATTACAAGAAGGACTGCCCACCCAAAGGCGGCCCTAACGCTGATGCGGCTTGGGCAAATATCGCCTCAGATGTCCTTGCATTTCACAACCAGCAGGGTGGACTCATCTTCTTCGGTGTTGATGATGCGTCCTTCCAATTCGTCGGTGCAACGCGCATGCTAGATAGCAAAATGTTCAACGATCAGCTTCGCCGCTACCTTCCCGACAACATCTTCGTCGAATACAGCCGCGAGTTTATTCAGGACGATCAGCGATACCTCGGCGTAGCGCTTATACCTCCACGAGGGCCCATGCCTGCCAAATTCCGCGCAGGCTCACCTCTCGCGAACGGGAAGCGGAAATTCGAAAAAGAAGGTTCTGCTCGGAGAGAGGGAGACAGCACAAAAATCCTCAGCCCGGCGAAGACGGAAGCGTGGATCCAATCTTTACACATTCCCACGGTCGGCAATTCCTTTGCCGTCGATGTTCCATATTTTCGCATCCTCAAGCCTGAGTACGAAGAGTTTGTGCAGCGGTCAGAGTTGGGCAGGCGGATCGAACGCTCACTACGGGACGGCCGCATCGCCGTGACATCACTCGTTGGCATCGGCGGAATGGGCAAAACGGCCCTCGCTACATGGGCTGCTCTGCGAGCGTACGAAGCGGAAGAATTTAGGTATATAGTCAGCGTGACAGCCAAAGATCGAGAATTGACTACAACCGGCATCGTCGGCCTAGAGAACAAGCTCACGAGCTTCGAGCGACTTCTAGACGAGATCGCTGAGGTCTTACAGTTTCCGGATCTGCGTGAATTACCAATTGAAGAAAAAGAAGCTGAGATCCGTACGCTCCTGGGCAGCGACAAAGGTCTCATCTATGTCGACAATCTTGAGACTGTCGATGATGCACGAATCATCGACTTCCTCGACGAGCTTCCAGCTGGCGTGCGCGCAATAGTTACATCGCGTAGGTCTCGAGTCCGTGTAGCCGTCCGCCCCGTAGACATCGGTACGATGAATGACAAGGAAGTCGTAGCCTTTGTTCTTATGTTAACCAAGCAGTCGGCGTTCAAGCATCTCGGCCGGATCACATCATCGGAGGCACTGCGGGTCGGATCTGCATGGAATGGCATACCACTAGCTATACGGTGGGCCTTTGCGCGCAGCAAGTCTGTAGAGGAAGCAATAGCATCCGCTGAGAAGGCCGTCGCCATAGGCCGGCAAAGCGAAGAACTGCTTGAGTTCTCATTCAGGCGAGTATTTGATAATTTGAGCCCGCTTGAGCGGAGCGTTTTGCAGGTTCTATCCGTGCTGCAACGAGCCATTCCGATCGAGGCAATAGTGGCTTCGACGGCATCCGGCAACGTTGACGTTATTGACTCGTTGGACGACCTAGTCAACGACTCGTTGGCTGTTCGTGAGTTCGACACCAATCGCAACGACTATTGCTATACTTTGCTGCCGATTACCCGAGCCTTCGTCCAACATGACATGAGGTCGGATACGGCTCAAGCGCGAGAGCTTCACAAAAAGCTTCGCAATTGGTTTGAAGGCTACGACGTCAAGAACTCTGATGAGAGGCTCATAGTAAGGCAGTTGCGTCAAGGCGGCGCCGCCGACGATACTGCCCTCGTAGACCTTGCGGTCGCAGCCGAGCGTGACAATAAACTCGATGCAGCAGAACGGCTATTTCAGCAAGCACTTGGCCGTGCGCCTAGGTCGTGGCGCGCCGCACGCCTGTATGGCGAGTTCCTCAGGCACAAGCGCCAAGACCTCGCTGGTGCACTCCGGCACTACGGGCAGGCGATGGCAAACGCGCCTGCTCGCGGCCCCGAGCGCTCGCTAATTTACCGAGAATACGGCATTCTCATGAAGGATTCTGGTGAGCCAGACGCAGCTGACAAGGCTTCGATGGCACTCAAGGAAGCAGTCGCCGAGGCTCCGAGTGACCTAATTGCGGCGGGCGCTCTTGCGGGCGTACTCGACCGGAAAGGCGCTTCCCGCGCAGTCATTGAAGTATTAGAGAGCCGCTTCGACCGGGGTGATTCCAAGTTCCGGTCCATCGCCTACCCGGTGCTTCTCCGAGCATATGAACGGACTAACGAGATTCTTAAGGCGGCTGAACTCAAACGACGCTATGTCGAGAGCCTAAATGAATAGCCATCGACCCGCCGCGGCGCGGTGAGGTTCGGGATCACGTTCGACCGTAGCCACAAGCTACTGGAGGTTGCCGCCATGCTGTCGGACCGGAGTTGCCGAAATCTCGTTTCGGAGCGCCACGTTCGCCGCAGTCTCCCGCGGGCAGTTGGATCCGATCCCGCATCTCGGTGTTCCAATCAGATCCGCAGGGCTTTCGACTGACCGTAGACCTCGTCCATCGTCACCCACCCCACCGGCACCCCAGCGTTCATCGCTCGGGCCAGCATCTCCCGGGCCATCTGCACCTTCGTGGCGAACTGCACCTCGTCCGGGATCCTCGCGGCCCGGCACCGGTCTCGGTCATCGGTCTACGACGCCGGGAGGTAGAGCTGCCGGTCGATCAACGCGTGACCGTTCACGGACCGGTAGGCCAGGAACGTCCCGATCCGGCAGCTCTCCGTCCGACCAGCGGTGCCCCGAATGCTGGCGCTGCACCCCGGCCGACCAGGGCGCCCTTCTTCAGGAACCCAATGTCATCGACGATCAACACACCAGCCGGATCGCCGAGGTGCTCAACCACGTAATCCCGCACGTCGTCACGAACCGCGTCGACGTCCCAGTCCGCACACCGCAACAACCGGTGCATCCCGTTCGGCGACACATCCCCGGCCTGCTCAGCCAAGGTCCAGCCGTTCTTCCGCCCCAGACCCGACACCAGGCCGCACAGGTACTGACGCACACGCCACCGCGGCTCCGACCGCCGAAACCGCGGCCCTATCCGGGCATGCAACCGGTCCAACTCCCCATACCAACCATCGACACTAACGTCCGTCACAGACAGATCAACGGACGCGAATCGAACCCGATTCGCCTACTGCCGTTGCAATGCTAGGCCGGCAGCTGGATTCAGTCCCGCATCACCGTGACCCCCTCCTCAGCAGCCAGCAACACCAGCCGCGCCACTCCTGGAGCGAAAACCCTGCGCCGCCCAGGCAGGTCCTCACAACCAGCGCATCCCCTGCAGCGTGAGCAAACTGATACCCCATCCTGCAGGGGGATCGTTGATCGTTGCCGCCCGCGCCGTTCTGCCTAGTCCCAGCACACACTCCACCACTTCTAGCGCAGAGCTTGCGCCACATGTCCGGCAGGCATCCTGATTTGCTTGATCATCAGCCGCTCAAGCTCGGCAGTACTAGCAGCCTCTCGCATCCGCGAGCGGATGTATCCTCTCAAAAGGAATGCCGATCGAGGTTCCGGAACAAGATGGAGGCGCTGACCCGGCAGCGTGTAAAGCACCGCTGCCGACGTCGTAGCGTCATGCAACCAGTGGTTCAGATTTTGATCACCACGTGTCGGCAGGCTGTCGCATCGCCGCCACAAGACAGGCCGCATCGGGCAAACCACGCCAGCCGTCTGTGTCGTACCACGGACAGGCCACGGTGCCAGTCGGGGCATCGATCGTCGCCGCCGCTGGCCAGACGTAGTACAGTATCGAAGTGCTTACGTGGTCCGAGGTTCTAAAGCGAACGGACGCCGGCGCGGGCGCGGGTGCCGACCTACGACGAATACGCTTTAGGCTGCGTAGAGTACCACTTATTGTCACAGGGAATGCGGGTGCAGGTAAGACGAGAATTTGGTCAATCCTGACGCGGCAGCCGTATCGAGAAGTATCGAGTCTAACAAAGGACGATGGCTACCTGCTTCGCCCGAACCGAAACGGCGCGATAACGCTGACGACCATTCCGGGCCAGATATGCAATGGGCGCTATGCCGCCATGGAATACTATTTCAGAGAATCTCGCGCCTTGCACGGCGTAGTCTTCGTCGCAGCCAATGGCTTCGATCACGTTTGGCCTGACAAGCGCAACGACGTATCTCGGCAGCTAACGCGGTATCAGCTCGACTACCTCCGGAAGCGGAACCGAAGGAAAGAGCTGGACCGATTCAAGGAAACATGCCAAGTCCTAGCCGAGCGACTACTCGCAACTGATGCCAACACGCCTCGATGGCTGCTGGTAGTCGCCAATAAGGCCGACCTTTACTGGAACGAGATAGCAGCGGCGGAAAAGTACTACCTTCCCGGGTCGGGCAGCGACTTCGACGATGTCGCGCAGGAATTGCTGTCCGAGGTCGGACGTGGCAATTTGCAGTATGACGTGCTGCCCCTCGCGACGGCGCCAGTCGACTATCGGTTTCAATCAACAAGAGGCTTGCTGGAGAGCAGAACCCAGCTGAACACGATCCAATGCTCCGCCTCGATTGCATGCCTCGCTGAAGCGTTGGAGGCCCGCTGTGACGCCTGATCCGCTGCCATCTGAGCGTCACAACGACGGAGCCCGAGCACGCCGGAGGCGAGGCGAATCTCAAGCACGTGGTAACGACAGAGCTAGAAAGTGGCATTTGAGCTCTGGCGATGACCTTGAGGGAGCCTTGCGTGCCGCCGAGCGCTTGCTAGTTCAGGCCGAGGAACGCCACCGGCACGGCCAGAACTTAACAACGGCGATTCTGTCAATCATGGTGGGCACGGCTTTATCGTTTATAGCCTCGCTTGCATTTTTTGGATTCGGTGCTGGCGGGGTAAGCACAATCGTCGGGTTTCTTACGGCAATAACGACTGTCGGGGTACTCATCATAACGCTCCGCGCTTTGATGAGGCAGCGGCAGCGCATGAACCTTGACTATACTCTGCGTATCGCCACCCAGCTATCTTCTATGGTCGATGAAGCACTTGTTGACGTAGCCGAGCGCGAAGAGTGGAGTTATTTGAGAATAGACGCCACAAAACTTCGCCTAGCAGTTTTTCCTGCACACAATCCACGCATTAGGAAGACTAATGACTGAGCCTGTGCGCCGGTCTGGCGAGTGGTTTTTAATCGTTGTCTCCATCGTAGCGGACGTTGCCGGAATTCTAACATTTGTCGGGTTCGAGTCTAATAAGAACTTGCGTTTAGCCGTAGCTGGAGGACTTTGCATCGTTGGTGCAATTGTCGCTGCTTACGGGCTGATCCAGACGGCGATCTTCTGGCTGTCACCTGCAGGCAGCTACCAGCCTACGAGGCACTACGCGTCCGCGTTGTCAAAAAACGGGGCGGCCTTGGTCATATCAATCGTGCTAGGAATTGCATTCTTAGTCGTAGCGAATCGCGCCGACGTACCGTCGCCACCGGAGAATCCGTCGACAGGTCAACCAACCACATCCAGCTCTCCTGCTAGATAGCGGCGTTGGCCGAGCACTAGAACCCAGCTCATATGACGGAATATGACTCGGGATCTTAGATCCCCACCGGCGGCATCCCGAGCCGCCGCTCACAGCTCGAAGGGCGAGGCGGTGTTCTTTTATCTTTTCCTGGGTGACACCGTGGTTACCGCCGGCGCATTTTAGGCAATAGGCCATTTCGTCAGTGGGAGTTCTTCAGGCTTCACAGCGCCACAATCGCCGCAGTCTCCGCAGGCAGCTGGATCCGGTCACGCATCACGGTGACCCCCTCCCCCGTCGCCAGCAGCACCCGCCGCGCCACCCCAGGCAGCGACACCCCCTGCCCCCGCCCAGCAAAGTTCGCCACCACAAGCGTGTCCCCCCGCCGCATCACCAGGAACTGGTCCCCATGCTGCACAGACACCTCGTGCATCCGAGGATCCGACAGGTCAGAGGTAGACCGTCGCAAAGCAATCAACCGCTGGTAGAACGACAACATCGAAGCATGCTCAGGCTTGTCCAGCTCAGCCCAGTCCAACCGCGACCGCACGAACGTCTCCGGATCCTGCGGGTCCGGCACGTCCCCCTCAGCCCATCCGTGCGACGCGAACTCCCGCCGCCGCCCCAGCGCCACCGCGGTAGCCAACTCCGGCTCCGGATGCGACGTGAAGAACTGCCACGGCGTAGAAGCAGCCCACTCCTCCCCCATGAACAACATGGGAGTAAACGGCGCGGTCAGCAGCAGCACAGCCCCGACCCGCACCAGCGCAGGCGACAACGACGCCGAGATCCGATCCCCGGTAGCCCGGTTCCCGATCTGGTCATGGTTCTGCAAGTAAGCAACGAGCCGATGCCCGGGCACCCGCGAATCCAGAGGCCGTCCATGGTGCCGATTCCGGAAGCTAGACCAGGTCCCCGCGTGGAAGAACCCACCAGTCAGCACGTCCGACAGCGTCTCCAAAGAGCCAAAATCGCCGTAGTACCCCTGCCGCTCCCCAGTGAGAAGAGTATGCAGCGCGTGGTGCGCGTCGTCGTTCCACTGCGCGTGCAGCCCGAACCCCCCAGCCTCCCGAGGCGTGATCAGCCGCGGATCGTTGAGGTCCGATTCAGCGATCAAAGACAACGGCCGCCCCAGGTGCGTCGACAGGGACTCGACGGCAACAGCCAGCTCTTCGAGCAGCGGCACAGCCCGCGTGTCCGGCAGCGCGTGCACGGCGTCCAACCGCAGCCCGTCCACGTGGTAGTCGCGCAGCCACATGAGCACGCTGTCGATGATGTAGCGGCGTACTTCGTCGGAGTGCGGGCCGTCCAGGTTGACCGAGCGCCCCCAGGAGTTGGACTGCTCGGCGAGGTAGGGCCCGAACTGCGGCGCGTAGGCCCCAGAGGGCCCGAAATGGTTGTAGACGACGTCGAGGATCACCCCCAACCCGCGAGCGTGGGCGGCGTCGACGAACCGTTTCAGGCCGTCGGGGCCGCCGTAGGGCTCGTGGGGGGCATACCAGCAGACGCCGTCGTACCCCCAGTTGTGTTCGCCGTTGAAGGCGTTGACCGGGAGCAGCTCGATCAGGTCGACGCCCAGCGAAACGAGGTGGTCGAGGCGGTCGATGGCCGCGTCGAAGGTGCCGTCGGGGGTGAAGGTGCCGATGTGCAGCTCGTAGAGGATGCTGCCGGGCAGCTGCCGGCCCGTCCACGAGGAATCACTCCACTGGAACGCGGAGTGGTCGTAGCGGCGGCTGGGCCCGTGCACTCCCGCAGGTTGCCACGGTGACCGGGGGTCGGGCAGTGGGGTTTCGTCGTCGTTCAGCAAAAAGGAGTAGTCGAGGCCGGCGTCGGGCGTCTCGACTCTCCACCAGCCGTCGGCGGCGGCGCGCATCTCGTGGTCGGTGTCGCCGGTCAGGCGCAGCCGCACCCGGGTGGCGTCCGGTGCCCAGACGGAGAATTCGGTCATGAAACGGCCTCCTCGGCGGCGGTGGGAGGAGCCAGCAATGCGACGGGGTAGTCGGCCAGGAGAGTGTCCAACGGCGTCTCCCCGCCACTGTAGACCCGCCCGGTGAACAGGTCCTTCATCTCGTGAACGGGAAGTGACAGGGCCGTGTCACACCATCCGCCGGCGCGGGCCAGGCCCAACGGCAGCCGGGTCGCCACGGCGATCACGCCGCCGCGGTCGAAGGCCACCACGTGCCGGCCCACCGGCCCGTGCGCCGGGACCGGCCGGTAGGTGGTGAACAGCTCCGGGTGCGCCCGCCGCAGACGCAGGGTCCGCGACACGACGAGCAGCTTCGCCGCTCCGTCGGTGTCGACCGAGGGCAGCCAGCCGCCGTCGATCCGCGCCAGCAACTCTCGGCGTACGTCGAAGTCGACCGGCCGGCGATTGTCCGGGTCGACGAGGGAGTTGTCCCACAGCTCGGTGCCCTGGTAGGTGTCCGGAACCCCGGGCATGGTGAGCTGGATCAGCTTCTGCCCGAGCGAGTTGCACCAGCCGGCCGGGGCTATCGCTGCGGCGAGTTCGGTCAGCTCGTCGTGCAGGCTCGGGTCGTCGTACATGCGGTCGACCACCTCGTGCACCGCCTGCTCGAAAGCCGGGTCGGGGTCCGCCCAACTGGTCGAGGCCCCGGCCTCCCGGGCAGCCTTCTCCACGTACGCGTGCAGCCGTTCCCGCTCGATCGGCCACGCGCCGACGGCGGTCTGCCAGAGCAGGTGGGCGAACGCCGGGTCGGGCAGCGGCGCGTACTCCATCCAGGTCTTGACCTGCTCGGCCCAGCGGCCCGGCAGTTCGCTGAGCACGGCGAGCCGGGCGCGGACATCCTCGCCGCGTTTGGTGTCGTGGGTGGACAGGGTGGTCATGCTGGCGGGCCAGCGGACCTGCTGGGCGCCGGCGAAGCGGTGGAACTCCGCCGGCGGCACCCCGAAGTGGGAGGGGTCGTCGCCGACCTCGTTGAGCGCCACGAACCGGGTCCAGCGGTAGAACGCCGTGTCCTCCACGCCCTTGGCCATCACCGCGCCGGTGAGCTGCGGGAACCGCTGGGCCAGCTCGTCGGCGGGGTTACGCAGTCGGCGGGTGACCGCGTCGAGGGCGCCGGCCAGGTCGGGGCGGCGGCGGCCGGCCTCGGAGCGGGCGGCGGCGAGGTGCCGGGCACCGTGCGGCGGGTACCCGCGGTAGACGGCGAACGCGGCGGCCAGCTCGGCGAGCGCCGTGCGGGCCTGCTCGGTGGGCACCTCGGGGGCGAGGGCCGCCAGCCGGGTCAGCTCGGCGGCGAGCAGTTGGGTGGCGGCGGCCAGTTTGGTGGCGTGGGTCAGGTCCTCCCACGAGGTGTGCCGCCCGGTCAGGCGGTTGTCCAGCGCGGTGAAGTCACCCTCGGCGTCGGTGTCGACGAAGAGCCCGCCGACCGCGGCGAGGGCGTCGTACCCGGTGGTGCCGTCCACCGGCCAGTCCGGCAGCTCCTCGCCGTACTCCAGGATCTTCTCCACCACGAGCCAGGCGTCCGGCGCGGCCTCCCGCAGCCGGGCCAGGTAGCCGGCCGGGTCGCGCAGGCCGTCCGGGTGGTCCACGCGGATGCCGTCGACCTCCCCGGCGGCGGCCCACCGCAGGATCAGCTCGTGGGTGGCGGCGAAGACCGCCGGGTCCTCCACGCGCAGACCCGCCAGGCCCGCGATGGCGAAGAACCGGCGGTACGTCAGCTCGGCGTCACCGCGCCGCCAGGAGACCAGCTCGTAGTGCTGCCGGTCGTGCACCTCGGCGGCGCTGCCGTCGCCGGTGCCGTCGGCGACCGGGAAGCGGTGCTCGTGGTAGCGCAGCTCCCCGTCGACGACCTTGAGGTCGTCCACTGCGGCCGGGTCGTCGGCGAGCACCGGCACCAGCAGCCGGCCCCGGTCCCAGTCGATGTCGAACCAGTCGGCGTACGACGAGTCGCGCCCCCGGCGCAGCACGTCCCACCAGGCTGGGTTGGCGGCCGGGACGGCAACCCCGGCGTGGTTGGGCACGATGTCGACGACCAGCCCGAGCTGCCTGTCGCGCAGGGCGTGCAGCAACCGCTGCCGGGCGGCCTCCCCGCCCAGCTCCGGGTTGACGGCCCGGTGGTCGACCACGTCGTAGCCGTGCTGGGAACCGGGCGTGGCGGTCAACAGCGGGGCGGTGTAGAGGTGGCTGACGCCCAGATCGTCCAGGTAGTCGACGATCGCGGCGGTGGCGTCCAGGTCGAAGCCGGGGCGGACCTGCACCCGGTAGGTGGCCTTCGGAGGGGTGGCCGGCATGTCAGATCATCCTCTCCAACACGACGAGGGACCGGTCCGGCACCCGGATGGTGCCGCCCGCGCTGATCACCGTGGCGTCGTCCGGCTCGGGTTCGGCGGTGCTGATCACCCGTTCCCACTTCTGGCCGTACTCGCTGCCCGGCATGGTGAAGTCCAACGGCGCGTCGTGGGCGTTGAAGCAGAGCAGGAACGACGCGTCGTGGTGCTTCTGGCCGTACTGGCCGCGCTCGCGAATGCCCTCGCCGTTGACGAACAGCGCCACCGAGCGGCCGAAGTCGTTGCCCCAGTCCTCAGCGGTCATCTCCCGCCCGTCCGGGGTGTGCCAGGCCAGGTCGGGCAGCGGCTCGTCGATGCCCCGCCCGTTCACCGGCAGACCCGTGAAGAAGCGGCGACGCCGGAACACCTGGTGGCGTTTGCGGAACGCGGTGAGCGTCTGCACGAACTCCAGCAACTGCTCGTCGACGTTGTCCCAGTCGACCCAGGCCAACTCGCTGTCCTGGCAGTACACGTTGTTGTTGCCGTGCTGGGTGCGGCCCAACTCGTCACCGTGGCCGATCATCGGCACACCCTGCGACAGCATCACGGTGGCCAGGAAGTTGCGCCGCTGCTTGGCCCGCAGGGCGAGGACCGCCTCGTCGCTGGTGTCGCCCTCGACGCCACAGTTCCAGGACCGGTTGTGGCTCTCGCCGTCCCGGTTCTCCTCACCGTTGGCCTCGTTGTGCTTGTCGTTGTACGAGACCAGGTCGTTGAGGGTGAACCCGTCGTGCACGGTGACGAAGTTGATGCTGTGGAACGGTCGGCGGCCGTCGTCCTGGTAGAGGTCGGCCGAACCGGAGATCCGGGACGCGAACTCGGCGAGGGTGGCCGGCTCACCGCGCCAGAAGTCCCGCACCGTGTCCCGGTATTTTCCGTTCCACTCCGTCCACAGGGGCGGGAAGTTGCCCACCTGGTAGCCGCCGGGGCCGACGTCCCACGGTTCGGCGATCAACTTGACCTGGCTGACCACCGGGTCCTGCTGCACCACCTCGAAGAAGGTGGAGAGCCTGTCCACCTCGTAGAACTCGCGGGCCAGCGTGGCGGCCAGGTCGAACCGGAAACCGTCGACGTGCATCTCGGTCACCCAGTACCGCAACGAATCCATGATCAGTTGCAGCGAGTGCGGGCTGCGCACGTTGAGGCTGTTGCCGGTGCCCGTGTAGTCGACGAAGTAGCGGCGGTCCTCCTCGCTGAGCCGGTAGTAGCTCGGCGCGTCCACACCCTTGAAGCTCAGCGTCGGCCCCAGGTGGTTGCCCTCGGCGGTGTGGTTGTAGACCACGTCGAGGATGACCTCGATGCCGGCCGCGTGCAACGCCTTCACCATGCCCCGGAACTCCTGCACCTGCTGGCCGAGCCGGCCCAACGCCGAGTAGCCGTGGTGCGGGGCGAAGAAACCGATGGTGTTGTAACCCCAGTAGTTCTTCAGCCCCAGGTCGTCGAGCCGGTTGTCGTGGATGAACTGGTGCACCGGCATCAGCTCGATCGCCGTCACCCCGAGCCGGGTCAGGTAGTCGATCATCGGCGGGGAGGCGATGCCCGCGTACGTGCCCCGCAGCTCCTCCGGGATGTCCGGGTGGCGCATGGTCAACCCGCGCACGTGCGCCTCGTAGATCACCGAGTGGTGGTAAGGGGTGCGCGGCGGCTTGTCGTTGCCCCAGTCGAAGTACGGGTTGACCACCACCGACTTCGGCATGAACGGCGCCGAGTCGGTCTCGTTCATCCGCTCCGGCTCGTCCATGTCGTAGTCGTAGACCGCCGGGTCCCACTGGACGTCACCGTCGACGGCCTTCGCGTACGGGTCGATCAACAGCTTGTGCGGGTTGCAGCGCAGCCCGTTCGCCGGGTCGTACGGCCCGTACACCCGGTAGCCGTAGCGCTGACCCGGCTCGATGCCCGGCAGGTACGCGTGCCACACGTACGCGTCCACCTCGCGCAGCTCGACGCGGCGCTCCGCGCCGGTGTCCCACTCGTCGAAGAGGCACAGCTCGATCCGCTCGGCCACCTCGGAGAAGATGGCGAAGTTGGTGCCCATCCCGTCGTAGGTGGCCCCCAGGGGGTACCGCTCGCCCGGCCAGACCTGCATGTCGCTCCTTAGACCATGGTTATGTGCGCACCGGCCGAGATCGCCCGCGCGCACGCAGGTAGTGCCCCCGGCTCGGGCGCGCCAATCCATCCTTCCAGCCCCTGACCGGAAACCACCTGTCTGATGCGTGCAACACCACTCAGGTGTCCTCCGTCACGATGGCCCCTTCAGAGATGCGTTCTTGGGCCAGATGGACTTTCCTTGATCGGGGACAAGCGTTCGCGTGTGCCCGCCAGGCCCTCGGCCACCCCTTACACCTCTCGCTCCGCCGCCACTGATGCCGGCGCGCACCACCATGCATGGACGGAGATTGATGTGACGACCCTGCGGGTCGACGAGCAGCTCGCTGCCACCAAGGACCGGGCCCACCGGCCCTCCGTGACCTCCCGGCCCCAGCCCGGCCTTCACTCGCAGTCCGGCCCGTCGGCGCAGCCCGGCGCGGTCGTGCCCGCGCAGTCCGGCCCCGGGGTGCCCCCGCAGACCCGTCGCATCCTCATGCTGTCCTGGGAGTACCCGCCGGTGCTCGTCGGTGGCCTCGGCCGACACGTGCACGCGCTGTCCGTGGCGTTGGCCGCCGCCGGCCACGAGGTCACCGTCGTCACCCGCCACACCGACGGCGCACCCCTCGAGGAGTACGCCGACGGCGTCCGGATCCTGCGCGCCCCCGAAGACCCGGTCACGTTCCCCCTCGCCACCGACTCGCTGCTCGCCTGGACGATGGCGTTCAACCACACCCTCACCCGCACCGCCCTGCGCGCCACCCAGGCCGGCTCCTACGACGTCATCCACGCCCACGACTGGCTCGTCGCGCACACCGCTATGACGTTGCGCGACCACCTGGACATCCCCCTCGTCAGCACCATCCACGCCACCGAGGCGGGTCGGCACCAGGGCTGGCTGCCCGAGGAGATGAACCGGACCATCCACGGCGTCGAGCAGTGGCTCAGCAGCGAGTCCAACCGGGTGATCGTCTGCTCCGGGTACATGCGCGACGAGGTGAACGCCCTGTTCGGCGTACCGGCCGCCCGGGTCGACGTGGTCGCCAACGGCGTCGAGCCGCACCGCTGGCGGGTCCCCGCCCGTGCCGTGGCCGCCGCCCGCGCCCGCTTCGCCGGAAACGGCCCCCTGGTCACCTTCGCCGGCCGCCTCGTCTACGAGAAGGGCGTCCAACACCTCATCGCCGCCCTCCCCCGGCTGCGCGAACGCCACCCCGGGCTGCGCGCCGTGATCGCCGGCGACGGCCCGTACCGCGCCGAACTCGAAGCCGACGTGCACCGCCGCGGCCTCGGCGGCATGGTCACCATGCCGGGCTTCCTCGGCGGCACCGACCTGCCGGCGCTGATGGCCGCATCCGACTGCTTCGCCGTGCCCAGCATCTACGAACCGTTCGGCATGGTCGCCCTGGAAGGCGCAGCGGCCGGCGCTCCCCTCGCCGTCGCCGCCACCGGCGGCCTCGCCGAAATCGTCGAACCCGGCGTCGCCGGAACGACCTTCCGCCCGAACGACCCGGACAGCCTGACCGACGCCGTCGACGCGCTGCTGTCCGACCCCGACCGCGCCCGCGTCATGGCCCGCCGCGCCCGCCGGATGGTCCACGACCAGTACGGCTGGGCCGCCATCGCCCAGCGCACCGCCGCCAGCTACGCCGCCGCCATCCACCACGACGCCGCGTTCACCGCCGAACGCGCCGAGCAGCGGATGTCGCAGGGACGCACCCTCCCGGCGCTCCCCGAAGGCAACCTCCTCGCCGCTGCCGGCCTCCGCTGACGTTCTCGGTCCGGCCCGGCGCCGCTTGATCAACTCGCGTTCCTTGAAGTCGGGGTGTCCTAGCGCCTAGGACACCCCGACTTCCTGCGAACCGAGTCGATCAAGCCGGCCAGGATCTGGCGGGGCGGAGAAAAGGCGACACGCGACAGGCCGCCGACCCGGAGGGGTCGACGGCCTGCTGGTGAAGCGAGGAGCGGGGGTCAGCGGTCGCCGAAGGGGACGTAGTCCCGCTCGGGGGAGCCGACGTAGACCTGCCGCGGACGGCCGATCTTGGTCTCCGGGTCGCTGATCATCTCGCGCCACTGGGCGATCCAGCCGGGGAGCCGGCCGAGCGCGAAGAGCACCGTGAACATCTTCGTCGGGAAACCCATGGCCTTGTAGATCAGGCCGGTGTAGAAGTCCACGTTCGGGTAGAGCCGACGGGAGACGAAGAAGTCGTCGGCGAGGGCGATCTCCTCCAGCTCCATGGCGATGTCCAGCAGCGGGTCGGGCTTGGCCATCCGGCCCAGCACGTCCTGCGCGGCCTTCTTGACGATCGCCGCCCGCGGGTCGTAGTTCTTGTAGACCCGGTGGCCGAAGCCCATCAGCTTGACGCCGTCCTGCTTGTCCTTGACCTTGCGGACGAAGGACCGGACGTCGTCGTCGCCGGCGTGGATCTGCTGGAGCATCTCCAGCACCGCCTGGTTCGCGCCACCGTGCAGGGGGCCGAACAGCGCGTTCACGCCTGCCGAGACCGAGGCGAACAGGTTGGCGTTGCTGGAGCCGACCAGGCGGACCGTCGAGGTGGAGCAGTTCTGCTCGTGGTCGGCGTGCAGGACGAACAGCATGTCCAGCACCTTCGACATCACCGGGTCGACCTCGTACGGCTCCGCCGGCACGCCGAACGTCATCCGCAGCAGGTTGTCCACGTACCCGAGGGAGTTGTCCGGGTACAGCAGCGGCTGACCGATGGACTTCTTGTACGCGTACGAGGCGATGGTGGGGACCTTCGCCATCAGCCGGACCGTGGAGATCTCCACGTGCTCGGAGTCGAACGGGTCCAGGCTGTCCTGGTAGAAGGTGGACAGGGCGCTCACCGCGGACGAGAGCACCGCCATCGGGTGGGCGTCCCGGGGGAAGCCGTCGAAGAAGCGGCGCATCTCCTCGTGCAGCAGCGAGTGTCGCCGAATCCACTCGGTGAACTCGGTCAGCTGCTGCTCGGTCGGCAGCTCACCGTAGATGAGCAGGTAGGAGACCTCCAGGAAGGAGGACTTCTCGGCCAGCTGCTCGATCGGGTATCCCCGGTAACGCAGGATCCCCGCGTCGCCGTCGATGTAGGTGATCGCGGATGAGGCAGCGGCGGTGTTGACGAAACCGGGGTCGTACGTGGTCATCCCGGTTTCCTTCAGCAGCTTGCTCACCCCGATACCGGCGGGGCCCTCGACCGCGGGATGTACCGGCATCGACAGCTGCCCACCGGGGTGATCGAGCTTGACTTCCGTCATGTGGTTCCTCGCTTCGCCGGCAGATCTACGTTGAATTGCCTTCGCTTCTACCGTAATTGCGGCTCGGGGGACACCGCCCGCCGTGGTTCGGCGGTGAGGTATGCGTCACCCGATTCCCGACCGGGCGGCCGGGAAACCCGCCGTCCCGCCAGCCGGGACCAGAGGACCAACCCCGAAACCGGACCGGACCCGACGTGGAACCGCTTCACGACAGAGCAAGGCGTCGCAGCGTACCGTCCGTCGCGATCTGGAAGACGTCGAGCGTGTTGGTCCCGGCGTGGAACAGCTTGTCGTCGGCGAGGAGCGCGGCGAACCGGCGTCCGCCGGGGTCGGCGGGCACCACCGGGACGACGGCTCCGATGCGGCCGTTGACGGCGACGGCGAGGAGGGTGCCGTCCGGGATCCGGTCCGGGACGTCGCCCCAGACGAGCGCGGGGAGGGTGCCGGTGTCCGGGTCCGTGGCGGTGAACGCGGCCAGGTCGGCGACCCGGGCGCTGCCGGCGGCCGGGCCGGCGCGTACCTCGGTGCCGACCAGGGGGTGGGGTGTCGGCGGGGGTGGCGGGGTGGGCACGCCGCCGGGGAAGGTGACGGGTTCGCCGGGGCGGTCGTAGAAGTGCTTCGTGCCGTCGGTGCGGGGGGCCTGTCGGGCGGAGCGCCCGTCGACCCGCCACGGCAACCGGACGCCGGCCTCGTCGGCGACTGTCGGCAGCAGGTCGACGTGTTCCCAGTTGCGGTCGTCCACCCGTCCGGCCTGCTGGCGGGGTTCCTTGACGAACGTCGGCACCCAGGCGACCTCGCCGGCGGCGGCCTTGATCGCGTCCATGCCCCGGCCCTGGGCGCCGGGGCGGAAGCTGACCCCGTGGTCGGCGGTCACCACGACGAGGGCCTGGTCGTAGAGGCCGTTGGCGCGCAGCGTCCGCACCGTCTCGCCGATCAGCCGGTCGGTGTAGCCGAGCTGGGCGAGGTGCCGCTGCCGGGCGAGGTCGACCCACCCGGCGCCGTCGTTGGGCAGGTCCTCGGGGGCGTCGTAGCGTGCGCCGGACGGCAGGTACGCCCACGGTGAGTGCGGCATCAGCAGGTGCAGGAAGTGCAGGGTGGGCCGCGTGGTGGGCTTCAGCCCGGCGAGGAAGCTGGTGAAGCGGGCCGGTTGGTTGTCGTCCAGGCTGTCCCAGCGGAACTTCGGGTCGGCCGGCACCGGTTCGGCGGCGTCCAGGCCGGCCTCGGCGCGGGTCTGCTCGCGGTAGGAGTCTTCCGGGTCGACGGCGCTCTCCGTCGGCCCGGCGATCCGGCCGAGCAGTTTGCCGGTCTCCCGGACGAGCACGCCGAGCCCCTGCTCGGGGGTGATCGGCTGCTCGCAGCGGCTGGGTGGGCAGAGCCGGGTGATGCTCTCCTCGGCGCGGATGTCGTACAGGCCGCCGAAGGCGGTGAAGATGTTGTCCGGGTACTGCGAGTAGTGCGGTGCCACCGACCGTGCCGGGTAGCGGCCGGTGAGCATCGCCGGCAGCGCGTTGGGCGTCCAGCCGCTGACCCCGGTGGAGTTGCGGTACCAGGTGGAACCGCCGGCCAGTTCGGCGAAGTGCGGGTACCGCCCGGCGTCGATCTTTCCGTCCGCCCCGAGCAGGCTGACCAGCGGCAGCTCGTCGAGGATCAGCATGACCACCGGCGGGTGCACGGCCGAGCCCTGCGCGGTGCCGGCCGCACCGCCGTCACCGCGCGGTAGGACCACCGCCGAGGTGGGTGAGGCGAGCAGGAAGAGCCCCACGAAGGCCACCGGGCCGGCGGCGGCCAGTCGCAGCACCAGACGCGACGCCCGCCACCGCCGGTGCGCGACCGCGCCTCCGACCCCGGCCAGCAGGGCCACCAGCAGCAGGGGTACGCCCCGAAGTGCCGTCACGTGTCGGCCCACCTGCACGGCGAGGGCGCCGACCAGCAGCCCGACCAGACAGGTGTGGGTGACGGCGCGGGCGGTCCGACCGGCCAGTCGGCTGAGCGCGGCCAGCAGTGCCACCGCGACTGTGGGTGTCACGGTCACCAGAGCGACGAGCAGCAGGATCTGGGCCGGGTCGGCGCGGTGGAAGAGGAAGAAGTCGGGGCTGCGGCCGAGCACGTCCAGCAGTGGCTGGGTGACCACGAGGCCGACCAGCGCGGCCATCTCGAGCAGCCGACCCAGCTCCCCTCGCCAGCTCCGGTCCCACAGCGGTTCAGCCACCCATCACCGTCCGGTAGAGCGTGCGGGTGCCGGAGGGCAGTTCCAGCCGGTCGGTGATCCGCCCGCGGGCGGCGAGCAACGTCTCGAAGGTGTCGCGTCGGTAGTCCGGGAAGAGACCGGCGGGCTTGTTGGCCAGCAACCGGGTCGCCATCGGGTCCTCGGGGTGGACGAACTCCACCACCACCGCGCCGCCCGGCGCGGTCAGCCCGGCCAGCCAGTCGAGGACCTCCGGCAGCGGCACGTTGCGGCCGATCGCCAGGTGGTGCACCACGGCCAGGGCGAGCACCACGTCGGCGGACGCCCGCTCGGCGAAACCGGCCCGTTCGACGCCCCGCCAGCCGCCACCCGGCGAGGGGTCGGCGAGGTCCAGCACCAGCGGCAGGATGCGGCGTTGCCCCTCGGCGCGCAACTGTCGGTACAGCTCGTCGACGACAGTGGGGTCCTGTTCGACGGCTACCACGTAGTCGGCGTGCCCGGCTGCCAGCCGCGAGTACCGGCCGTCGTTGGCGCCGAGGTCGAGCACCAGGCGGGGGCGGCTGCCGGCGGCCACCGCGACGGCCACGAACTGCTCCTTGGCCACCCGGTCGCGGGCCGAGTAGCCGCAGGTGCGGTGGTAGTCCGACCAGTGGCTCTCGGGCGGGCGGCGGTCGAGTTTGCGGACCAGTTTCTCGATGCCGCGTACGGTGGCGAGCAGCAACTCCCGGGAGAAGCCGGCGGCCCGCAGTTGGTCGCGGACCTCGGTGGTGCTGGCGGCGGCGTTGCGGTGCTGCATCGCTCCGTGCAGGTGCAGGTGGGTCAGCACGCCGGGGCGCAGCCGGCGGGCCCCGTTGAACAGCGGCCGTAGCTCGTCGGCCTCGATGCCGTCGACCCGGGCACGCAGCCACGGTTGGAAGTCGACGCCCAGGTGGGCGGTGAGCATCAGCGGGTAGAGCACCGTCTGGCAGAACTGCCGGTAACCGGCCCACGGTTCGCCGTCGCGGACCGGCTCGAAGGAGCCGATGTCGATGAAGACCGGTTCGGCGCCACGCCACTGGAGGTTGTAGGCCGAGCCGTCCTTGGTGGTGAAACCCTCGCCGAGCGCGGCCTTCAGGATCTCCAGGTGCAGCAGGGCGGCGTCGCGCAGCATGCTGAACGACCACTCGTACGGGTGGGAGACGAACGGGATGCGCTCGTGGCGCAGTACGGCGGTCCACGGCGTCCCGGTCGCTGCGGGCACCAGGGTCGGCGGGGCGTCCTCGGTGGCGCAGACCTTTCGCGCGGCCACCAGCGCCGGGAAGAACGTGCTGTTCGTCAGTGCCCGCCAGTGCTCGGCGGCCTGCGGGTCGAGCCCGCGCAGCACCTCGTCGCCGACGTGGAACACCCGGTTGGCCGGGTCGCGGAAGGAAGCCGGCTCGGGCCGTACCTCGGTGGGTGAGATCGCCATCGTCGGGGCTGGCCCGTTCAGCGCTGGTCGGTGGGTTGCCGGCGGAACCGGTCGACGAGCCGTCGCCAGTAGAGCTTCGCGGCGACCGCGGCGCCAGCCACCCCGCCGACGACCGCCTGCACGATCAGGCTGCCGGACCCCGCGTCCAGGTAGGCCAGATGTTCCACCGATCGCTCCTTGCCTCGCCGCCTCGACACCGGCGTCCCAGGCGTACACCGATGAGGCTTTTAACCCAGAAAGCCGGACTTGTCCATCACCGTACGCCGGTCCGTGTCGCCGTCGCGGGCACATCGGCGTACTCCCAGCCTCGCCACAGAATGTGGCCGGGACCGGCCGATCGCGCCGGTACGCTGCGGACGTGCGCTGGATGATCGTGGACGCGCCGCTGGACTCCTCCGGCACCGGACGCGGCGAGGAGCGGGCCCCGACCGCGCTGCGCCGGGCCGGCCTGCGCGAGGCCCTGGGTGCCGACGACGACGGGCGGATCGACGAGGCGCTGCTGCGCGACCCGGACCGCGACCCGGCGAGCGGGGTGATCGGCGTGGCCGGCCTGATCCGGGCCGGCGGCGCCATCGCGGCGCGGATCGGCGCCCTCATCGCGGACGGCCACCGACCGCTGGTGCTCGGCGGCGACTGCGCGATCCTGCCCGGCATCTGCCGGGCCCTGCCCCCGGCGACCGACCTGTGGTTCGTCGACGCCCATCCGGACTTCCTCGACGGCACGACCTCCCCGACCGGTGAGGCCGCCGACATGGACCTCGCGGTCGTCACCGGGTACGGCCCGGCCGCCGTCGGCCCGGGCGGCGCGATGATCGAGCCCGGCCGCGTCCACCTGCTCGGGCACCGCCCGGCCACCGACGAGAGCAGCCGGGTCGAGGCGGCCCGCATCGCCCCGGCGATCCGGCAGATCAACGCCGCCGAGGTGCTACGGCGGGGCGCGGCGACGATCGGCGCGGGTCTCGCCACCGACGGCGACGGGCCGGCCTGGCTGCACCTCGACCTGGACGTGGTGGACCCACGCGACCTGCCCGCCGTGACCTACCCCGAGCCGGACGGGCCGCGTTGGGCGGACCTGATCGCGCTCGTCACGCCGCTGGCCCGCGCCGACCGGCTCCTCGGCATGAGCGTGACCGACCTGAACACCGACGAGGACCCCGACGGGCGGCACACCCGCCGCGTCGTCGAGGTCCTCACCGAGGTACTCGTCGGCTGACCGGCCGGGTCCCCCGCTCGCGTCGATGCCGGCCTCACCCCAACCTCCGTCGATCTTGCACTTGTGGTGGTCAGAACGTCCCTTTCGCGGGTCATTGTCGATGCGGTAAGTGCACGATCGCCGGGGCGGAGGGCTAGCGGTGGTGCATGCCGAGGCGCAGCAGCACGAACCGCAGCACGGTGGCGGCCAGGTTCGCGGCCACCAGCACGGCCAGCTCCACCGGCCGCGCGGGCACAGCGTGGACCGCGTGCAGCACGGCCAGCGACCCGCTGGTCAGAGCCAGACCGAGGGCGAAGGCCAGCAACCCCTGCGCGTGATGCCGGCCAGCGTGCCGGCGTCCGCTGATGCCGAACGTCAACCGCCGGTTCGCGGCCGTGTTGGCCACCGCGGTCGCCAGCAGCGCCAACAGGTTCGCCGATTGCGCACCCAGGGCGCCCCGGGTGGCCACGAACAGCAGCAGGTACGCGAGCGTGCTCGCCACCCCCACCGCCGCGAACCGGACCAGTTGCCGGGGCAACCCGACCGGCACCTGCCCCGGCAGCGACGTTCCTGGCCGGGCACGCGGCCCGGTCAGCGGCGTCTCACCCGGCCCGGTCAGTGGCTCGGCGCGCGGCGCGGTCAGCGGTGCCCCACCCGGCCCGGTCAGTGGCTCGGCGCTCGGCCCGGTCAGCGGTGCCCGGCCGAGCTGCGCGCGGAGGTCGGCCAGGGGCAGCGTCCCGGTCAGCAGCGCCCGGCCCAGCCGACCCACACCGCGCAGGTCGGCCAGGGCGGTGGCGACGATGTCGACGCGGCTGTCCGGGTCGTCGACCCAGTCCACCGGCACCTCGTGGATGCGCAGCCCCGCCCGCTGGGCCAGCACCAGCAGTTCGGTGTCGAAGAACCAGCCGGTGTCGCGCACCAACGGCAGCAGTTCGGCGGCCACGTCGGCCCGGATCGCCTTGAACCCGCACTGCGCGTCGGAGAACCGCGCCGCCAACGCACCACGCAGCAGCAGGTTGTAGGCCCGGGAGATCACCTCCCGTTTGGTGCCACGGACCACCCGTGAGGTACGCGCCAGCCGGGTGCCGATCGCCAGGTCGGAGTGGCCGGAGATGAGCGGCGCGACAAGTGGCAACAGCGCCGCCAGGTCGGTGGAGAGGTCCACGTCCATGTACGCCAGCACGGGTGCCGACGACGCCGACCAGGCGGCCGACAGTGCCCTCCCCCGCCCCTTGGCGTCCAGGTGCAGCACCTCGACGCCGGGCAGCTCACCGGCCAGGCAGTCGGCCACCTTCAGGGTGTCGTCGACGCTGGCGTTGTCGGCGACGGTGATCTGGAACGGGTACGGGAAGTGCGCGCTCAGGTGGGCGTGCAGTCGCCGTACGCACGGCCCGAGGTCGACCTCCTCGTTGTGGACCGGGATGACCACGTCCAGCACGGCGGCGGTGGGTCGGGCCTGGATGGCGGCCCGTGGCCCGCCCAGCATGGTCACGACGCCCCCGCGCTGAGGTCGTAGAGGGTGACCCCGTCGACGGTCTGCGCCGTGAACGTCTCCGCGACCCAGGCGGCGATCTCCTGGGAGGCCGCGCTGCCGCCGTTGGCCCGGAAGCCACCGCCACCGACGAAGTAGTGGACCTTCCCGTCGGCCACGTAGCGCTGGAACTGCTCCAGCGTCGGTGACGGGTCACTGCCGTTGAACCCGCCGATCGCCATCACCGGGTCGCCGGTGGCGAGCTGGTAGCCGGACGCGTTGTTCGAGCCGATGGTCGCGGCCACCCACGTGTAGTCCGCGCTGTCGCGCTCCAGCAGCTCGCGCACCGCGGCGCTGGGCTCACGGGCGTCGAGCAGCCCGCCCATGCCCCCACCGGCCGAGCGCCCCTGCCCGCCGGTGGCGCCGGGGCCCTGGCCGCCCGGGAAGCCGGGTACGCCGCCACGACCACCGCCCGGGAAGCCGGGCACCTGACCGCCATTGCGGCCACCGTTCTGGCCGCCGCCGTTCTGCCCGCCGCCGGGGAACTGGCCGCCGCCCGGGAAGCCGCCCGGGAACTGGCCGCCGCCGGGGAGTTGGCCGCCGGCCGGCAGTTCCACGCCGCCGGGGAGTCGCCCGCCGGGGAAGCCGCCCCGGCCGAACCCGCCCGCCACGAACGGGCCGGCGCTCGGGATCGACCCGGTGTGGGGGGTCGCGGCGGTCTGTACCGCGTACGCCACCGGGCCGGCGAGGGCCGCCGCCGCGCCCAGGCCCAGCACCACCGGCACCAACCGGCGGGGCAGTCGGGTGACGAGCAGGAGAAGGAGCGCACCGACCAGACCGGCGACGAGCACAGTGGTCCGCAGCCACGGGTACCAGTCCGGGCTGTGCCCGAGCAGCACCCACGCCCACCAGACGGTGACCGCGAGCGTGCCGGCGAGCGTCGCCGTGGCACCCACCGGACGCCACCGTTGCCAGCGCGTGCCGGCAGCGGTGGCGTCAGCGGACGCGGGCACCGGGTCACCCGTCCCGGCGACGGCAGCGACAGCCGGAGCTACGGCCGGTCGCCGCTCCCGCCAGAGCAGCGTCACACCGATGCCGACGAGCGCGCCGATCGCCGGTGCGAGCGCCACCGTGTAGTAGGCGTGGAAGATCCCGGACATGAAGCTGAAGATCAGGGCGGTGACCAGCAGCCAGCCGCCCCAGAGCAGCAGCCCGGCCCGGGTGCGGTCGGTGCGCGCCGCGCGCCCGGCCAGCAGCAGGCCGGCGACCAGCAGGACCAGCGCGGCCGGCAGCAGCCAGGAGACCTGACCGCCGATGTCGCCACCGAACATCCGCAGCACGCCGCTCTGCCCCGAGAACGGGCCAGCGCCGCCGCCCGGCCGGGCGCCACCACCGCCGACGCTGCCGACCTCCTCGCCGGTGATCCGGCCGAGGCCGTTGTAGCCGAGGGTCAGCTCCAGGATGCTGTTGCCCTGCGAGCCGCCGATGTACGGGCGGGCACTCGCCGGCACCAACTCGACGAGCGCCACCCACCAGCCGGCGGACACCACCACCGCCAGCCCCGCCAGCAGCACCTGCCGGACGCGCCGCCAGAGCCCGGTCGGCGCGGCCAGCAGGTAGACGCCGGCGAAGACCGGCACCACGAGGAACGCCTGCAACATCTTGGTGAGGAAGCCGACGCCGACGAGCACACCGACGAGCACGATCCACCGGGTGCTCGCCGTCTCCAGCGCGCGAACCGTGGCGTACGCCCCGGCGACCAGCAGCAGGACCAGCAGCGCGTCCGGGTTGTTGAACCGGAACATCAGCGTCGCCACCGGGGTGACCGCGAGGACCGCGCCGGCGATCAGAGCGGCGGCCGGCCCGTACCAGCGCTTCACCGTCGCGTGGAGCACGGCTACCGAGGCGACCCCGCAGAGCGCCTGCGGCACGAGCATCGCCCAACTGTTCAGCCCGAAGACCCGTACGGACAGGGCCATCAGCCACAGCGACGCGGGTGTCTTGTCGACGGTGATGGAGTTGGCGGCGTCCGACGAGCCGTAGAGGAACGCCTTCCAGCTCACCGAGCCGGCCTGCACTGCCGCCGCGTAGAACGAGTTCGCCCAGCCCGACGCGCCCAGCCCCCACAGGTAGAGCAGGCCGGTGGCGAGCAGCAGGATTGCCAGCGCGGGCCGGGCCCAGGCCGGCGAGCGGCGCGTCGGCGGCGAGTGCTCATCCGGGCGGGCGGCCGTCGGCGGTTCGGGTGCGGGGGACGCCGTCGGCAGGGTCTCTGTTCTGTCCATGCGGCCAGCCTCGGCGGCCGGGCTGGCGTGACCCCGTGCGTCGCCTATGCGTCAGCTGTGGGATTCGGCAGCCGGACGGTGAACATTGTCCGACCTGGACGACTCTGCACCTCGACAGTGCCGTGGTGGGCCTCCACCACCGCCGCGACGATGGCCAGGCCGAGGCCGGTGCTGCCGTGCGCGCGGGACCGGGAGCTGTCGCCCCGGGCGAACCGTTCGAACATCTCCGGTTGCAGCTCCGCCGGCACCCCGGGCCCGTCGTCGGCGACGGTGACCAGGGCTCCGGCGGCGTCGACGGCAAGCGTGGTGGTCACAGTGCTGCCGGGTGGGGTGTGCACCCGGGCGTTGGTGAGCAGGTTCGCCACCACCTGGTGCAGCCGGGCGGCGTCGCCGGGCACCCGGATCGCCACCTCGGGCAGTTCGAGCTGCCAACGGTGCTCGGGGCCGGCGACGTGCGCGTCGCTGACCGCGTCCACCAGCAGGGCGGTCAGGTCCACCGGTTCGACGGCGAGCGGTCGGCCGGTGTCGAGGCGGGCCAGCAGCAGCAGGTCGTCGACGAGGCTCGTCATCCGGGTGCTCTCCGACTCCACCCGGCGCAGCGCGTGCGCCACGTCGGCGGGAACCTCGTCCCGGCCGCGCCGGGCCACCTCGGCGTAGCCCCGAATCGCCGCGAGAGGCGTCCGCAGCTCGTGGCTGGCGTCGGCGACGAACTGGCGTACCCGCGTCTCGCTGGCCTGCCGGGCGGAGAGCGCGGCGGCGACGTGGCCCAGCATGCGGTTCAGCGCCGCCCCGACCTGACCGACCTCGGTGCGGCTGTCGGTGTCGGCGGCCGGGACCCGGACGGCGAGCGCCACCTCCCCACGGTCCAGGGGAAGTTCGGTGACCCGGGTGGCGGTGGCCGCCACCCGGTGGAGCGGCCGCAGGGTCGCCCGCACGATGAGCGCGCCCGCCACACCGGCGAGCAGCAGCCCGACCGCGGCCACCCCGGCCTGCGCGGCGACAAGTGCCCAGATGGTCTCCTGGACGCCCGCGAGGGGGATCGCGACGACGCGTACCCGGCCGTCCCAGTACTGCCGGGCCACGGCCCGGAAGTCACCGCGATCACCGAGGCCGACGGTGCGCGGTCTGGCGTCGACCGGCAGGTCCGCCAGCGCGGCGACCTCCCCCACCGGCACCGACTGCTCGTCGGGGAACGGGTCGGCGCTGGAGACGCTCCTGGTCAGGGTCCGGGCGCTCGTCACGCGACCGTCGGTGATCTCGGCGACCACCACGCCGGACGGCAACCCCGGCGGGATCGCCGGTCCATCGCCGGGAAAGGCCGGACGTCCCGGACGGTCGCCCCGCATGGCCGTCGCGGGGGCCAGCTGGGCGTCCAGTCGGTCGATCAGAAAGTGCCGCAGCGCCACAGTGGTCAGGCCCCCGATCGCGACGCTAACCAACGCGAGCAGCGCGAGCAGCGCGAACACCAGTCGGGTACGCAGGGAGCGCCCCGCCAGCCACCTGCGGGCGGCGCGCAGCGGGCGGCGGCTACTCGGCGGGCTTGAGGACATAGCCCGCGCCGCGCAACGTGTGGATCATCGGCACCCGCCCGGCGTCGATCTTCTTGCGCAGGTACGAGATGTACAGCTCCACCACGTTGGCCTGGCCGCCGAAGTCGTAGTTCCACACCCGGTCGAGGATCTGCGCCTTGCTGAGCACCCGGCGCGGGTTGCGCATCAGGTACCGCAACAACTCGAACTCGGTAGCGGTGAGGGTGACCAACTGACCGGCCCGGCGGACCTCGTGGCTGTCCTCGTCGAGGCTGAGGTCACCGACTGTCAGAACCGCCTCCTCCTGCGCGGCGATCGCCAGCCCGGAACGGCGCAGCAGCGCCCGCAACCGGGCGATCACCTCCTCCAGGCTGAACGGTTTGGTCACGTAGTCGTCGCCGCCGACCGTCAACCCGGCGATGCGTTCCTCGACGGCGTCGCGGGCGGTCAGGAAGAGCACCGGCACGGTCGGGGCGTGCTCGCGCAGCCGACGCAGCACCTGGAAACCGTCCAGGTCGGGCAGCATCACGTCGAGCACCACGGCGTCCGGCTGGAACTGTCGGGCGGTGCTCAACGCCGCCATGCCGTTACCGGCGGTGCGGACCTGCCAACCCTCGTAGCGCAACGCCATCGACAGCAGGTCGGTGAGCGTGGGTTCGTCGTCCACCACGAGCACCCGGACGGGTTCCCCGTCGGGGCGCCGCAGCTCGATCCGGCTCGGCGCGGCCTGCCCGTTCATGACCATGCGCCCCATCGTGGTCGTCACGCCTGTGCCGCGCCCCTGCGGGAGCTGTGCGCCAGCTGTGCGGCCGGGCCGACGCGATGCCGGCGACCCCACCGGTCAGCCCCGCCTCATGGTCACTCGGACACCCCGTACGCGTCGGTGCGCACGAAACGCATGCTCCAACCGCCGGCCTCGTCGGGCCTGTCGCGTTCGTACAGGTGGTCGGGGCCGGGCTGCACCGGGCCCGTGCCGTCCGGGTGCCGCATGATCCAACGCTGGGGTGGGGCGCCGTCCGACCCGGCCGGCAGCAACCGGACCAGGCCGTCCGCGGGCCCGCCGACGAAGCGTACGGTGACCTCGCTCATCGCGTCCCCTCGGTGACCGCGCCGGCACAATCGGTGACACCGGCTCTGGCTCGCAAGCTACCGCACCCGCCGCCCTGTCGCAGCGAGGTACGCGGGGCCGTCCGACCCCGAAACAGGCTCCGGTTTGCCCAGTTCGGCGCCCGGGTACCGGCAACCGAACAACCGCCGTCGGGCGGGGCGAGGGCGAGGAGCGGTCGATGCGGATGCTGGACGGGCGGTACCGGCTCGAACAGCGCATCGGTGTGGGCGGGATGTCCGAGGTGTGGCGGGCCTACGACCAGGTGCTGGACCGGCCGGTCGCGGTGAAGCTCATCTCCCCCGGTCCCGACGATCGGAACGGCACCGTGGACCGGATCCGGGCGGAGGCCCGGTCGGCGGCCCGCCTGGAGCACCCCAACGTGGCCAGCGTGCACGACTTCGGCATCTCCTCGACGTGGCCGGGCCGAACGGTTCCCTACATCGTGATGGAGTTGGCCGAGGGCGAGACGCTCGCCGCGCACCTGCGCGCCGGGCCACTGGACTGGCAGATCGCAGTGCGGGTCTGCGCCGAGGTCGCCGCCGCGCTGGCCGCCGCTCACGCCGAAGGCATCGTGCACCGCGACGTCAAGCCCGCGAACGTCATCCTCACCCCGGCCGGGGTGAAGGTCCTCGACTTCGGCATCGCCATCGCCGCCGGCGAATCCGACCCGATGCCGACCGGGATGGTGCTCGGCACCCCGGCGTACCTGGCACCCGAACAGCTGAACGAGGCACCCGCCACCCCCGCCGCCGACATGTACGCCCTCGGCGTGCTGCTCTACTACAGCCTCACGGCCCGCCTGCCCTACCGCGCGACGACGTCCAGCGAACTTCTCCTGGCCCGCCGCCGTCAGCCACCGGAGCCGCTTCCCGACCTCCCCGGGCTCCCGCCCGAGGTCGCCGAGCTGTGCCACTCCTGCCTCGCCGACGACCCCGACGAGCGCCCCACCAGCCTGGTCGCCGCATTGCTGCTGGCCGAGGCAGTGGACGCCCGGGTGTACGTGCCGATGACGATCCCGGCAACCCGCCGAACGGCCCCGACGTCACCCTGGACCGAACGGGCCGCCGCCGAAGCCACCGAGGCGGTGGCGGTCGCCCCCCAACCGAACCTGCCCACCGCGCGCTGACCGCACGGGCCCACGGCCGGGTTTGCCCTCGGCGGTTTCGTCGCGCGGTCCGGCGTTTGGTCCTCGGCGGTGCGGGTTCGCCGAGCCGTCCGGCGTTTCGGCGGGCGGCGGCGGGGTAGCCGGCCTGGTGAGCGACGGGAGAAACGCGATGCCGGATCAGAGTTCCTGGCTGCGTGAGGCCACAGCGACAGCCGAGGGCGGTCACGTACGCACCGACGACGGCGGGCTCTCCACCGCGCTGGCCTCACCGCTGGCGCCGCACTGCACCGGGCTGACCCCGGAACAGTTGCTGGCCGCGGCCTTCGCCTCCTGCCTGCACCATGCGGCGGTGGAGGTGGCCGGAGAGATCACCGACGAGGCCCACACCGTGCAGGTGCGGGCGGAGGCGAAGCTGGGGCGCGACAACGACGGCCGATACCGGGCCGACGTGCACGCGGAGATTTCCTCAGCCGGCCTGAGCCGAGAGCAGCTGGCCGATCTGGTCGAGTACGCCGACCGGCTCTGGCCATTCTCCAGCAGCGACGCCAGCCGTCACCGCCTGACCGTAACCCCAGCCGAAAACGGCCGCCACTAAAGGCATCCACGCGCGCGACAGAAAGTGCAAGATCGCGGGGGTAGGGAGGGGTCTCGCGGGGCCGGGGGGCCGTTTGGGGGATGACGGCATGGGCTGTTCGGACGAGGGTCTTGAAGAGGGCTGACTTTGGGGCCGGCCGACTGGTGGCCGACCTGAATAACCCGGCAAGTCGGGAATAACCGTCTGGCGTGGTCTGCGAGGTTGAGGAACTTCGCTCGGTCTTTGCCCACTGAAGTCGGCCTGATCAGGGCAAATTGTGGCGCATGCCACCGTACGGGCTCCTGACATCGGGCATTTGGCTCTTTAGCCTCGGCAGGTGCATCCCGACGACCCCTCCGCCCAGAAGCTGACCGACGCGCGCCCGACCACCCCCTCGGACGACGCCGCATCAACCGAACGGACGATCGGCCGTCACCGCGCTCTCCAACCGCCGCGGCGTGGCCTGCTGGGCTCGACCCCGGTGCGGGTGGCGCTGGCCACCGGCGTCACCTGTTGCCTCAGCCTGGTGGCGGTCGCCGCCGCGCGAGGTAACGACGACGCCCCGCGTCCTGTCGAGCCGCTCGCGGAGGCGGTGGCCGACCGCGCCGCCATCGCCGACGAGCGGGCCTCCCGGTCGCTGGACCGCGACGCAGCCCCCGCCCGGATCCTGCCCAGCCCGACGCTGGAGCCCACCCCCACCCCCACTCCCACTGTCGTCCGCAAGGCGCCCAAGAAGCCGGTCAAGCCCCGCCGCCCCCGGCCGGTGGCCGGCCTCGACCAGGCCCAGATGGACAACGCGAAGATCATCGTGGACGTCGGCCTGGAGATGAAGATGCCGCGCCGCGCCCTGGTGGTGGCGCTGGCCACCGCCATGCAGGAGAGCAACCTCTACAACCTGGCCAGTGACGTCCTGCCGGAGTCGGCGGAGTACCCGAACCAGGGCAGCGGCTCCGACCACGACTCGGTCGGGCTGTTCCAGCAGCGGCCGAGCAGCGGTTGGGGCACTGTCGCCCAGTTGATGCGCCCGTCGTACGCCGCGCAGGCCTTCTACACGGCGCTCAACGAGATCCCCGGCTGGCAGGACATGAGCGTCACCGCCGCGGCCCAGTCCGTTCAGATCTCCGCGTACCCCGACGCGTACGCCCAGCACGAGGACCGGGCGACCACCGTGGCGGGTGCGCTCACCGCCTGAGTCGGACGACCGGTCCGGCCCGCGCTGGTCAGTGGCCGCGGGGCGAAGGCTCCGTGACCGGGGCCAGGCCGCCTGCTCCGAGTCGGCTGCCCGCCACGCCCGCAGCGGCGGTCGGGGTGTCGACGGGCACCTGACCGACGGGCACCTGGTCGACAGTCACCTGGCCGAGGATGTCGTCCAGCCGCGTTTCCCGCCGCCGACGGGCGTCCAACGCCGCCTCAACGTCACGCCGGGCCTGCACGGCCTCCGCGTACGCCCGTTCCCGCACCCGCCGGGCCTCCTCGCGGGCCTCGTCCAGCTCGAGGCGGGCCTGAGCCAGGATCTCGGCGGCCTCGTGCCGCTCCGGGTCACCGGTGGGACGGGTGGTGGTGGCGTCGCCCAGGTCCAGTCGTCGCAGGAGGCCGCTGAGCGAGGCCGCCTCCTGGCGGATCTCGTCCCACTCCCCGGCCGCGCCCTCGGCCCGCGCCGCGAGCCGGGACAACCGGATCCCCAACTCGTCCAGGCAGTGATCCACCTGCCGCTTGTCGTAACCGGTCTCCACGACGGAGAACCTCATCCTGTCGCCCCCCAGGCAGCTGCTGTCACGTCCCCACCTGGATCCTCGGCCGCGACCGCCCGCGCCGAGGGGGTTCGGGGAAAATGGTCAGCAGGCGCGCGGGCGGGGCCGGCGTCAGCCCCGCTTGGGCAGCACGACGACCCGGCCGAAGAACTCGTCGATCCGGCGGACCACGTCGTTGAAGTCGTCCAGGTCGATCGGCTTGGTGACGTACGCGTTGGCCTGCAACGTGTAGCTGCCGACGATGTCGGTGTCGGCGTTGGAGGTGGTCAGCACGACGATCGGGATGGTGCGCAGATCCTCGTCCTGCTTGACCGCTCCGAGCACCTGCCGGCCGTCCATCCGCGGCATGTTCAGATCCAGCAGGATCACGTCCGGGCGGCGGGCCTGCTGGTGTCGGCCCTCGGCGCGGAGAAACTCCATCGCCTCCTCGCCGTCACTGACCACGTCGATGATCTTCTCGACGTCGGAGTCCGCCAGCGCCTCCTCGATCATGAGCACGTCACCCGGGTCGTCGTCGACCACCAGGATGCGTACCGGCTGTGCGCTGTCTGCGCCCATCACTACCTGCCTCGGAGTCGGCGGGGACGGGACCCTGACGGTCACCGCGTTGGCGGGGAAATGCTGGCGGGGAAATCTAGCCCATCAGGTGGCAATGCGGGACGCGGGGTCGACCGGCTCCGGTTCGTAGCGCAACACCTCGGCGAGGCCGGTCACCCGGAGCACCCGCTCGACCCGCCCGTTGGCGCCGGTGAGCCGGAGCCAACCCCCGCCGGCCGCCGCCTGGTTGTCGCCCCGAACGAACACGGCCATCCCGGTGGAGTCGCAGAAGGTGAGGTCGGTCAGATCGAGCAGCACCCGGTTCTCGCCCGTCGCGGTGAGGCGGCCGATGGCGGCGGTCAACTCGGGGGCGGTGCTCAGGTCCAGCTCGCCCGCGAGCCGCAGGCAGGCGCCACCGCCGTCGCGCTCGGCGTAGCTGACGCTGAACGTCACCGTTCTCCCCCTCGCTCCACCCGGGGGGTGGGACGTTTGCAGTCCGGCAAGTATACGCAGGCATGGGTCGGGTGCCGCCACGCGCGGTGATCACCCCGTGAGGGCCACCCGCGGGTCGGTCAGCGGGCCGCGTCGGACGCGACAGCACATCCCCCAGCCTTTGAAGGATGCTGGACCGCACGGGTCTGGGTGAGTTGCTGGCCGTGGCGTACGCCGACGACGACGTACGCGCCACCGGCTGACCGGTAGGCCGCCCCGAGAGCGAACGGGGTGGCCCCCGACCCTGGGACCTGGGGTCGGGGGCCGGAGGAATGTCTAGGGTGCCGTCATCGGCTGGAGCCGGGGTCCGTCCGCACGCAGCTCGCCGGTCGGGGCCGGTTCGATGTCGTCGGGCTCTCCTGAATCGGGCGTCTGGTACAGATAGCGGACGAACTGCCCACCCGCCTCGTTGTCGTCCGCGCCGGGCCACTGGCCGATGCAGTCCATCCCGATCACCTCACGGCCGGTCCCGTCGGCCTCCTCCAGCAGCGCCCACAGACTCACCGGGTAACACCTGGTGAGTTCCGGGGTGAGCTGCCAGCGCGCGTACCAACCAGGTCGGGCGGGGACGATCTCGACAACTTCCTTCATGACGACCTTCCTCCCGCGTACCTCGGAAGAACTCCGGTCCTGACCCGATCGTGCGGGCCGTGCGGGTGAGCACCCCTCACCCCCGCCGGATGAAGCGTGGCGCAGAGCCGTCCGACCCGGCCGGCGGCCCCCGTTTCCTTCTCCGGGGCGGCGGGAAGGCGACTGGCGCAGCACGATCCCCAGCGGAAGGGATGCCACCATGCGCAAGCAGATGGAGGGCGACAACCAGAGGCGCCGGGCGTTGGCCCGGCAGGCCCGCGAACAGAGTCGCCAGCCCAGCGAGATCGGCGCCAGCCTGAGCGCCTCCAAGCAGCTCAGGAGCTTGGATGCGGGCAAGCGAGCTGGCCCACCGGCGGCCGGGCCGCACAAACCGGACACCACGCGCGGCGGGCCGGCACCGCCGCCGGTCGGTAGCGCCGACAATCCGCGACCCCAGCCGTCACCGCCGAGCGGCACGGCCGGCGTGAGCAGGATGGGCTACCACGACCTGGTCGACGACGTCCGGCGTCGTGCCGGGGTCGACTTCAGGACGGCCAAGGTGGGCACCGAGGCGACCGTACTGGTCCTCGCGTTCGCCCTGGAGGCCGCCGAGCGGCAGCGGCTGCTCGCGGCGGTGCCGGCGTCGCTGCACGACGTGCTGCCCGTCGACGGCATCGAGCGGCACCAGGACCTGCCCGGCTTCCTGGCCGAGGTGGGTCGGATCAGCGGCAACACCCCGGAGCAGGCCCGGTACCAGGCGGAGGCGACAATGGCCGCGCTCGCCGAGCAGGACGGCGACCTGGTCGAGTCGTTGCACGTACCCGACGGGTTGCGCGACCTGCTCGACCCGCCGGAGGCTGGCGGCGGCCTCGTGGGCGCCTCCACCACCACACCCACCCTGGACGCCGACGAGATCAGCGCGGTGTTGGACGACCTGCCCTACTGGGCCGGCGACAGCCAGGGCCTCTACCGGGTGATCGCGCTGCCGCCCGACAACCTGGACCGGGTGCTCGCCCGGCTCGACCGGCTGCGCCAGGACAACGGCCGCGGCCCGAGCATCGGGCGTCCGGGTGACACCGCAGCCGTGTTGACGGTGCGGACCAACCAGGCCAACGGAGTGACCGCGCTCGACGTGGACCTCGCCCGCCAGATCGACGACGCGATCGACGAGGTCGGGGCCGGGATGGCCGGCGGCTGACGGCCACCGGGACGTCGGCGGGCCGGCGGAGTGGGGACGACCCCGCTGCGCCGGCCCGTCCGCCGTGCCGAGCCCACGGCCCGGCCGGACCGTGGGCTCGGCTAGCGTGCCGGACATGAGCCGCGCCGCCGACCGGCTGGAACTGGTCGCCGACCCGGTCCGCCGGACCGGGCGGACACTGCTGTCCGCCGGGGTCGAGCAGTCGTACGTGGATGTCGAGGATCCCCGGCACCTGCACTTCGAGTACGTCCGACGGATCGCCTCGGCGGTGACGGTGGCGGCCCCGGCCGGCGCGCCGCTGAGCGTCCTGCACCTGGGCGGCGGCGCGTTGACGGTGCCCCGCTGGCTCGCCGCCACCCGGCCCGGCTCACCGCAGCGGGTCGTCGAGCGGGACCCGGCGGTGGTGGAGTTGGTGACCCGCGAGCTGCCGCCGCTGCCGGCGGAGGTGCGGGTGGAGGTCGCCGACGCCCGGGACGCCCTGACCGCCACCCCGGACGGCAGGTACGACCTCGTCATCGCCGACATCTACCGGGCGGCCCGGATGCCCCGACACGTTCGTACCGTCGAGTTCGTCGCCGAGGTGGCCCGCGTCCTGCGTCCCGACGGGTTGTACGTCCTCAACGTCACCGACCTGCCGCCACTGGTCGGCACCCGGGCGCAGGTGGCCACCCTGCGGGCGGTCTTCGCCGACGTGTGCGTGGTCGGCGACCGGCGGATGTTGCGCGGCCGCAGGTACGGCAACCTGGTGCTGGCGGCGACCTCCCGCCCCGGCGGGTTGCCGGTGGCCCGGCTGGCGGTGGCCGCCCTGCGTGACCCGGTACCCGGCGGGTTGCTGCACGCCGCCGCGCTCGACACCTTCGTCGCCGGCGCCCACCCGATCACGGACGCCGACGGCACCTCGCCCCACTGATCGCCGTTGTGCCCGCAATGCCGGGTTTCCGGGGGTGCGCGCGGGGAAGGCCCGCCGGATGAGCAACGTCGACGATCGGCAGACCGCCCGCCGAACCCTGATCGTGATCGGTCTGGTGCTGGCGACCGCGCTCGCGCTGGGATTCGTGTACGCGACCCGGCGGGTGCTGGTGTGGGCGGTGGTGGCCGCGTTCTTCGCCGTCGCGCTCAAACCCCTCGTCGACCGGCTGCAACGCCGCTTCGTCAGGCGTCGGGCGCTGGCCACACTGCTGGTGTTCCTCGCCGCGTTCGTCCTGCTGACGATCCTGGCCGCGCTCATCCTGGTGCCGTTGTCCGGCGAGGTGGGTCGCTTCGCCGACCGGGCGCCCGAGCTGCTGCGGGAGGCCCGCGCCGGACGGGGCCCGGTGGGGCAGGTTCTGGAGCGCACCGGGGCGCGCCGCTACGTCAGCGAGCACTCCGAGCAGCTCAGCGCCCTCGGCAGCCGACTGCGCCAACCCGCTGTCGGTGTGCTGCGCGGTGTCGTCGAGTCGGTCGCCGGGCTCATCACCGTCGTCGTGCTGGCGTACCTCATGGTGTTGGAGGCCCCGCGGATCACCAGCGGCCTGCTCGCGGCGGCCGGGAACGGTCAGGGCGAGCGACTGCGCCGGGTGGGCCGGGAGGTGTCGCGCACCGTGACCGGGTACCTGACCGGGAACCTGCTGATCAGCGCCATCTGCGGGGCGTTGACCTACCTGGTGCTGACAGTGACCGGGGTGCCCTTCGCGGCGGTGATCGCCCTGCTGGTGGCAGTGGCCGACCTGATACCGCTGGTCGGGGCGACACTCGGCGCGGTGATCGCAGCCGGCGCCGGCTTCCTGCACTCCCCCACCGCCGGGGTGGTGGTCCTGGTCTTCTTCGTGGTCTACCAACAGGTGGAGAACCACCTGCTCCAACCGCTCATCCTGTCCCGCGCGGTCCGGTTGAACCCGTTGACGGTGCTGATCAGCGTGCTGCTCGCGGCGGAGCTGGCCGGTCTGCTCGGCGCGCTGCTGGCCATCCCCGCCGCCGGCATCATCCAGACCCTGCTGCGCGAGTACGGCCCGCGCCGGCTCCGACCCGCCCCGCCCGCCGGCCCGGCCACGCGACAGGCGTGACCGGCCGGCTCCACCGACGAGACCGCCGCGGGTACGACCCCGGCGGCCCCCTCAACGGGACCGGCTCGCCACCTCCGGAGAGGTGCTCTCCAACGGCACCGCGTTGGCCGGCACCAACCCCAACTGGACAGCGGAACGGGTCAACGCGGCGTCCAACGCCCAGTCGGCGCTCACCCGCGTACGGTTCCCCGGCATCGCCATCAGGTGGTACGCCCGGGTGACCGCCTTGGCCGGCAGCCCGGCCAGGTTGACCTGCAACGGGTTCGCCGCCGCGTCCTTGCCGCCCAGGTCGACGACCCAACCCAGGTCGTGGTGCTTGTACGGCTTGGGCTTACCGAAACCGTACGACGCGGCGATGTTGTACGCCGCCCGCTTGCCCTGCCGCTGCGCGTGCTGGGCGGTCATCCCGCACACCTTGCCCGGGTTGACCAGGTCGGGCACCGCGGCGGCGTCCCCGATCGCGAAGACCTCCGGGTAGCCGGGAACGTTGAGGAACTCGTCGGTGACCAGCCGACCCCTGTCGGTCCGCAGGCCCAACTCGTTGACGAACGGGTCGGGGCGTACGCCCACACACCACACCAGGGTGCAGGTCGGCACGTACTCGCCGTCGGTGAGCTTCACCCCGTCGCAGGTCGCCTCGGCCACCGAGGTGCCCATCCGCACGTCCACCCCACGGCGGTTGAGCACCTTGTGCGAGGTGTCCGACATCCGCTTGTCCAACTCCGGCAGCACCCGCGACGCCACGTCGAGCAGCATCCAACGGGGCCGGACGGTGAGCCGGGGCCGCTGGGCGTGCAGCGCGTCGGTGAACAACTGCCCGTGCGCCGCGACCTCGGTGCCGGTGTAACCCGCCCCGACCACCACGAACGTCGAGCGGGCCTGCTGCTCGGCCGGGTCCTCGGCCTGCTCGGCCAACTCGACCTGCCGGATGATGTGATCGTGCAGGTAGACGGCCTCGGGCAGGCCGCGGAAGCCGTGCGCGTACTCGGTCACCCCCGGGATGGGCAGCAGCTTGTTCACGCTGCCCACGGCCAGCACCAGCCGGTCGTACGCCAGCCGGTTCTTCTCCCCCTCGGCCTGGGTGAAGCCGACCCAGCGGTTCTGCAGGTCGACGTGGTCCGCCTCGCCGACCACCACCCGTACGCCCTTGAGCGTCCCGGTGAGCGGCACGGCGATCCGCCGGGGCTCGACCACCCCGGCCGCCACCTCGGGCAGCAACGGCAGGTACAGGAAGTAGTCGGTGGAGTTCAGCACCACGATCTCGGCCCGGTCCCGGGCGATCCGGCTCAACGTCTTCGCCGCGTGGTAACCGGCGAACCCGGCCCCCACGATCACCACACGAGGTTTCGTCATTGCGGGCCGTTTCCCGTAGCGGGCCGCGACAAACGTCCGAGGCCCCGGCCACGCTCAGCTCGGCTGGAACGGATCAAAGGGCTGGCGGCGTGATCGCCCAGCGCTCGTGGTCACGCCAGGCGCCGTCGATGAACAGGTAGTCCGGGGAGAAGCCCTCCAACCGGAAACCGAGCTTGCGGGCCACCCGCCGCGACGGCTCGTTGCCCGGCTGGATGTTCGCCTCCAACCGGTGCAGCCCCACCGACGTGAACGCGTGGTCGATCACCAGGCCGACGCCCGCCGACGCGTGACCCGTTCCGCTGTACGGCAGGAATGCCGCGTACCCGAGGTATCCACCGCGAAGCGCACCGAGCACGATCCCGCTGATGTTCACGTAGCCGGCGATCTCGCCGCTGGCCTGATCGCAGATCAGGTAGCCGGCGCTGTCGCGGCGACGGATCCGACGCAGGTAGAGCGCGTACTCCTCCGGGCTGGCCGGCGCGGCCAGCCACGGGTGGTGCAGGTCCCGACTGCGCCGCACCGCGGCGACGAACTCGTCGGCGTCGGTGGGCCGAGGGCGCCGGATCGCGGCAGGACCACCGGTACGCAGGTATCTCACGTCGGACCACTCTGACCGACCGGGCCCGTCGTTGTCCAACCGGCCGCCACGTGCGCGGAGCGTCTACCGGGCTAGTGGGACGTCCGCAGGCTGAACTCCTGACCATCGGGGTCAGCCAGCACCAACCGGCCTGTCCCATCCGGCGCGGCGTCGACCCGGGTCGCCCCGAGCGAGAGCAGACGGTCGACCTCGACCTGCACATCCACGTCGGCAGCGGGAGCGAGGTCGAGACGCACCCGGTCCCTGCCGCCGTTCGGCATGAACGGTGGGCCACCCCAGCTGATCTTCGTACCGCCGCTCGGCGACTGGATCGCGGTTTCCTCGTCCTGGTCCCAGACCAGCGGCCAGCCCAGCGCCTTGCTCCAGAAGTAGCCGACCGCCTGCGACCCGTCACTGGCCAGCGCACCGACGACGCCGCAGCCGGCGAGGAAGTTGTTGCCCGGCGCAATGACGTCGAACTCGTTGCCCTCGGGGTCGGCGAGCACCACATGATCGATCTCCGGGCCCTGCCCGATGTCGGCGTGCCGCGCGCCCAACTCCACCGCGCGGGCCACCGTCTGCCGCTGGTCCTCCAGCGAACTGCTGGTCAGATCGAAGTGCATCCGGTTCTGGACCACCTTCGGCTGGTCGGACGGCACGAAGCGCAGCCGGAATTCGGTGTCGGCCCCCGGCAGGACCAGGACGCCGTCGCGCGGATCCTCCACCATCTCCCGAGCCAGAAACCCGGACCAGAACCGACCCAGGCGTACGGGCTGGGCAGCGTCGTAGGTGATCGCGAACAAGTGAGCCGTCATCGCGCTGGCCATCTCCGATCCGACCGGATGAGTGTCCGGTCCTTCGGGCGGAAGCCTAGGGACGAGCGCTGCCGTTCGCACCCGAGTATCCGGCGGGCCACCGCCGGGACGTGATCCACTGGCCCGATGAACCGAACCCCCACGCCCCCTTCGGCCGACGTCGACAAGCGACTGTCACGGGAGCTGAACATCTGGCTGTGCACGCTGCGACGCGACGGGTCCCCGCACCTCACGCCGGTCTGGTTCGTCTACCTCTCCGCGACGTTCTGGGTCGGTTGCGGAAGCCTCAGCGTGAAGGCCCGCAACGTCGCGGCCGACCCACGGGTGTCCCTGGCTCTGGAGAGCGGCAACGCTCCGGTGGTGGCCGAGGGCGCCGCCCAGGTGCACCACAGTGGATTTCCAGGCACCGTCGTCGAGGCGTTCGCGCGCAAGTACGACGGCTGGGACGCCGGCAGGCAGGTCGGCCCGGACGGCGAACGGGTGCTGCTGGAGATCCCCGTCCGGCGGTGGCTCCTCGCGGGCACCGCCCAGTGAGCCCGGTCAGAGCGGGCCGGGAAGGGTCTGTTCCATCGGCATCGGCACCTGGAGGAAGGTGGTGCCGCGCATGTCCAGCCAGGCCCGGTCCGGCCCGCGCACCAGGCGCATCATCACCTCCTCGCAGGAGGGGCAGCGGGCGACGAGACCCGGGGCGTTCGAGTAGACGTGCAGGCTGGCCATCGGGCCGGTCATCCCGCAGTTCTCACAGCGGCCCATCGCGGTGCTCAGGTCGACGGTGAACAGCTCACGCATCGGGCCGTCGAGCATGTTGCCGTCCAGGTACGACATCTCGGTCATCGAATCTCCTCGACACTGCGTGGGCGAGCGGGTGGTCAGCCGGTGGGGCCGAAGCGTTCGGTCTTGACCCGACGGGACGGGTGACCCAGGCCCACCAGGAGGTCGGCGACGGTCTCAACGAACGCGGTCGGGCCACAGACGTAGGTGAGTGGTTCCAGGTCCGGCGGCCACCCGTGCGTGTTGACGTCCGCCAGGCCGATCCGGTGCGGCTCACCGCGCCAACCGTCGGGCGCCTCGCGGGTGTAGACGTACGCGACGTCCAACCCGAAGTCGTCGCGGCCCCGGCGGCGCAACTCGTCGGCGTAGATCACGTCACCGGGGGTGCGCACCGAGTAGATCAGCCGGAACGGCGCCTTGCTGCCCACCGCCCGCCGGGCCCGGATCATCGCCATCAGCGGCACGACGCCGGAGCCACCGGCGACGAGCTGCACCGGAGCGGTCTCCTCGGGCCGCCAGATGAACCAGCCACCGAGCGGTCCGCGGACCTCCACCGGGTCGCCGGCACCCAGGACGTCGATGAGGTACGGGGACACCTCGCCGTCGTGCACCCGCTGCACCGTCACCTCGATGCGCGGGCCTCCGGGACCGTCCACGGCCGGCCCGGCGAGGGAGTACGACCGGGCCGCCTGGTAGCCGTCCGGGGCGGTGAGCCGCAGGTCGACGTGCTGCCCGGGCAGGTGCCCCGGCCAGTCCGGCACCTCCAGCACCAGGGTCTGCGCGCTGGGTGTCTCCACCCGGCGCTCCACCAGCCGGGCCACCTGCCAACGGTTGGGGGTTCGACGGGTGGTGCTCGTCGCCACGGCGCGCTCAGTCACCCTGGTACCGCTGTTCGCGCCACGGGTCGCCGTAGTCGTGGTACCCGGCGGTCTCCCAGAACCCCGGCTCGTCCATCGTCTTCAGTCGGAGGCCGCGCACCCACTTGGCGGACTTCCAGAAGTACAGGTGCGGCACCAGCAGTCGCGCCGGCCCACCGTGCTCGGCGGGCAGCGGGGCACCGTCGAAGGTGTGCGCCACCCACGCCTTACCGCCGCGCAGGTCGTCCAGGGGCAGGTTCGTGGTGTACCCGCCGTAGGAGTGCGCCAGCGCGAAGTGCGCCCCGGTGTCCACGTCGGCGAGCAGCGTGTCGAGGGAGACGCCCTGCCAGTTGGTGCCGAGCTTGGACCAGCGGGTGACGCAGTGGATGTCCACCATCGGTGTCTCCTGCGGCAGGGCCATCAACTCCTGCCACGACCACCGGTGTTCGTTGCCGTTCTCGGCGGAGATGACGAACTCCCAGGTGTCGAGTGACACCCGGGGCGTCGGGCCGGCCGAGAGCACCGGAAAGTCCTCGGTCAGATACTGACCGGGTGGCAGGGCCGGCTCCTGCGTTCGGGGCCGACCCTGAAAGCCCGGTGACACGATTCCCATTGCACAGTCGTACCACCCGCACTGGCCGGGGAGGGAGCTTTCCCGCGTACCCCCTCGTCGGCCGGCGCGGCGCGATCAGTGCCGGTCCGCGACGACCTCGCGGTCCTCGGGCAGGTCACCGCCCCGGGTGGCGCGCAGGCTGGTCAGCGTGACGACCACGAGCACACCGATGATCACGCCGAGCGAGGCCAGGGTGGGGATCTGCGGCACGCTGTCCCAGATGCCGTGCGCCCAGTGCAGACCCAGCTTGAGGCCGATGAACGCCAGGATGATGGCCAGGCCGTAGCTGAGGTGCACCAGCCGGCTCAACGCCGCGTGCAGGACGAAGTAGAGCGCCCGCAGGCCGAGCAGGGCGAACGCGTTGGTGGCGAACACCAGGTACGGGTCCTCGGTGATGCCGTAGACCGCCGGCACCGAGTCGACAGCGAAGACGATGTCGGTGGCCAGCACCGCGACCACCACCAGGGCGAACGGCGTGAGTGCCCGCTTCGCGCCCTGCCGGATGGTCATCTTGGTGCCGTGGTAGTCGTCGACGACCGGCATGACCTTGCGCAGCAGCTTCACCGACCGCATCTTGTTGATGTCGACTTCCTGCTGATGCCCGGACACGGCATCGCGCAGCAGCTTCACCGCGGTGGCGATGAGGATGATCGCGAAGAGCAGGAACGCGAAGTCGAGGGTCTGCAACGCCGCCGCGCCGAGGGCGATGAAGACGGCCCGCAGCACCAGCGCGCCGGCGATGCCGTAGAGCAGCACCCGTTGGGCGAGCACCGCGGGCACTGCGAACGCCGCCAACAGCAGCATGAAGACGAAGAGGTTGTCGACCGAGAGCGACTTTTCCACCAGGTAACCGGTCAGGTACTCGACGCCCTGCTGGGAGCCGAAGCGCGACCAGATCCAGGCGCCGAACGCCAGCGGCAGCGCGATGTAGAACGCCGACCAGCCGATGGCCTCCCGCATGGACACCTCGTGCGGGCGACGCGTGACCAGGAAGTCCAGCACCAGCAGCGCGATGACGCCGATGATGGTGACCGCCCACAGCGTGGGCGTGCCCACCGAGGACAGGTCACTGGCGGCGGACAGATACGACACTTGACTCATCTGGGGTCTCCTCGAACACCGTCATGTTCGAGGTCTCCTTCACCCACCACCTGATGGGCAACCACCCGAGGCACGCCGGGCGCGCCGTACTGACCGGAATGGTTCGTGGGAAGTACTCCCCTCGCACGACAAGGTTAGGCCAGGTGGAATCGCCACGCCAAGCGGGACATCGATGGTTGCCCTGGTAAACCGCTGTGCGCACCCGGCACGAGCGCGGTCAGCCACGGCGCAGCGTCGCGCCCGGCGCCATCGCCTGCTCGACCAGACCCCGGTAGTCGCGTGGCAGTTGCGTCGCCACGTCGTCGAACTCACCGCTGGTGATCGCCTCGCGCAGAGTGGTGAAGACCGCCCGGCTGGCGTCGCGTGCGGCGTCCTCCCGCACACCGGCGCGCAACGCGACCCGGGCGACGAACTCCGCCGAGCCGAACCGGTCCGCCTGCTCGGTGCTCGGGCTCGGCTTGAGGACCAGTTGCAGCGGCTGGGGCAACTGGGCGGCCAGGTCCAGGACCTCGCCACCGGTCAACCGCTCGGCGAACGTCTCCAACACCGCCCGGGTCAGCTCGACCGCCCGCTCGGACGACGTGGCGGTGCGCCGGGAAACCTGGTCGATGAAGGTGTCGTAGTTCATCGCGTACCCCCTTGGCTCGCGTCGGCGCCTGCGGGTACCCGCGGCGGCCGGGGAGAAACGGCACCGGGAATCCTTCGCCCGGCGGGCGTGACCGGCGGGCGGGCGGGTAACCGCCGCCGGTCGTCACCACATCGATGCCCGAGGGAGCCCACGCCATGGCGAGCTACGCCGACGTCCTGCAGTACCTGTCGAGCCTGGACTACCCGGCCGAGAAGAACGACGTGGTCCGCGAGGCCGAACGGGAGGGTGCCCCGCCGGACGTCCTGAAGGCTCTGCGCGCCCTGCCGCCGGTCGACTACGCCAACGGGACCGAGGTGGCCCGGTCGGCCGGGATCGAGGCGGCGCCCGAGGTGAGCCCCGCCCAGCGGGCCGAGCAGGCCCGGGACAAGAAGCACAACAGGGTCTCGCAGCACCTGCGCGGCATCTGATCCAGCGGTGACGCCCACCGCCCCGGCCCCGGAGTGCCACGGATGACCCAGACCGGCCCCGACCGGCCAGCGGACGTGCGCTTCCCGGCCGCGGTGCAGCTCACCGTGGTGGCGGTGGCAGGCGTGATAGCCGGCCTCCTCTTCGCACTGTTGCTGCCACTGCCGCTCGCCGCGCTGGCCGGCTGGGACGTCGGCGCGCTGAGCTGGCTCGTGCTGGTCTGGCACAAACTCTGGCCGATGGATGCCGAACGGACCGCCCAACTGGCCGTCCACGAGGACCCGAACCGGGCGATTCGCGACGCCCTGCTGCTCGTCGCCTGCCTGGCCAGCCTGCTGGCCGTCGGGTTGGTAGTGGCCAGCGCGCAGAGCGCGCCCCCCGGTGCGACCCGGGAACTGCACAGCAGCCTCGGCGTGCTCAGCGTGGTGCTCTCCTGGTTCGTGGTCCACACGTTGTTCGCCGCCCGGTACGCCCGGATCTACTACACCGGCCCGGACGGCGGGGTGCACTTCAACCAGCCTGAACCGCCGCGCTACTCGGACTTCGCGTACGTCGCGTTCACCATCGGGACGACGTTCCAGATCTCCGACACCAACCTGACCAGCAACGAGATGCGTCGTACGGTGTTGCGGCACTCGATGGTGTCGTACCTGTTCGGCGCGTTCATCATCGCGGTGACGGTGAACCTGCTGGCGGGTCTGGCGAAGTGAGGCGGCTGGCGGCCACGCCGCCCCCGGAAGCGCTGCACGGGGTGGGGCCGATCGGAGGGCCGGGACAGGCGGGCGCCCCTGGTCACGAACCGCGACCCAGGGCGCCGCGCAAGCCTGCCCAGGCGGTGAACCGCATCCGAACCGGTCACGGATCACCAGGCGGTGGAGGCCTGCCCGAACCGAGCGGCCAGCACTGCCGGGCCCAATCATACGACAGAACATCCCCCGTTTGGTCAGAATTTGCGGAAGTGTGGGCCAGGGCACGTCACGCCCTGCCCCCACGCGCGGGTCAGCCGTGCAGGCCGCCGCTACGGTCACGGGCCTTGAGGCGGGTCGTGGGCAGAGCGGGGGCCGGCAGCGGCGGGGCCTGATCGTCGGCGACCACACCGAAGCGCCCGTCGCCGGCCATCCAGTCCTCCCGGGCGGCGGCGATCTCCTCGTGCGAGCGGCCCACGAAGTTCCACCACATCACCAGCGGCTCCTCGAACGGCGTGCCACCCAGCAGCAGCAACCGGGCCCCGGCACCGCCACGCACTGTCAGGTCCTGCCGGCCCGAGCCCAGATACAGCAGCGCCCCCGGCTCGAACCCCACCCCGGCCGCCTCCGCGGAACCGGACATCGCCAGCACGGCGTACTCGAAATCGGGCCGCAACGACATCGTCGCCGGCGCCTCGCCACGCAGCTCCAGCTGCACGCCGACCAGCGGGGTGTACACCACGGCCGGTGACCGCTCCCCGGCGAACTCACCGACCAGCACTGTGACGTCCAGATCGCCGTCCCGCCAGCGTGGCAGGTCGGCGTGGTGCGCGAAGGCGGCAGCTCCGGCCCGTGCCGGGTCCGGCAGCGCCACCCAGAGCTGCACGCCGTGCATCACCGGCGGGTGGGTGGCCGGCGACCGCTCCGAGTGGGCGATACCGTTCCCGGAGGTCATCACGTTCAGCTGGCCGGGCACGATGGGCTGCACGTTGCCGAGGCTGTCCCGGTGCAGAATCTCCCCGTCGAGCAGCCAGGTCACCGTCTGCAACCCGGTGTGCGGGTGCGGTGGCACCTCCATGCCGGGCCGCTGCGCCACATCGTCCGGGCCGAAATGATCCACGAAACACCACGCGCCGACCATCCGGCGGGCGCGCTGCGGAAGCAGCCGCCGCACCGTGGTGTACCGACCCAACGGCACGTCGTGGCCGGGCAACAACACACTGCCGGGATCGACGTCGGCCACGCCAGGCGGTCGGGTCTGCGCCAGCATCGATTCAGTACGCTCCACCGCCCGACTGTACGTGCCCGCCGACCCCGCGTGACCCGGCGACGCCGCACTTCACTGGAGCCATGCGCCGAACTGGCCGGCACCCGTGTTGCGGGTGCCGGCCAGTGGTCGGTGCGGTTGCCTGGACGGTTCGGGGTCAGCTGTTCCAGTACTGGCCGACCAGGTCGGCGGCCTGCTGCTCCCACTGGGCGTAGGCGTCCGGGTACGCCGAGACCTGCACGGTCTGCGCGGCATCGGTCAGCGGCATGTCCTGCCACCCGTCGACCTGCTGCAAACCCTTCAGGAACGCCGTCGTGGAGTACTCGGGGTCGGTGATCTGCTCCGGCGTACCCCAACCACTCGACGGGCGCTGCTGGAACAGACCCAGCGAATCGTGGTCATTCATGTCGCCGAGGTGACCCAGGTTCTCCAGCTTGGACTCCTGCAGGCTCGTCGCGATCGAGATGACCGCGGCCCGCTCGGGCAGGCCGGCCTTCTTCGTCGCGGCGATGATCGCCTTGACGTTGCCGATCTGCTCGTCGTTCAGGGTGATCCGGGACTGCTCGCCCTGGGTGCCGTGCGGGATCAGCTTGCTGACGTCGGGCTTGTCGGCCTGCACAGTCACCGCGACGGGCCTGGTGTCGACCGAATGGGACAGGTGCGCGACCGGGCCGGCGAGGACACCACCGGCGAACGCGACACCGGCAACGGACAGCATGCTCTTACGGAAGATCGTGTTCATGGGGGTAGCTCCCTCGGGGGTAGGACACCCCGACCACCAAGGGGGACGGCGGCAGGGTGTGAGCACCTCGTCCGGCGCTGCACGTACAAGGGGGAAAGTCTGGGAGGTCGGCGACCTGGCAAGCGGGGGCTCGCGGCGCCGGGACCATGTGTAACGACCGGGGGGCCGGGGTCATTCCGGGGTCGGCCCGCCGGTCAGGTAGATCGGGCGGCGGGCCGCTGGTACTGCGATCGTCAGGGTGTGTAACGACCCCGGCCCGGCGATGATTCCGGCCCACGGGTGCGCCAGACCACTGTCACAAACGCCCACAAGGGGACACTCGGGACGTCAGTGACTTCCCAGGCGGGAGCGCACCTTCGCGGCGCAGGCGTCCAGGACCGTTCGCGCGTCCAGCCCCAGGCTTTCGATCGCCACCAACGCGGTGAAGGCGACGTCGGCCAACTCCGCCGCGACGTCCTCCCGGGTGTGGGTGACACCCTTGCGCGGATTCTGCCCGAGCAGACCGATCCAGGCGGCCGAAGCCTCCCCCGCCTCCTCGGTCAGCTTGAGGATGCGGCAGGTCAGTTCGGTCTGCCCGGTGCCGTTCGCCGCGTCCAGCCAGCCCCGCGACGCTCGGGCCGCCTCCCAGATCGACTCGTCCACGACGACCAGTCAACCCGATCGGCCCACCGAACCGAACGACCGGGTACCGCTCACCAACCGTGTTGACCGGCCGGTCAGCGTACCCATTGACACCCGTCGACGGCGGTCCTAGGTTCAGGGCGCTACCCGCCGGTAGGCAACCGTCCCGCTGGTCGCCCCCGGGCGACATCCGTCCGATGGGGAGCATCGATGCTGTCCACACCCGTTCGTATTCTCCGCCGGCTGCTCGCCACCGCCGCGACGCTCACCCTCGCGGTCGGGCTGGCCGGTGCCGCGCCGGCACACGCCGCCGGTCGCGACGCGAGGGGCGGCGAGCCGCTGCCCGGCTACACCATCGAGAATCCGCCGCTGGCACCGCTGGTCGTGGAGGGCAAGCCGACGACCGTACGCCAGGGCGTGCACCGCCACGCCGGGTACATCATCGAGGTCCCGGCCCGGTGGAACGGCGACCTGGTGCTGTGGACGCACGGCTACCGGGGTCAGGGCACCGTGCTCTCACCGGAACCGCCGGCCTTCGAGCTGCGCCAGCGTCTCCTGGAGCAGGGGTACGCCTGGGCGTCGTCCTCGTACGACCGGAACGGCTTCGACATCCGCTCCGGGGTGCTGGGCACGAAGGATCTCGCCGACCACTTCGGGCGGACGATCCGTCGGCCACAGCACACCTACCTCGCCGGGGTGTCGATGGGCGGGTACGTCATCGGTCGTTCGCTGGAGCAGTATCCCGGCTTCTACGACGGCGCGTTGCCGATGTGCGGGGTGCTCGGTGATCAGACGCTGCTCGATTTCTACCTGGACTACAACCTGGTCGCGCAGTCGCTCGCCGAGGTGCCGGCGTATCCCACGCCGGCTGACTACCTGATGAACGCGGTGCCCCGAATCCAGGTGGCGCTCGGTCTGGCCGGGCTGACTCCCACCGGGCCGGACACCACCACGGAGCGGGGCAAGCAACTACGGGCGATCACTGTGAACCGCTCCGGGGGGCCGCGTCCGGGAACCGAGGCGGCGTTCGCGGTCTGGAAGGACTTCCTCTTCTCGATCAGCGTGCCCACCGGGACCGGCAACTCGCCCGCCCAGCGGCCCGATCAGCTGTCCACCAACCTGCTCACCCGGTACGCCCCGAACAGCCCGGTGAACGTCAACGCCGCAGTGCGGCGCGTGGCACCGGAGAACGTGTGGCAGCGGCTCCTGCCGACCCTGACCGAGGTGCCGCGGATCGCCGGCCGCCCGACCGCGCCGGTGCTCAGCCTGCACGGTCTCGGCGACCTGTTCGTGCCGTTCAGCATGGAACAGGCCTACGCCACCGATGTGGCGCGTAACGGTCGCGGCAGGCTGGTGGTCCAGCGGGCGATCCGGACCACGCAGCACTGCGAGTTCAGCCCGGCCGAGGCCGGCGCCGCCTGGGACGACCTGATGTCCTGGGTACGCACCGGCAAGCGCCCGGCCGGCGACGCAGTGACCGACCCGGCGGTGGTGGCCCGTCCCGACTACGGCTGCCGGTTCAGCGACCAGGACGCGTACGCGGCCGGGGTCGGCACCCGCCGCCTCTACCCGGCTTGCTGAGGTAGGCGAACACGAAGAACCGGCCGGCTCCCTGTGACGGGAGCCGGCCGGTCTCGTGTGGGGATGTCACCAGAGCTGCTGGACGATGTCCGCTGCCTGCTCCTCCCACTGCGCGTACGCGTACGGGAAGGCGGAGACCTGCACTGTCTGCGCGGCGGCGGTCAGCGGCAGGTCCTGCCAGCCGCCGACGTTCTTGAGTGCGGTGAAGAACGCCGTGGCGGCGTACTCCGGGTCGGTGATCTGGTCGGGCGAACCCCAGCCGGACGACGGACGCTGCTGGAACAGGCCCTGCGAGTCGTGGTCGTTGTACGCCCCCAGGTGGCCGAGGTTGTACAGCTTCGACTCCTGCAGCGAGGTGGCGACGCCGATCACCGCGCCCCGGTCACCGACGCCTGTCTTCTTGGCGGCGTCGACGATCGCCCGGGCGTTGGCCAGTTGCGCGTCGTCGAGCGGTACGCGCGACTGGGCGCCCTCGATGCCGTGCGGGATCAGCTGGGCCCGACTCGGCTTGCCGGCCGGCGGCTTTCCGGTGGCGGAGCCTGTGGTCAGACCCGACTCGACGGGCTGCTCGTCGGGGTTCGGCGGGGTGGTGGCCTTGCCGGTGGCGAGGTCGATGGCGGCGACGGCGCCCTGGTGCGGTCCGGAGGTGACCGGGGCTGCGGCTGCGGTCGGCGCGAGCGCCAGGCCGCCGAGGGCGGCCACGCCCGCCACGCTCAGCGCGGTCTTGCGGTACGAGTCCTTGGCGATGGCGGGGAGCCATCGAGTGAAGTCGGCCTTCACGATGGTTGCCCTTTCGATCGTGCGAAGCGCTCCGGGGTGAACACTCCTCGGGAGATGACCGCGGATCAGGGTTTGGTCTCCGGCGGTACGGGGGACACAACCAGGTTCACCTGTCGGACATTCCGGAATTGCCCGAGAGTCGACCCGCGCTGCGGCACTGGTCACCGGCACCGAATCGGACATGCGGCTCTGCCGACCACACCCCGGACACTGGTGACGGAGGGTGTTGTTGGCACCGGAAGGCAACACAGTCTTGGGAGGCTGGCAGCTTGGTGGTTTGTCGCTACCGCCGGTAGGGCCTTGAGACAGTTGCGATGGGTGACGGGTGGGTGACGGGGTGCCGGCGAGGTCGCCGGCGACTCAGTTGTCGCCGTCCCGGCCGGACTTCGTATCCCGCGTTTCGACACCCAGGTCCGGCGTGACGAGTTCCTGGAAGACGGTGATGTGCAGGCCGGCGGGCGCGTCGAGGCGGGAGTTGAGTGACTGCCAGGGCGTACGCGTCGGCGGTGCGATCTCGCTCGCCCCGGCGGCGACCAGTCGGGCGGTCGTCGCCGCCGCGTCGTCCACCTCGAAGGCCACCCGGATGCGCGGCGCGACCTGCCGTCCCACCTCCACCTCGTCGATCATGCGTTTCTGCGCGGGGTTGGCGATCTCCAGGGTGGCTCGGCCGGCGTCCAGGATCACCACCCGGGCATCCCCCTCGCCGCTGAACGCGGCCTCCTCCGGCAGGCCCAGCGCGTCGCGGAAGAACGCGACGGCGGCATCGTGGTCCGCCGCTTCCACCACGAGCCGCAACTGACGGACGACGGGCGCGGGCGAGTCGGCGGGCGCGGGCGAGTCGGCGACCATGAGCGGAATCCTAGCGATGTGGCGGATCCTGGACGTCAGACCGGTGCTGGGCGCGGCCGACGAACGCTGAGTTCGTCGACCACGCACCACCAATGCGGCAGGCCGCAGGCGTCAGTGGCCGCGGGCCAGCCACTCCTGCAGGTGCGGCGCCTCGGCGCCGATCGTCGTGTCGTCGCCGTGCCCGGTGTGCACGACCGTCTCCGCCGGAAGGGTCAGCAGGCGGGTGCGGATCGACCCGACGATGGTGTCGAAGTCGCTGTACGAGCGGCCCGTCGCGCCCGGACCACCGGCGAAGAGCGTGTCACCGGTGAAGACCGCGCCCAACTCAGGTGCGTGGAAGCTGCACGCGCCGGGGCTGTGCCCGGGGGTGTGCAGCACCCGCAGCGTCGTGCCGCCCACCTCGATGTTCTGCCCGTCGTGCAGCTCGCCGTTGGGCGGCAGGTGCGGGTGGACCATGTCCCAGAGGACCCGGTCGGCGGCGTGCAACAGCACCGGCGCGCCGAGGGCCTCGGCCAACTCTGGCGCCAACCTGACGTGATCGTCGTGGGCATGGGTGGCCAGGATCGCCCGGACCTGACGGTCGCCCACCAGGGCCAGGATCGTCGACACGTCGTGCGGCGCGTCCACTACCACGCACTCGGTGTCGTCACCGATCACCCAGACGTTGTTGTCCACGTCGAACGTCTGCCCGTCCAGCGAGAACGTGCCCGAGGTGACCGCGTGCTCGACCCGGGCGGTCACGGGAACACCACCACCGAGCGGAGCACGTCGCCGTGGTGCATCCGGTCGAAGGCGTTCTCGACCTGGTCGAGCGCGATCTCCTCGGTGACGAACGCGTCGAGGTCGAGTCGGCCCTGCAGGTACAGCTCGGTGAGCATCGGGAAGTCCCGGCTGGGCAGGCAGTCGCCGTACCAACTGGACTTGAGGGCACCACCGCGACCGAAGACGTCGAGCAGGGGAAGCTCGACCTGCATCTGCGGGGTCGGTACGCCGACGAGCACCACGGTTCCGGCCAGGTCGCGGGCGTAGAACGCCTGCTTCCACGTCTCCGGTCGGCCCACCGCGTCGATCACCACGTCGGCGCCGAAGCCACCGGTGGCGGCCCGGATCGCTTCGACCGGGTCGGTCTCGGAGGCGTTCACGGTGTGCGTCGCACCGAACTGGCGGGCCCAGTCGAGCTTGCGGCTGTCGGTGTCCACCGCGACGATCGTGGTGGCGCCCGCGAGGACCGCACCGGCCACCGCCGCGTCCCCGACGCCGCCGCAGCCGATCACCGCGACCGAGTCTCCCCTGGTGACGTTTCCGGTGTTCATCGCCGCGCCCAGCCCCGCCATGACGCCGCAGCCGAGCAGACCCACGGCGGCCGGTCGGGCCGCCGGGTCCACCTTCGTGCACTGCCCGGCGTGCACCAGGGTCTTCTCGGCGAACGCACCGATGCCCAGCGCCGGGGCGAGTTCGGTGCCGTCGGTCAGGGTCATCCGCTGCTTGGCGTTGTGGGTGTTGAAGCAGTACCAGGGCCGACCCCGGCGGCAGGCACGGCAGACCCCGCAGACCGCCCGCCAGTTCAACACCACGAAGTCGCCCGGGGCGACGTCGGTGACGCCCGCACCGACCTGCTCGACGATGCCCGCCGCCTCGTGCCCGAGCAGGAACGGGTAGTCGTCGTTGATGCCACCCTCGCGGTAGTGCAGGTCGGTGTGGCAGACACCGCACGACTGAATCCGGACGATCGCCTCACCGGGCCCGGGATCGGGCACCACGATCGTGGTGACCTCGACCGGCGCGCCCTTGCTGCGGGAGATGACTCCCCGGACTTCCTGGCTCACTTCGCCTCCTGCTGGTGGTCTGCGGCAGGCCCGGGCGCCGGGGTGGGCGGGTGCGCCACAGGCTCGGCGGTGGGCCCTCGGCGAACCTACCGCGACCACCACGGCCAGCCCACCCGGCCCGGCGGGTTATCGCGGGCGGTCCGGGGTACGCCTGCCGCATTCGACCACGGCCGACGGGAGTGACAATGAAATTCGCGCACCTGCCACTGCGGGTCAGTATCGGCGCGTACTTCCTCAACTCGGGTCTGGGCAAGCGCACTCTGGAGGGCACCGCCGCGGAGGGCCTGCACGGGATGGCGGTCGCCGCCATGCCCCAGCTCGGTCAGCTGGAGCCGACGCGGTTCGCCAAGCTGCTGTCGTACTCGGAGATCGCCCTGGGGGCCGCGCTCATCGCGCCGTTCGTCCCGGCGCCCCTCGTCGGGCTCGGCCTGACCGCGTTCGGCGCGGGTCTGGTGCAGCTGTACCTGAAGACGCCGGGGATGCGCGAACCCGGCAGCATCCGACCGACCCAGCAGGGTGCCGGGCTCGCCAAGGACGTCTGGTTGGTGGGCGCGGGGCTGACCCTGGTGTTGGAGGGGCTGACCCACGGCCGTAGGCGCGGCTGAGCGGCGAGCGGGCTGCGGAGCCGCGGTGAGCCAGCCTCGGGCGGTACGGCCGTTCTACCGGCCGATGCGGCCACGTCGTCGCGACGAGCCGCACCGCGCGGCCACGCCGCTGGAGCTGTTCTTCGACCTGTGCTTCGTGGTGGCAGTGGCGCAGGCCGCCGCCAACCTGCACCACGCCGTCTCCGAGGATGAACTCGGGCACGCGCTGGCCAGGTACCTGGTGGTGTTCTTCGCGATCTGGTGGTCGTGGATGAACTTCACGTGGTTCGCCTCGGCCTACGACACCGACGACGACCTCTACCGGATCGCCACGCTGGTGCAGATCGCCGGCGCGTTGATCATCGCGGCCGGAGTGCCCAGGGCGTTCAACGACGGCGATTTCAGCGTCATCACGTACGGCTATGTGGTGATGCGGATCGCGCTCGTCGTGCAGTGGTGCCGGGCCGCCGCCGGCGACCCGGCGCATCGCCCGGCGGCCCGGCGGTACGCGGTGGGAGTCACCATCGTCCAGCTCGGCTGGCTGCTCCGGCTGGCCCTGCCGCAGGGTTGGAGCACCGCGGCGTTGCTGCTGCTGATCGTGGCCGACCTGCTGGTGCCGGTGGTGGCCGAGCGGTCGGGCATGACCCCGTGGCACCCGCGACACATCACCGAACGGTACGGGCTGTTCACGCTGATCGTGCTCGGTGACGTGGTGCTGGCCACGTCGGTGGCCATCCAGAGCGGGGTGGACGCCGGCGACCACCACCTCTGGTCGCTCGCGGCGGCGGCCACCGCGATCGTGTTCGCTCTCTGGTGGCTCTACTTCGACAGGCCCATCGAGGCGCCCGACCGGATGCCGCAATCACTGTTCTGGGGCTACGGCCACTACCTGATCTTCGCGGCGGTGGCCGCTGTCGGCGCGGGTCTGAGCGTCTCGGTGGACCACGAGCGGCACCTCGCGCACGTCTCGGAACGGACCGCCGGGTACGCGGTGGCCGTCCCGACAGCCGTCTTTCTGCTCACGGTCTGGGTGCTGCACGTACGCCGGCACCAGCACGGCGCGGTGGTTGTCGCCTTCCCGGTCGTCGCGCTGCTGGCACTGCTCGCGCCGTTCGGTCCGTCCCCGGTGTACGCCGTGGCGGCGCTGCTCGTCGCCCTGGTGGCGTTGACGGTGGTGTTGCGTCGCCGAGACGTGGGCCCGGGTGCGACGGTGGGCTGACCGCCGTCACGCCACCTCGCGGGCCGTCGGACGCGCCACCCCCCGGTTCAGGCCGGTGACCAGGAGCCGGTTGTACGAGGCCGGCAGGACCCGGGCCAGCAGGTCGGGCACCTTCGCCGACCAGCCGATCAGCACCCGGCCACGACGCCTCTCGACACCGCGCAGGATCACCTCGGCGGCCCGCTCCGGCGCGATGGTCAACAGCTTCTCGAACTGCGCCCGGCCGGCCGCGTACTCGTCGTGGGAGACGCCGCTGCCGATGCGGGCGTTCTCGGTGATCCGGGTACGGATGCCGCCGGGGTGCACCGAGGTCACGCCGATGCCGTCGTCGACAAGCTCGTGGCGCAGCGCCTCGGTGAAGCCCCGCACGGCGAACTTGCTCGCCGCGTACGCGGTCTGCCCGGCCGGCGCGATGAGCCCGAACAGGCTGGAGATGTTGACCAGGTGCGCGCCCGGCTCGGCCCGGAGGGTCGGCAGCAGCGCGTGGGTCAGCTGCGCCAAGGCCCGGAAGTTGACGTCGATCACCCAGCTGAACTCGTCGAACGTCACCTGGTCGAACCGACCGCCGAGGCCCACGCCGGCATTGTTGATCAGCAGGCGTACGCGCGGGTGCCGCTGGCTGATCTCCGCTGCCACCTGGGCGGTGGCCGTCTGGTCGGCGAGGTCCACCAGATACGTGGCGAGTTGACGATCAGGGTGGTCGGCGCGGATCGCGGCGGTGACCGCTTCCAGCCGCCCGGCGTCCCGGTCCAACAGGACCAGGTCGCTGCCTCGGCGGGCCAGCGCGTGGGCCAACGCTGCGCCGATGCCACTGGCCGCCCCGGTGACCACCGCTGTCGCGCCGGCGAAGTCGAACCTCTGCACGATCCTGCTCCTCTGCTGGCTGTCACCGACGCTCGGACGCGACGGGAGGCGCGGTCCGGTCGGGCGCCGTCACCGCGCCGGCTCGCGAGAACCGCACACCCTCGTCGGTGAGCTGACCGTGCCGCATCAGCAACACGTCGCGGGCGTAGTTCTGGTGCAACCGCCACGGCGCTGTCGCACCCTGCTTGGGTAGCGTGTCGACGGCGCGGAGCACGTAACCGGAGCGCAGGTCGATCAGCGGGACCCGTTCGGCGTCGGGCGGCGGGAGCGGAGTGACGACCTGCTGACCGGTCCGGTCCAGGTGCCGCAGCAGCCGGCAGACGTAGCCGGCGACCAGGTCGGCCTTGAGCGTCCACGACGCGTTGGTGTAGCCGAGGGTCAACGCGAAGTTCGGCACGCCGGAGAGCATCATCCCCTTGTAGGCGACGGTGCTCGGCAGGTCGACGTCGACGCCGTCCACCCGCAGTGTCAGACCACCGAGGGCGAGCAGGTTGAGCCCGGTCGCGGTGACCACGATGTCGGCGGGCACCTCCGCGCCGGAGGTCAACCGGACGCCGGTAGCGGTGAAGGTGTCGATGGTGTCGGTGACCACCGACGCGGTGCCGTCCCGCACGGCAGTGAACAGGTCGCCGTCGGGTGCCACGCAGAGCCGCTGGTCCCAGGGGTCGTAACGGGGCGAGAAGTGCCTGTCGACGTCGTACCCCACCGGGAGCCGGCCCCGCGCGGCCCGGCGCAGCACCCGCCTCACCAGGCCCGGCGCACGCCGGCTGAGCTGGAAGTTGACTGTGGACAGCAGCACGTTCTTCCAGCGCACCACCGGATACGCGGCCTTCGCCGGCAGCCGGCGCCGCAACGCGTCGGCCAGCCGGTCGCGGGCCGGCAACGCCAGGATGTACGTCGGTGAGCGCTGGAGCATCGTCACGTGCGCGGCCCGCCGCGCCATCGCCGGCACCAACGTGACAGCGGTGGCGCCGCTGCCGATCACCACTACCCGCTTGCCGGTGTGGTCCAGGTCGTCGGGCCAGTGCTGCGGATGGACCAGACGACCGGCGTACGCGTCGACACCCGGCAGGGGCGGGGTGTAACCCTCGTCGTAGCGGTAGTAGCCGGCGCAGGCGAAGAGGAACGAGCAGGTCAGCACCACGGTTTCGCCGGTGTCGGTGCGCTGGGCGTGCACCGTCCAGCGGGCGGTGTCGCTGTCCCACTCGGCGCGCAGCACCCGGTGGTGGAAGCGGATGTGCCGCGGCACGTCGTACTCCCGGGCGGTCTCCCGCACGTACTCCCTGATGGTCGCGCCGTCGGCGATGGCCTTCGGCGCGGTCCACGGCTTGAACGAGTAGCCGAGGGTGAACATGTCCGAGTCGGAGCGGATGCCCGGGTAGCGGAACAGGTCCCAGGTGCCGCCGATGGCGTCGCGCGACTCCAGCACCGCGTACGACGTGTCGGGGCACTCCCGGCGGAGGTGGCAGGCGGCGCCGATGCCGGACAGGCCGGCGCCGATGATCAGCACGTCGACGTGGTCGGAGGCCATCGCGTTCCTCCATCCGGGGCGGTGGTCGGACCCTAGCACCGCACCCGGATGGCCGGTGACACCGAGACGACCCCTAGTCGGACGCCCGGGTGAAGGTCATGATCCAGTTGGTTTCCCAGGTCCGCTCACCGTCGACGGAGAACGCCTGCTCCCAGCGGGCGGTGGTCGCGCTGATGTCGGACCAGATGAACCGGCACCGGACCGGGCGCCCCTCGTGCTGGTCGTCGGCGTAGAACCGGCCGACCCCGTCGACGAAGCGGCCCACCATCGGTGGCTGGCCCAACACGCCGTCGACACTGCTCATCCAGTAGATCGACCACTGCTCACGCGCTGGGTCGAAGATCCGGACCGTGGCGCCGGCGGAACCCCTGGTCGGGAAGGTGATCTCGTCGAAGTGACCGCCACCGGCGAAGAAGCCGTGCGCCACCGACACCCCCGGGAACTCCTCCCAGTCGTCGGAGCCCACCAGCCGCTCCCGCAGGCGTCGGTTCACCACGTCCCAGGTCCCGGTGAAGAAGTCGAAGTCGCCCATCAGTGGCCCACCGGCCCTTCCGCCCGCGCGTCGCCCAGGTATCCGGCCAGGTGGGGGGTCTGCGGGGCGAGCAGATGCCGAACCCAGGCCGCCCGCTCGTGCTCCAGCACCGCCAACTCCCAGACGCAGCCGACGGCGGGTCGCCGTACCTCGACGAAGTTCGTCGGGTCGTCGTCCGGGCAGTCCAGCGCCGGCTGACCGGCCGCGGCGACGCGGACCTCCAGCGCGTTGTCCCACACCCAGGTGTACGCCAGCAGGTACGCGCCGGTGTCCGCGCCCCGGTGCAGCACCACCCACCCGGCGGCGGGGGTGCCGTCGTCGACGATGTCGACGAGCAGCAGGGGCAGGTGCTCGTACGCGGCCTTCTCCACCTCCGGTTCGAGCGGTCGCTCCGGTTGGTCCACGTGGTAGCGCTTGAGGTGTCGACCGTTCACCAGCACGGGTCCGGGCGTTCGTAGTTCCTTGTCGCGAAATGCCATGCCGGGACGGTAGAACGGGTCCCCTGACAACTAGTGTCAGTGAAGTGCGGGCTTCTCGACTTCTCTCCGTCCTGCTGCTGCTCCAGTCGCACGGGCGGTTGACCGCCGCGCAGCTCGCCGAGCGGTTGGCCGTCTCCCCCCGCACCATCTACCGGGACGTCGAGTCGTTGCACGCCGCCGGCATCCCGCTCTACGGCGAGGCCGGGCACGCCGGCGGCTACCACCTCGTCGACGGCTGGCGGACCAGGCTGACGGGGCTGACCGCCGAGGAGGCCGACCGGCTGTTCCTGGCCGGGCTGCCCGGCCCCGCCGACGAGTTGGGCTACGGCGACGTGGTCGCCGCGCTGCAACTCAAGCTGCACGCCGCACTCCCCGCCCCGCTGCGCGACCGGGCGACCCGACTGCGACAACGCTTCCACCTGGACACACCCGGGTGGTACGCGGACGGCGACGCCTCCCCCGAGCTGGCCCGCACGGCCGAGGCGGTCTGGCGACAGCACCGCGTCGAGGTGCGCTACCGCGGCTGGAACGGCGAAGTGACCCGGGTCCTGGAGCCGTACGGCCTGGTGCTCAAGGGCGGCCGTTGGTACGTGGTGGCCGACCAGCCCGGCCGGGGCGCGCCGGCGACCTACCGGGTCAACCAGATCCTCTCGCTGACCCCACTGGCGCAGGAGTTCGACCGACCCACCGACTTCGACCTGCCGGCCTGGTGGCGGGCCCACGTGGTGCAGTTCCGGGCCCGGCTGCACCGCGACGAGGCCCACGTCCGGCTCTCCCCCGCCGGGCGGGAGCGGTTGCGTGAGATCGGCAGCGACCCGGTGGTGACCGCGATGGACACCACCGCCGGGCCACCTGACGCGCGGGGTTGGGTGACAGCGGTGCTGCCGATCGAGTCGCTCACCCATGCCCACGGTGACCTGCTGCGACTCGGCGCCGACGTCGAGGTGCTGACGCCGGTGTCGCTACGCGAACGGCTGGCCGCCACGGCGGCCGGGCTCGCCGCGCTCTACTCCCCCGCCTGAACAGCCCCGACCGCCTCCACACTGGAGAGGCCGGGGGCGTCGACTGTCGGCACGGTGTGCCACCCTGGGACGGTCATCGATGGTCACCGGAGGTGAGGGTCACGTTACGGCTACGCGCACTGGTCGCCGTCCCCGGCACCGGGCCGGTGACCCTCGACGTACCCGCCGGCACGCTCGCCGCCCTGGTGGCGCCGCCCCGGTTCGGCACCGCTGTCGCCCGGGTGCTGGCCGGGCTGGCCCCGCCGGTGACCGGCCACATCCTCGTCGGCGACCGGGACGTCACCGGCCTGCCGCCGCCCCGCCGGCAGATCGGCTACGTGCCGGCCGGTGGCGCGCTGCTGCCGCAGCTCACCGTGCGACGCAACATCGAGTACGGCCAGCGCAAACGCGAACGGGTGCACGAGGTGGCAGACGACTGGACGGCCACCGTGGTCGACCGGCTCGAGCTGGCGTTCTCGCTCGCCCTGCTGCCGCACCAGATCTCCGCCGCCCAGCGGTTCCGGGTGGCGCTCGCCCGGGCGGCGGCCTGCCTACCCGAGGTGCTGGTGGTCGACCTGCCGGCCGCTTCGGCCGGCGGCAGTCGCCTCGGTGACCTGATGCCCCGCCTCTCACCACCGGACGCACCCGGGATGGCGGTGCTGGTCTGCACCGCCGACCCGGCCACCCTGGCCGAGATTCCGGTCCGGCACGAGCTGGTCACCGAGCCGAGCGGGGCGCCCCGGTGAGGCCGCCCGCCGGAGTGAGCCGTCGTACGCTGCTGCGCGCCGCCGCCGCGGGCACCACCGCGCTCGCCGCCGGCTGCTCCGCAGCGACCCGGTCGGTGCAGGTGGCGGTGGTCTGGAGCACCAGCGAACTGGACCGGTTCCGCGAGGTCGTCGCCGGCTACCCCGCACCGGTGCAGGTGGTCAGCGCCGGCAACGACATCGACGCTTTTCTGCGCGCCCGACACCTCGCCGGCACCAGCCCGGACGTGGCGATCCTGCCGCGCCCCGGCCTGGTTACCGAGTACGCCGAGCGCGGCTGGCTGAGCCCGGTGCGCGCGTCGACCGGGTACGCCGTACCCGCCGGGTTGGGTGAGCTGTTGACCGCCGACGGCCAGCGCTACGGCGTCTGGGTCAAGGCGGCACACAAGTCGCTGGTCTGGCACCTTCCCTCGATGCTGCCCGTGCCGCCGGCCAACTGGGACGCGCTGGTCCGGCGTACCCAGGAGCTCGGGGCGCTCGCCCGGCGCGACGCCGGGCCGGCACCCCTGGCCATCGGCGCCGCGGACGGCTGGGTGCTCACCGACTGGTTCGAGAACGTGCTCGCCGACATCGCACCCGAGAGTTACAACAGCCTGGCCCGGTCGGACGCCGACTGGCAGAGCGGCCCGGTGCGGGCGGCACTGGACCGGCTCGCCGGGCTCTGGAGCATCAACGGGGCGTTCGTCGGCGGCGGCCGTCGCGCCCTGCTCACCCAGTACGAGGAGTCGGTGATCCAGGTGGTGCACACGAGGCGGGCGGTGATGCTCGTCGGCGCGGACTTCACCGCGGACGTCGCCGACCCGTTCCAGCGCGGCCCGGAGGTGCCTGTCACGTTCCGTTTTCCGGGCGCCGAGCCGGGCGGCGGCCCCCTGATCGTCGGTGGGGACGCGGCAGTGGCGTTCGCCGACGCCCGGGGCGGGGTCGAGCTGGTCGAGTGGCTCACCAGGGCCGAGTCGTTCCAGCCGTGGCTGCGGGCCGGCGGCTACCTGTCGCCCAACACGAACGTCGCTATCGACAGCTACCGGGACCGCGTCGGCCAGGGGCTGGCCGCGGAGATGCGGACGCCCGGCACCCTGCGTTTCGACCTGTCCGACCAGTTGCCGGGCGCGTTCACCGGCTCGGACGGGGTGGGCATCTGGCGGATCATGCAGGGCTTCTTCGCCGACGTCACCGACGGGGTCCGGGCCGGCGAGGCGATCCGGCGGGCCACCGGTCTGTTCGCCGCGGCGGCCCGCAGCGCGGGGGGCCGCCGATGAGCCGGGTGCGGGTCCTCGGCGAGTTGACGGTCCTCGACGACGTCGGTCCCGCCCGACGGGGTCGGGCCTATCCGGCGGCGGGGGCGACGTCGGCCCTGCTGCTGCCGGCGGCGGTGCTGCTCGGCGGGCTGGTGCTCTGGCCGGTGCTGCGGACCATGCACGCGAGTGTCACCACCGACGGTCGCTGGGTCGGCGCGGCGCACTTCCGGACCGCGCTCGCCGCCCCGGGCACCGGCGCGGTGGTTGGACGGACCGTTCTCTGGGCCCTGCTGGTGCCGGCGGTGGTGACGGCACTGGGCTATCTGCTCGCCGCCGCGTCCCGCCGCTCCGAGGAGGGCGGCCTGGTCCGGTTGATCCTCCTGGTGCCGGTGGCGTTGCCGCTCGTCGTCACCGGGGTCACTTTCCGGCTCATGTACGACCCGGACCCGAGCCGGGGGCTGGCCACCCTCGTCGCGACCCGACTGACCGGCCGGTCCGTGGAGGACGCGCCGCAGTTGCTCGGGCCGGGGATGGTCACCGTCGCGTTGATGTCGGCGTTCGTCTGGGCCTGGGTCGGGTTGGCGGTGCTCGTCTTCCGGTCCGCGTTGGACGCCGTCCCGCCGAGTCTCGCCGACGCGGTCCGCGCCTACGGCGGTAAGCGCCGCCACGTGCTGTGGGACGCGCAGTGGCGGCCCCTGCTGCTGCGGACGACAGCTGTGGTCTTCGCGTTGGTCGCGGTCGGCACCAGCCGCACGTTCGACCTGATCCTGGTGATGACCCCCGGCTCGGTCCGGGACGAGGCCTCGGTGCTCGCGCTGCGGATCTGGCAGACCTCCGGGGGCACCACCACCGGCGACGGCGCGGCGCTCGGCGTGGTGTGGCTGGTGGCGGTGATCGGCGGCATCATGGTGGCCGCGCTCTTCGTCCGGCAGGCGTGGCCCCCGCCGCGCGTCGAGGCGGCACCGGAGCCCACCCCGGTCGCCCCGCCCCGGCGCGTGTTCCGGCTGCTCGCGGCGGGCGCCGCGATCGCCTGGCTGGTGCCGCTCGTGGTGCTGGTCGCCACTTCGGCGCACGGCCGCGTGGACGCCGCTGCCCGCGGCTGGTGGTCGGCACCGCCGGACGGCGAGTCCTACCGCGACCTGCTCACCGGCACCGAGCTGTGGCGCACGTTGGGCTTCACCCTGCTGTTGGCCACCGCGGTGACCGCCACGGTGCTCGTGGTCGCGCTGCTGGCCGCCTACCCGCTGGCCTGGTTGACCGGGCCGGCCGCGCAGGCCACCGGGCTGCTGTTGCTGGCGGGCAGCGTCGTGCCGATCCAGGTCATCGCCGGGCCGGTCAACGAGGTGCTGGGCCTGGTGCTGTCCTCCGGCACGGCGCAGGGCCTGGCCCTGGTGCACATCGCGCTCGGCGTGCCGTTCGCGGTGCTGGTGCTGCGCAACGCGTTCGCCGACCTGCCCGTGGAGCAGGTCCGCGACGCCCGGCTGGGCGGCCGCCGGTGGTGGCACACTCTGCGCCGGTTGGCCCGGCACAACCGGTCGGCGGTGGTGGCGGTCTCCGTGCTGGAGTTCGTCCAGGTCTGGAACGACCTGGTGGTGGGCCGGTTGTTCAGTGCGTCGGGGTCGTCGCCGCTCGGGCCGTTCCTGGCCGAGCAGACCCGCAGTTTCGTGAGCAACAGTGGCGCGCTGGCCGCCAGCTCGGTGCTCGCCTCGGTGCTGCCGGTGGTGCTCGTGGTTCTCTCGCGGCGGCACCTGGTCGCCGGGCTCGTCTCCGGGGGCGTCCGGTGACCGGGCCCGGTGGCGGGCGCCGCAACCCGCGCTGGCCGGCACTGGTCGGGATCGGCGGGCTGCTCAGCGCCGTCGTCGTCAACGTGGGCGGCAACCTGGCCGGCAACCTCCTCTCCGAACTGGCGACCGAGCTGCTCGGGCCGGCGACCGTCGTCCTGGCCGTCGTCGGCGGCCTCGTCGGCGTCGTCGGCTTCGTGATGGGCCGCCGCCGGGCGAACCAGGAGGTCGGCCCCGAGCCGACGGAGGTGCTCAGCATCCCGGCCACCGGGGCGCCCACCCTGCCGTACACGGCCGAGTTCACCGGGCGCGACGAGCACGTCGACGCGGTGGTCGGGTTGCTGGCACGCGAGCACGCGGTGGCGGTCCTGGGCCGACGCGCGGTGGGCACCTCGGCGATCGCTGTGCAGGCCGCGAACCAGTGCCGGGACGACTTCCCGGACGGGCAGTACTACCTGGACCTGCGGCGACACGGCCGACCCCGCTCGGCCCGGCAGGTGCTCACGGCGCTGGCCCGGATCCTGGGCACCGCCCCACCGACGTCCGGGCGGCCGGACGCGCTCGTCGCCGCCGCCGACGCGCTGCGCGGCCAGCTCGACGGTCGCCGGATCCTGCTGGTCCTCGACAACGTGGACCGTCCCGACCAGGTACGGCCACTGTTGCCGCCGACAGCGCGCACCTGCCGCCTGTTGCTGGCCGGCGGGCCGGCGCTCGTCGGCCTGGAGGGTGTGGTCGCGCACTGGGTCGCCGAACCGGGCACGGCCGAGGCGGTGGAACTGTTCGCCACGGCGGGCGGGGCCGCGCCCGCCGCCCGGGCCCGTCGCGCCGACCCGCGTACCGACCCGGCGGTACGCGACATCGTCGACCTGTGCGGGCGACAACCGCGCATCGTCCGCGCGCTCGGTTACCGCACCGCTCAGCACAGTTGGCGGCACTCCGACGTGCTGGACGTGCTGCGCCGCGCGGCACAGACGCCACCGCACCAGCGGCTCGCCTTCTCACCGGCGGCCCGCCTGGTCACCGAACGGGACATCGCGTACCGGGTGCTGCCCCGCCAGGCCCGCCGGTTGTACCGGCTGATGTCGCTGGTCCCCGCCCCGGTGGACCGGCCCACCATCGCCGCGCTGGCCGGGCGGCACCCGGAGCTGGTGACCGCACTGCTCGACCGGTTGGCCGCCGCGGCGTTCGTGGTCGGCGCGCCCGGCGACCGGTACGAGGTCCGCCCCCTGTTGGCCGGCAGCGCCCGACTGCACCTGCGCGACGCGGATCCGGCCCGGGCCCGGGTCGCCGCGCAGGCCCGGCTGACCCGGCACCTGGCCCGGCGGGCCGAACGGCACGTGGCCAACCTGGCGGTGCTCGGCTCCCCGCCGGACCGGGAGTGGTCGTTGCCGCTTGACGACGACCCGTACGGCTGGTTCGACCTGCACCAGGAGCTGCTGCTCGCGGTGGTGCGGGTGCCGGCCGGCGCGAAGGAGACGCTGCCCCGTCGGGTGCGCCGGTGGTGGTTCCGGTTGGCAGTGGCGCTGTGCGGCTGGCTGGCGTACGCCGAGCGGCTCGACGAGTGGGAGCAGGTCTGCCGTACCGTGCTGGCCACCCCGACCGCCGACGACCGCCCGGAGATCGCCGGGTGGGCGCACAACGAGCTGGGCGTGCTGCGTCGACGCCGGCACGACCCGCAGGGGGCGGTGATGGCGCTCGCCCTCGCGGTCAACGAGCGGGGTCGGCGGGGCAACGCCCAGGCGCGGATGAACCTCGGCCTGGCCCTGCTCGACCTGGGGCAGCTCGACGACGCGGTGGAGCACCTGGAGATGTCCCGCCGGCACCGCTCGGGTGCCGACCGCGCCGGGCACGCCCTCACCGATCTCGGGCTGGGGGCGGCGCAGCTGGCCCGGGGTGAACCGGACACCGCGCACCACCACCTGGTGCGGGCCGCCAACACGTTCCGGTCGGTCGGCGACGCACGCGGGTACGCGGCGGCGCTCACCAACCTGGTGCTCGTGCACGCGGCGCTCGGCGAGCACCTGGACGCCGCCCAGGCGTGGCGGGCCGCACTACGCGAGTACGAGTCGGTGAACGACCCGACGAGTCGGGCGACGGCGCTGCTCAACGCCGGGGCGACGCTGCTGAGCAGCACCTCGGGGCAGGCGCGGACGGCGTACGAGCTGCTTGCCGAGAGCCGCCGGCTGCGCGAGGAGACCCGGCCGACGGCCGGGCTGGCGCGTACCCTGCTCTACCTGGGTGACGCCAGCGCCGCGCTCGGCGACCAGGCCGAGGCGCGGCGGCACTGGGCGGACGCGGCGGCGGTGGCCGAGGAGGTCGCTGACGCCCAGGGTTTGTCCGCCGCCGACGCCCGGCTCGAAAGGGACGCCGAGCGTCACGTGACGTAGGTCGCTCGGGTTGGTCGCTGGCACGGCTCTGGGAGACTCTGTGATCGTGGACGCGCTCTCGGTACGGGGACTCAGTCGCAACTTCGGCAACCTGGTAGTGCTCGACGAGGTGAGCTTCACGCTCCCGGCGGGCCGGATCGCCGTGGTCCTGGGCCCCAATGGCAGCGGCAAGACCACCCTGCTGCGTTGTGTCGTCGGCGCCGACCGGCCGGACGCGGGTGAGGTGCTGGTGCAGGGCCGACAGGCCGACGAGACCGATCCTCAGGTACGCGCGCTGGTGGCGGCCGCCCTGGACGACATCGACTTCTTCCCCGACCTGTCGGTGGTCGAGCACCTGGAGTTGGTGGCGTACGCCCACGGGGGTGACGCCGAAGCGGTCGAGGAGGTCCTCGCCGAGCTGGGCCTGGAGGCGGCCCGCGACCAGTTGCCGGTGACGTTGTCCAGCGGGCAGCGTCGCCGACTGGCGCTGGCGTCCTGTTTCGTCAGGCCCCGTCGGGTGCTGATCCTGGACGAGCCCGAGCAGCGGCTGGACGTGCGGGGGCGACAGTGGCTCGCCGACCGGCTGCTGCGGGAACGGGCGGCGGGCACGGCGGTGCTGTTGGCCTCGCACGACCCGGAGCTGATCGACGCGGTGGTCGACGAGCGCATCGAGATCGGCAAGTGACCGCCGGGCCGGCCACGATCGCCGACGCGCCGGCCGGGGTGCCCTCGGCCCGGCAGGTGCGGACCCACCTGCGCCGAGCCCGCAGCCGGCACCACGATCATTCCCTGGGTGACGTGCTCGGTGACGCGTACGTCATGGTCCTGTTCGTGGGCATGTACGGCTGGTTCGCGATCAGCGCCAGCCGCGACCTGCTGGACTCCCCCACCGTGGGGCAGGCCGAGCCGGGCGTGCGGTGGTGGCTGGCGGTCGCCGCGCTGCTGGCCGGGGCAGGGCTCGCCTGGCGTGGTCTGCGCGCGCTCGGCCCACTGCTCGTCACCCCGGCGACGCAGAGTTGGGCGACGAGCGCGCCGATCGACCGGCGGGCCTGGCTGTTACCGCGCTTCGTACTGCTGTTGGTGGGTGCGGCGGCCGGCACCGCGGCGCTCGGGGTGGCAGTGGCGGCGCTCGGCGGGGTCAGCGACCCGTCCGCCCTGGGCTGGGCGGCGGCGGCCGGCGCGGGGTGGGGCGCGGCAGCGCTGGCGCTCAGCGTCGTCGCCCAGAGCAGCCGGTCGGGTCGGCGGTGGCCGACGGTGGCCGGGGCGGTGCCGATGGTGACGGCGGCCGTGATCACCGCCCTGGTGGTGTTCGTCGGTCGCTTCGGCGACGGGCTGCCCCGGCCGGCGGCGACGCCGACAGTCGCGGTGTTCGCCCTCGCCGTGCCGCTCGCGGGCCTGGGCATGATCCTCGCGGTACGCGCGCTGCCCCGGGTCGACCGGGCCACCCTGACCACCGGCGCGCAGTTCGCGAACGCCGCCGCCACGGCCACGATCCTGCTGGATCCGAGCCTGCTCACCGGCCTGGTGGAGAGCCGCCGCTGGCGCCGGATCGGCCGGGTCCGCAGCCGCCGGTTCCGGCCCGGCCCCGGCTGGTGGGCGCTGCTCCAGGCCGACGTACGCCGGTTGCGCCGCCACCCGAGCGCCGTGCTGATCTGGGCGGCGCTGGTCGGGGTGCAGTACGCTGCCGCGCTCGCCCTGCCGGGGTTGGCCGGGGCGGCGCAGGTGGTGTTCGCGTACCTCGCCGCCAACCGGCTGACCGGCGGCCTGCGCGCGGTCAGCCGCTCACCCGGTCTGCGCCGGGCGCTGGGCGGCAGCGACAACCTGTTGCGCGGGATCCACGTGGTGGTGCCGGCGGTAGGCGCGGGCCTGTGGTGGTTGCTGACCCTTCCGACCGTCGAACCGGGGCCGGCGTGGTTGGCGCCGACGCTGGCGGTCGGGGTGGTGGCCGCCGCGTTCCGGGCCGGCACCCGCCCGCCGATCGACTACGGCGGCGCGACGGTGAACACGCCGTTCGGGATGATCCCTGTCGACCTGCTGCGTCAGGGGTCACGGGGGCCGGCGCTGCTCGCCGTGCTGGTCCTCGTCCAACTGTTCCTGGGCTGAGCCGGCTGATCCCCCGGCGGAGTTTTCGGCCCCGTTGTCGTTTTCGTCCGCGACAACGCCGCGACCGGGATCTAGCCTGGATCGGACAGTCCCATCCGAACATGAGGAGACACCACATGCGCGACCTGGTCTACACCGGTTTCATGTCGCTCGACGGCGTCGTGGACTCGCCCGGCGGCGGGCCGGGTGAGGAGCACCGCAGCGCCGGATGGGTGTTCAAGGACCTCGACCCCGTCGCGGAGGCCTGGTCGCTGAAGGGCGAGGAGCTCGGCGACACGACGGCGTTGATGTTCGGCCGTCACAGCTACGAGCAGTTCGCGCAGGTCTGGCCCGGTTCGGAGGACCACGCCAGCTACCAGGAGCTGCCCAAGTACGTGGTGTCGAGCACGCTGTCCGACGACGCGCTCGTCGACGGGTGGGGGCCGACGACGATCCTGCGCTCGGCCGGGGACATCGCCGCACTCAAGCAGGGTGACGGCGGCGCGATCTTCATCCACGGAAGCGCGGAGCTGGCCCGGCGGCTGTCCGACGAAGGGCTGATCGACAGGTACAACCTGCTCGTCTTCCCCGTGCTGCTCGGTGCCGGGAAAACCCTGTTCGGCCGGGCCGACCGGGACAAGTACATGCTGAGGATGCGGGAGTCCGAGAGCTACTCGAACGGGATCCTCAAGGTGATCTACGACGTCGAGCGCTGACCCTGGTCGAGGGCGACGGCGTCGCCGGCGGGCACTGTGGACGGACGGTCCCCGCCGGATCGGAGCGCTGCGGCGACGGCGGCGACGCCGTCCTCGATCTCGGTGGGAGTGCGGGCCGCGTAGCCGAGCACGAGACCCGGCCGGTACGGCCGCTGGCAGTGCCAGGACAGCGGTTGCACCTTCACCCCGCGCGCCAGCGTCGCCGCCGCCAGCTCGGTGTCGACGACGGTGTCGTCCAGCGTGATCATCAGGTGCAGACCGGCGGCGGCACCGTGCACTGTCGCCGAGGGCAACGCGCGGGCCAGCGCGGCGACCATGGCGTCCCGGCGGCGGATGTGTCGACGACGCAGCAGCCGCAGGTGCCGCTCGAAGGCGCCGGAGGTCATCAGCTCCGCGAGCACCAGTTGCGGCAGCACGGCGTTGCCCAGGTCGGCGTTGCGCTTGGCGGCCAGCACCGCCTCGCGCAGCCGCGCCGGCACGAGCAGCCAGCCGACCCGCAGGGCGGGGGCGAGCAGTTTGGAGACGCTGCCGGCGTAGCAGACCTGCTCGGGCAGCAGACCACGCAGCGCCGGCACCGGCGGACGGTCGTAGCGGTGCTCGGCGTCGTAGTCGTCCTCGATGATCAGGCCGCCGGCCCGCGCCCACGCGACGAGGTGGCGGCGGCGGTCACCGTCGAGCACCACCCCGGTCGGGAACTGGTGGGCGGGGGTGAGCATCACGGCCGGCGCGCCACTGGCGACCAGCTCGTCGACCCGCAGGCCGGCGTCGTCGACGGTGATCGGCGGGGTGTCCATCAGCCAGTTGTTCAGGTGCTGTCGGACCCCGAGCGAGCCCGGGTCCTCGACCGCGATCCGGTCGACGCCGGCACCGGTGAGTGCCTGGGCGAGCAGCCCGAGCGCCTGGGAGACGCCGGCCACGATGATCACTTCGCCGGGGTCCGCGCTGATGCCGCGGCTGCGGGCCAACCAGGCGGCGACTGCCTGGCGCAGCGCGGGCGCGCCACCCGGGTCGCCGTAGCCGAGGTCGGCCGCGGCGAGGCGACGCAGCACGGTCCGTTCGGCGCGCAGCCAGTCCGCGCGGGGAAAGGCGGCCAGATCGGGTACGCCCGGCGTCAGGTCGATCGACGCGTGCGCGGCGCGTACCGCGTCGAAGATGTCGGTGCCCGGTGCCGGCGGGAAGGTCACTACCGCTGCCGGCGCGGCGGCCGGGGTGGGTGGGGGCGCGGCCGGCGCGGCGACGACCACAGTGCCGGCCCGGCCCCGGCCGGCGACGTGTCCCTCCTCGGTCAGGCGTTGGTACGCCTCGGTGACCACGCCCCGGGAGACACCGAGGTCGGCGGCGAGTACCCGGGTCGCTGGCAGCCGGTCGCCGACGGGCACCCGCCCCTCGGCGATGGCCTGCCGGAGTCGGTCGGTGAGCCAGGTGGCGCGCCCGCCCGGCGCCGCGTCGGTGACGGTCAGGTGCAGGAAGTCGGAGCCGGCCGATATGGACCCCTCGGACGCCGTCGGTTTGGCTCTGCCCATCGGACCATTGTGGCAGCAGAGTGAGCAGCAGTCAGAGCTGCCCACTCGCCCGGAGGATCGTCGTGACCATTCCGTTCCTGATCACCACGCTGATCGTGGTGGTCACCCCCGGCACCGGCGTGATCTTCACGCTCTCCGCCGGCCTGTCCCGCGGTGCGCGGGCCGGGGTGCTTGCCGCGTTCGCCTGCACGCTCGGCACGTTGCCGCACCTGCTGGCGGCGATGACCGGGCTGGCCGCGCTGATGCAGACGAGCGCCACGGCGTTCGAGACCGTCCGCTACCTCGGCGTGGGCTACCTGCTCTACCTGGCCTGGTCCATGGCACGGGACCGCGACGCCTTCGCGGTGACCACCGACGCGCCACCCCGCTCGGCGATCCGGGTGATCGTCTCCGGGGTACTGGTCAACCTGCTCAACCCGAAGCCGACGATGTTCTTCGTCGCGTTCCTGCCCCAGTTCGTGGACACCACGGCGCCGGGTTCGACCCGGGCGATGCTCGGCTGCGGCGCGGTGTTCATGCTGCTCACCTTCGTGGTGTTCAGCGGCTACGGCATCTTCGCGGCCCGCGTCCGCGACCGGGTGCTGACCCGCCCCCGGGTGACCGACTGGCTGCGCCGATCCGCGGCCGGCACGTTCGTCGCGCTCGGCGTGACCCTCGCCCTCGCCGAACGATAGGGACCACGGTGCAGGTCGACCGGGCTCCGCGACGCGCCCAGGGGGTCGTGGTCAGGCGGTGTCGCCGGGCATTAGGTGACGGTAGCCGGGGATCGTCTCGGCGAACCAGCCGGCGACACTGGCCAGACCACGGTCGTTGAGCTGAGCGTCGTGGATCGGGTACGCCGCCTCCGCGCCCACGGCCCCGGCGAACCGGATCGCCTCGTCGAGGCGCAACCAGGAGCCCTGCGCCGGGACGAGCAGGGTGCCCACCGGCTCGTCCGGCACGTGCAGAGCGTCACCCGGGTGGTAGAGCTCACCGCCGATCAGATAACCGAGGTTCGGGCAGTCGGGCTGCCCCGCGTGGATCGCGGCGTGTCGGCCGCCGTGCGCGCTGACCGGGATGCCGGCCGCCGTGAAGCGTTGCCCCGGGCGGACCCGGATCACCGGCAGTGCAACGAGATCCGGCAGTCGGGCGCCAACCGGTGCGTACACGGGGACACCGAGACCGGCGAGCCGCAACACGTCCACGTGGTCGGTGTGCTCGTGGGTGACCAGAACGGCGTCCGCGCCGAGCAGGGCCCGCGGCTCGCTCCACGTCCCGGGGTCGACGACAAGCACCCCACCGTCGTGTTCCACCCGCACGCACGAGTGGGTGAATCGGGTGATCAGCACCAGGCGACGGTACGCCGCCGGTGGGCTCTCAGCGCATCCGTGCGGCCGACGTCCGGACGATGTACGCGAACTGCACACCGGACGCCACCACCGCGACCAGCACCCCGATCACCACCGTCACCCCGACACCGACGCCGACGCTGGTGGCCAGCAGCGCGATGCCGAGCCCGCTCAGTACCGCGTTGACCGCCCCCACGAGGGCGGCGGTGGTCAACAGGAACTCCCACCGCCCCGGACGCGTGCCGACCATGTTCCAGGCCGTGCTCATGTCATCGTCGGCCGCCACGGCGTCGGCGAAGAAGTCGTGCTCACCGGCGAGTTGACTGTGGTAAAAAGCCCGGATCCGCTGGATGCGCAGCAGGTCCAACGCGTTCTCCACGGTGGTCTCCACCAGCCGCAGGAACGTCAGCACCCCGATGATGACCAGGGTCGGCAGCACCGCGGCCAGGTACGGCCGGACGACCTTGTCGTTGCTGGCGACGAAGCCGAGACCGATGAGCGCCGCCGACAGGACGGACAGGAAAATGGTGGCGCGGCCGGTGGCCTCGGCGATGGTGCCGGCCCGGGACGTCTGCAACGCGTAGTGCTCGGTGGTCAGGACGGTGAGAAGCGCCTGCTCGCGTTCACTCTCGTCCACCCGCCACCCTCCGTGCTCGCCTGACTCCGTTACCGTCACCCTATGAGCGGCGGAGCGGGTTCGGGCGGCGAACCGACCGCTCGGAGAACGGGACAGCGCCCGGCAAAGCGGGCAGATATCCTCCGAACTCCGGTGCTCAGCAAGCGGCGGTGGGGCAGACCGACGGCGTAAAGGGGACCGGATGTCCGGGTGGGCTGGTCGGGGCGGGCGGCAACGGCGCGCCTTCGTCGTCGGCGGGGCGCTGTTCGCGATCGCCGTCGTCATGCTGCTGGCCGCCTGGCGCAGCACCGGGTTCCTCAGCGACCTGCTGCTCAACCTCGGGGCCAGCGTGGTCCTCGCGGCCATCTCGTACCTCATCTTCGACCCGTTGTTCGAGGAGGCCCGCAAGGCGCGGGTGCAGGAGCACCTCAGCTTCGACCAGCAGGCGTTCGTGACGCGGCTGCACCGCTCCGGACGCCGGGTGCGCATCCTCGACACCTGGACGATCCTGCTGGAGCAACGGCACCGCGAGGAGACCCTGAGCGCGGTGCGAGCGGCACTCGCCAACGGCGCCCAGGTGCAGTTGCTGCTGCTCGACCCCGACTGCACCGCCGCCCAGCAACGCTCCGAGGAGCTGGAACGACAACGGGTGGACGTGCCCCGGCAGATCCGCACCAACCTGCGCCACCTGGCCGCGTTCGCCGAAGCGCTCGACGCCCCACTGCGACACCGCCTACAGGTCCGGCTCTACGACGCGTCCCCGTCGATCCAGCTCTACCAGTGGGACGGGCGAGCACTGATCTCGTTCTTCCCGATCGGGAAGCTGTCGTTCAACGTGCCGCAGCTCGAGGTGGACATGGACAGCCCGTGGGGCGGCTTCGTGCACGCCCGGTTCGAGGAGCTGTGGGAGCACGAGCAGGCCACCCTCGACCTGGAGCGGTACTGGTCGGTCATGGTGACGCTGCGCCACGACGAGTCAGACGTGGTCGAGGTCCGCGTGCCGTACGTGACTGTGGACGGGCAGCACTACGTCGACTGTCGGGGGTTCCGGGTCACCGGGCCGCTCACCGTGCGCGCCGTGCTGCCGCCCCGCGCGCACGGGGCCGCCCCGGGCGTGTTCGCCTTGGCCGAGCCCGCCGACGGGGACCGCACCCCGGCCGCCGTGGTGAAACGGCACTTCGACCAGAAGTACGGGCACGGCGACGGCGAGCGGGACATCCGCCGACTGGTGCCGCCGCCGGGCGACGCCCGTACCCCGGCACCACGCCCCGCGACGGCCGGCGACACGCACGCACGGTGACCCCCGCACGGAGCACCGGATCGGCCCGGGAAACAATTGAGGTCCACCCCTGACCACCGGGAGGACCGTCGACGTGTCGGACCGCACCGCACCGCCGTCCGGGTCGGCGCAGCTTCGCGCCGACTGCGGGCGCTGCTTCGGGCTGTGCTGCGTGGTGCCCGCCTTCGCCGCCTCGACGGACTTCGCCATCGACAAACCGGCCGGCTCACCCTGCCCGAACCTGCGCCCCGACCACCGCTGCGGCATCCACACCGAGCTGCGGCAGCGGGGGTTTCCCGGCTGCACGGTGTTCGACTGCTTCGGGGCCGGTCAGCAGGTCGCCCAGGTGACCTTCGGCGGGAGGGACTGGCGGGACGCGCCGGAGACGTTGCCGGCGATGGCGGAGGCGTTCGCGGTGCTGCGACCGCTGCACGAACTGCTCTGGTACCTCACCGAGGCGGTGGCGCTGGGCCCGCCGGCCGACCTACGCGCCGAGCTGGAGCGCGCCAGCGCCGAGACGCTGACGCTCACCGAGGGTGACCCGACGCGGCTGCGCGCGGTGGACGTCGCCGGCCACCGGATGCGGGTCAACCCGCTGCTGTCCCGGGCCAGCGACGCGGCCCGCGCCCCCGGCGGTGCCGACCGGCGGGGAGCGCACCTGCTCGGGGTGGACCTGCGTCGTGTCGACCTGCGCCGGGCCAACCTGCGCGGGGCGCTGCTCATCGGCGCCGACCTACGCGGAGCGGACCTCGGCCTGGCCGACGTCACCGGCGCGGACCTGCGCGGGGCCGACCTGCGGGGCGCGGACCTGCGGGGCACCCTCTTCCTGCACCAGACCCAACTGGACGCCGCCCGGGGCGACACCCGCACCGCGCTGCCACACACGCTCACCCGGCCGGCGCACTGGACGGCGCTGCCGCTCACCCCGGTCCGCCAGCCGGACCGGGCCCCGGCCCGTCAGCGCCGCCGCCGCTGAGGTTCCGGCCAAAGCCGGCCGCGAGGTTGAGGTCGCCACCGCTGCGGTTTCGACCGCCGCCGCCGACCGTGCGGTCGGGGCCGCCGCCGCTGACCGCGAGGTTTCGGCCGGGACGGCGCCGGGTAGCCAGCGCCGACGCGGACCGGCATCGACGGGAGGCACGGCATGGGCTACCGAAAGCGCGACGGTGAGCTGCCGGGCGACCCGCAGCACAGCGAGGACGAGGCCGGCCAGGTGCCACTGGTGCAGGTCGAGGCGGACACCGAGGTACCCGCGCCGGCGGACACCGACGTCCGGCCGGACATCGTGACCGAGCCCGACAACTCGGGCGTCGCCGGTGGTTCGTCAGGCAGCAGCGGCGGCGGCTCCAGCATGCCGGGGCACCCCGACGCGTCCCGCTGACCCGGGCTCAGCGGCTGGTCAGCGCGCCCCGCGCCTCGGTCATCCCCTTGTTGGCAAGCCGGTCGGCCCGCTCGTTCTCCGGGTGCCCGTTGTGCCCCTTGACCCACAGCCAGGTGACCTCGTGTCGTTCGCAGGCCGCCTCCAGCCGCTGCCACAGGTCGGCGTTCTTCACCGGCTGCTTCGCGGCGGTCCGCCAACCGTTGCGCTTCCACGACGCCAACCAACTGGTGATGCCGTTGCGGACGTACGTGCTGTCGGTGTGCAGTTCCACGGTGACCGGCCGGTTCAGGCTCTCCAACGCCTGGATGGCCGCCATCAGCTCCATCCGGTTGTTGGTGGTGGGTGTGGCCTCACCGCCGCACAGCTCGCGCTCGTGATCGCCGTACCGCAGCAGCGCACCCCACCCACCCGGCCCGGGGTTGCCACTGCACGCCCCGTCCGTCCAGATCTGCACGCCCCTGCCGGCCGCCGCGTCCACCATGCCCGGCAACCTACCGGGCGCGGACGTCGTCCTCCCCGGTCGGGGGGCCGCCGCGCCGAGCCGTCGGAGCCGCACCCACCACCGCGGGTGGGATGGCCGGCACCGGACGGGTGGGGCGCAGCCGGTCACGGACCCGGTGTACGGCGTCACCGGCGGTCGCGGCGATCATCGGCACCAGCCGGGTCGAATTCATGATCGCGACCTCCTCGGCCGGGGTGGTGCCGCCGTCGAGGAAGCGCAGCACCCGCTCGGCCGGGTTGCGGTCGAAGAGCCTGTCGAAGAACTCGGGACCACCCACCCCGCCCCGGTCCAGCGCCCGCAACGCCACCGCGTCCATCCAGCGGTGCCGGCGCGGGTACGCCGGCGCGGGCACCGGCGCGCCTCCCGCGGCGAGGGCGCGGGCCACCTGGTCGGCCTGGCGGTACATGGCGGAGAAGGTGAAGCCGGTGGAGGGGCGGGTCGCGCCACCGGCCGTGCCGAGCCGGACCACGCGGGGGGTGGGCCGGGCCGGGAACGGCGCGTCGGTCATCGGGATAACCCCGTTCTCCACCTCGCGTACCCGCAGCCCGGACGGATCCAGCCCGAGCAGATCCCGGTAACCGGCCAGCGCCGCGTCGTACCCGGCGTCGGTGAGCAGGTCCGGCGAGAACTCGGTGTACTCGACGAGCGCGTAGCGGTCGCTGACCGGCAGCACGTACCCGAAGGAGACACCCCGGGGCGGCTGCGGGGTGCGGAAATCCATCAGCACCGCCCGCGTCGGGTCGAACACCGGCCGATCCGCCTCCAGCCACCACCCCCGAAAGTGCTGCAACCAGGTGGTACGCCCCGGGCGCGCCGGCGGGCGGGGGCGGGAGTCGAGCACCCACCCGGCCCGTATGCCGCGCCCGTCGCCGGTGCTCACGAGCACCCGGGTGCCGTCGTCACGCACCGTTTCGGCGGGCGCGACGATCCGGGTGGCGTCGAGGCGACGCTCGGCATCGGCAGCCCGGTCGTAGACCGGGCCCGAGCGGAGCATGGCGTACCTCAGCGGGGTGAGATCCAGGACGCGGCGTCGCGCCGCCGTGGCCACCTCGACCTGTTGCCAGCTCGCGCTGAGCAACGGGTCCAGGTCGCTGTCGGGGTGGCCCCAGAACGCCCAGGTGCGGTCCTGGCCGCGTCGGCGCACCGGGTCGACGATGGCGATCCGCAGGTCCCGGACGTTGTGCCGGTCCAGTGCGGCGAGCAGCAACGACGCCGCGCCGCCGCCACCGAGCAGCGCGAGGTCGACGTCGAGCGGCGCGGAGTCGGTCACCCGCACCACGCTGCCACACGACCCGGCCGGCCTGCGCGCCGCCACCGGGTCGGGTGGACGGCGCTCAGGCCACCGGGTGGGCGACGCGACATCCGCGCCGTCGCCGGCAATACCTCACCATCGGCCCAGCGGCGACAGCCCGCAGCTCACCCCGCCTTCGGGTGGACACGTGACGGCAACGAGGATTTCTCATTTTCACCTGATCGAGGACCCAACCCACCTAGTGTTGGGCACACCGGTGCTAGTCACGGAGTTGGCCACCCGAACGACGTCCCACGCAGTCAGCGGACGAAAAGTGAGGGAAGACGCGTATGAAGGTCTCAACAGCACTCTGCTCGGCGGCGCTCGGCGTGGGCCTCGGCACGCTCCTGCTGCCAGGCGCCGCACTGGCCGACACCACAGTGTCACCGGCCACCACCCCGGTCGGTGGGACCGTCGTGCTCACCGCGACGACCTGCAACCCGAAGTCGGGTGACGCCATCTTCCGGGTCACCGGCCCCAACCGCGACCAGAACGTCCGCTCCACCACGGCCGCCGCCGGCGGCGGGCTGAGCGCCGAACTGTTCACCGCCGGATTCACCCTGGGCACGTACACGGTGGCGGCGACCTGCGGCGACGGCAGCTCGGCCGGCACCGCCACGTTCGCCGTCACCCCGATCGGTGGCGCGCCCGCCGGCTCCGGCGGCGACAACAGTGACACCGGCGCTCTCGCCGCCGGCGGCACGCTGCTCGGCACCGCCCTCGCCGGCGCGGTGATCCTGATCCGCCGGCGCCGTCCGGTCTCCACTGTCGCCTGATCGGCGACCGTTCCATCCCTGAGACGGGTGCCCGCGCCGGTGACACCGGTGCGGGCACCCCGACGATCCGGCACGGAGGTGCAGACGTGTGGTGGCGGCGGACCCTACCGGCAGTGGTCGCCCTGCTCGGCGTGACCGGGCTCGGGCTGATCACCGTCGGCCTCACCGCCGACCCGGCGCGCCCACCACTACCGTCCGCCGACGCGCCGACCCGCACCCACCCCGCCCCGGACCTGGCACCGCTGCCACCCGCCACGCCCGTCCGGGTGCAGATCCCCGCCATCGACGTACGCGCCGACATCATCCCCGTCGGCGCCGACGCCTCCGGGGTGCTGGAGGTGCCGCCGCTGGACCGGCCCACCCTCGCCGGCTGGTACCGGCACGGCGTCAGCCCCGGCGAGACCGGCAACGCCGTCCTGGTGGGACACGTCGACGCACCATCCGGGCCGGCGGTCTTCTTCGACCTCGGTCGGCTCCGCGCCGGGCAACAGGTGCAGGTCACCCGCGCCGACGCACGGGTCGCCACGTTCACTGTGGACGACGTCCGCGCGTACCCCAAGGAGCACTTTCCCACCGCCCTGGTCTACGGCCCGGCGGACGCCGCCGGGCTGCGCCTGATCACCTGCGGCGGGCGGTTCGACGCGGCGACCGGCAATTACGTCGACAACGTCGTCGTCTTCGCCACCCGCACCGCCTGAACCGAGCCGCCAGTCAGCGGCCAGCCGCAAACCCCGCGTCGCCCGCGCCACCGCCCCGCTGTCGGGAGCCGGACCCTGCTCGGCAGAATGCGGTGGCACCATCCCCTGATCGGGACGGGACGCCGGCGACGGGGAGGCACGCGGTGGATCAGCGACCGGCACGGGACCGGGCCGGGCGGGGCGTACTCGCCCTGGCCCGCCGACTGCTCGGACGGGTCGAGGACGGCTCCCCCACCCCCCGCCGGTCCAACCCGGACGCCGTCGTCGACTGCGCCGTCTACGTCAACGGCCACCGGGAACCCGGTCGACCGCACTACGCCGACGCGTACGCCCGGGCGCGGCACCGCCGCGACGCCTTCGTCTGGCTGGGACTGCACGACCCCGGCCCGGCCGTACTCGCCGCCGTCGGCCAGACCTTCGGCCTCGACGAGCTGACAGTCGAACAGGCGCTCGCCGACGGGCACCGGCCCACCGTGCAACGCCACGGACCGGTCACGCTGCTGGTCCTGCGCACCGCCGGCTACGTCGAGCACGACGAGCTGACCGACACCTCCGAGGTGATCGACACCGGGGACGTCATGGTGCTGCTCGGTGACCGCTTCGCCATCACGGTGCGACACGGAGCCGCCGGGGCGCTCGGCAGCGTCCGCGCCGACATCGAACGCCGCCCCGCACTGCTGGCCGCCGGCCCGTGGGCGGTGGCGTACGCGGTCTGCGCCCGCATGGTCGACACCTACCTGGAGGTGGCCGGGCACGTGGAACGGGACCTGGAACGGGTCGAGGAGGCGGTGTTCGCCCGCGACCGCACCGCCGACATCCAGCACATCTACCAGCTCAAACGGGAGGTGGTGGAGTTCAAGCGGGCGGTCCTGCCGTTGCAGGCGCCGATGCGTAGGCTCCTCGAACCCGACGGCCCGCCGCGCGCCCTGCACCGCTGGTTCATCGACGTCGACGGGCGGCTCAGCCGGGCGGTGGACCGGGTGGCCGCGTACGACGACCTGCTCACCTCGATCGTCCAGTCGCGACTGGCACAACTCGCCGTGGAACAGAACAACGACATGCGCAAGATCGCCGCCTGGGCGGCCATCGCTGCCACCCAGACCGGCATCGCCGGCATCTACGGCATGAACTTCGACCACATGCCCGAGCTGGCCTGGCGCTACGGCTACCTGGGGGCCCTCACCCTGATGGCAGCGGCGGCCCTGTTCCTGCACCGCCTGTTCCGCCGCTCCGGCTGGCTCTAAGCAAGATCGACGAAAGCTGAGGCGGGAGCGAAGGCCGGGGCGGGAAGGGCTGAGGCGAGGGCGGGGAGGGCTGGGGCGGGGCAGGCTGGGGCGGTGCGGGAGGATGGGGGCGTGGGTAAGGGTGGGGGGCGTCGGCGGGGGAACGTGACGACGGGGAAGGTGTGCCCGTGCGGCTCCGGCCGGGCGTACGCGGACTGCTGCGCCCCGGCGCACGGGGGTGACGCCCCGGCGACGGCCGAGGCTCTGATGCGCTCCCGGTTCAGCGCCTTCGCCCTCGGTGACACTGGTTACCTGCTGCGGACCTGGCACTCGTCGACCCGGCCCGACTCCCTGGAACTCGACCCGGGGCAGCGGTGGACCCGACTGGAGATCGTGGAGACCGAGCGGGGCGGCCTTCTCGACGCCGCCGGCACTGTGACCTTCCACGCCCACTACCGGGACGCGGGCCGGCCCGGCACCTTGACCGAACACAGCCGGTTCGTCCGCGAGGACGGTCGCTGGGTCTACCTCGACGGTGACCAGCCCTGAGGGCTGTGGTGGCACAGGGTGACCTTCCCGGCCGACTGGGCCCGGTGGCCCCACCCGGATCGTCGTCGGCATCGACGCTGTCGGCGAGTCGAAGGCCCGGGTGAACGTCGTGCACGAGAAGCTGACCGGAGCGGAGCGGCCGCGGAGCTGACGTCGTACTGGCGGGAACGCCTCGCCGCGCTGAAGGCGCTTCTCGAGTCGGACGGAGACCACCGATGACCATCACGTTCATCAACCTGCCGGTGCGCGACCTGACCACCGCCACCGAGTTCTACCGGGCGATCGGCTTCACCAGCGACCAGGCCGAGCCGGACGGCGACAGCATGGTGCTCACCGTTTCCGACACCACCCGGTTGGTGCTGCATCTCCGCGCGGGCTTCGAGGCGTACACCGGGGTCGCCGCGACGGACCCGGCGACCAGCCGGGAGGTCATCGTCGGGTTGTCGGCGTCGAGCCGCGAGCAGGTCGACGAACGTGTCGACCGGGCGGCGGTCGCCGGTGGGGAGTCGCTCGGCCCGGGGATGGCCAACGGGCCGATGTACATGCGCGGCTTCCGGGACCTCGACGGCCACCAGTGGTCGTTCCTCCACCTGGCCGGTTGAGCGTGCCGCCCGGCGGCGGCCTCCTCGGGCCGCCGCCGGGCCCCTGTCAATCCGGGGCGGTCGTCACCACCGCGACGACGCCGGCCGGTGCGGCCGTCCGACGCCGTCTGGTCAGCAGCACCAACGCCACCACGAGGTACGCCCCAGCGGTCAGCGCGAACGCCACCGCGTTGCCGGCCGCCGTGGCGAGCAGGCCGTAGCCGGCGTACGTCACGATGATCAGCACGTCGGTGGCCATTCCGGCCAGCGAGGTGACGGTGGCGCGGCTGGTGCCCGTGATCCGCGCCTGGAGCCTCGCGTCGGCCAGCACGGTGGCCAACTGCGCCGCGCCGAAGGCCACCGCGAGCAGCACGAACCCCGCCGGGTGCCGGAGCAGGGCACCGCCGGCCAGCGCGACCCCGACCAGACCCAGCAGTGCGGCGTACCCTCGGCCGCCCAGTCGCTCCCCCGCCGGGGCGAGCAGCCCGCCGACGGTCACCCCGGCCCAGAGCACCAGGAGCAACAGGGGTACGGCCTGCGCGCCGACGCCGGTGTCCAGGGCCAACAGCGGCGTGTACTCGTCCAGGGCACCCCAGTCGGCGGCGACCACTGCCACCAGCAGCACTGCCGACCGGACCGGCGGGCGGGTGCGGACCTCGGTCACCCCGGCCCGCAGCGTCTCCCACCACCCCCGGTCACCATCGTCGTCCGGGTGCACGGGTGGGGCGGCGTCCGACTGGTCCGGGCGCGGTGGTGCGGTATCGACGGACCGAGCGGCCGACGCCGGCCCGGCGAACGGAACGCGCGCGGAGGCTGGCGCGCGGTGCTCCGGGAACCGGGTGGCGACGATCGTGGCGAGCAGGCAGGCGAGCACGCTCGCCGCGCCGACCGCCGGGTACCCGCCGGCAGCGAGCACCGGGCCGGCGAGCACTCCGGAGAGCACGACGCCCAGCACGCCCGCCGTCCGGGCCCGGCCGAGCACCCGCGCGTACCGGCCGACCGCGCCGAGCTGGTCCAACTCGGTCCAGACCAACGCCTCCAGGGCGCCGGAGACCAGTGCGCCGCCGGCGCCCCAGAGCAGGAAACCGACAGCGAACGCCGGGTACGACGGCAGCAGCACCCAGAGCGCGAACCCGGCGGCGGCGACCAGTGGGGCGAGGCACAGCAGCAGTCGACGGGACAGCACGTCGGCCCAGGCGCCGGAGGGCACCTCGAACAGGATGCCGGCGGCCGACCAGATGACGAAGAGCGACGCGATCTGCCCCACCGACAGCCCGGTATCGGCGAAGAACACCACGTACAGCGGGTAGAGCAGGACAAGGTCACTGAGGAACGTGTACCCGTAGAGGGTCGCCGTCAGCCGACGGACCCTCGGGTCGGGCACACGCGAGGCGATGGGGATCATGGGGCCTTCCCGTGGGAGTGGGTCACGGACACCGGACGTGCGGTGCCCGTGGAGGCCCACGGGATCGGCTGATGCTGCTGGATCAATGTCGCCAGGTCATGCCCGCGATGCTAGACAACCGGCGCGGCGGCGGCCAGCGCTTTCGGCGTGCCGGGCGAACGAGGGTGCCGGGGGCAAACGAGGCGTGCCGGGCGAACGAGGCGGGGGCGAGCGAAACGCGGCGCGGGGCGGGATCAGCTCGATCCCGCCCCGCGCCGTACCGCTGGTGTCAGCGCCGGTCCACCGGCGGAATGACAGTGGTGGTCTCACCGTCGTCGCTGGTGCGCTGACCGGGCACCGCGCGGTCGGTGCCACCCGAGACCACCTGGGTCGCATCGGGGTCGACACTGTTCGCCTGCGTGACGTCCGAACCGGCCGAGCCGCTGACGATCTGGGTCGTGTCGTCGGTCGCCGAGGGCCGGACCGGCGTCGGCGACGTGTCGTCGTCGAGGGTGCCGCGGTCGACCACCTGGGTGGTGTCGGAGCTGACCGGGAAGTGGACGACCTGGGTGGCGTCCGGGTCGGCCGGCCGGGTCACCACCTGGGTGGCCTCCACGTCGGCCGGCCGGGTCACCACCTGGGTGGCCTCGGCGTCGGCGGGCTGGGTGACCACGTGGCTGGCCTGTGGTTCGCTGGTGGTGGTCGACCGGCGGGCCAGCTCGGCCTCGGCGTCGCGGCGACTTGCCCGGTACGCCTGGGCGTGCTCGGCGATCAGCTGCGACTCCTGCTCGGCACGGGTCAGCCACGACTCCCAGCGGTTCTGCATGGGACGGATCAGACCACCACCGACTCCGACGACGAGGATGCCACCGATCGTGGCCAGCACGGCGATCAGCACCGGCGTGGTGACCGCGGTGGCCACGCCGATCTGGTTCAACGCGGCGATCACACCGAGGCCGAGGATGAACACCGAGGCGATGGTGGCCAGCACCCGACCGTACGACAGACCACCGAGCGCGCCGCTGATGATGTCCTTCACCGCGTTGGCGATGGCGGCGGCGACCACGACGATGACGATCGCGACGAAGGCGCGGGGCAGCCATGAGATGACCGCGCCGAGCAGGTCGGAGATCGGGTTCGGCCCCCAGATGCCGAAGGCGAGCTGAAGGGTGAACAGCAGCACCGCGTAGTAGGCGAGCTTCGCGACGATGTCGCTGGCGTCGTACCGGGAGCGGCTCAGCGCGCGGCGGATGCCGCCGCGTTCGACGGCGCGGTCGAAGCCCACCCGTTCGAGGACCTTTTCCACGATCTTCAGTACGGCCTTGGCGATCAGCCATCCGGCCACCAGGATCGCCAGGAAGGCGACGGCCTTGGGCAGGAAGAGCATCACCGAGCGGAGAGCGTCGCCCACCGCGTCGCTGACGTTGTCACTCATCTGGTCATTCCTTAAGGGGCTGCCGGAACGGTCAGCCCCGGACCTACCCTCGACCCGCCGCGCGGAAACGCCGACCAGGCGGGGTCACCCTTCGGGCGGGTGCCCGTCGGGGGGTCGGGCGCCCCCTGGCGCGGGACGTGTCTTGGCAATATTCTCCGGAGTACGTGCGGCCACTGGAGCTACTTTTCATCCCCCCGCCGTCGGCCGCAGGAGGAGATGCAATGCACGTCGACCATTCCGAAGTGGATCGCCGGACGCTGCTGCGAGCCGGTCTCGGCGCCGCCACTGTCGCTGTCGTCGGGAGCGAACTCGCCTTCCCGGGTGCGGCGCAGGCCGCGCCGGGCACCGACCTGGACTGGATCATCAGCTGCGACGAGTGGGCAGCCCGCCCGCCGAAGGACCCGCTGTCGGTGAGTGCCATCGCCACCAACAAGATCATCGTGCACCACATGGCGTTCCCGAACGTCACCGACTACTCCCAGGAGCAGGCGGTCAAGCTGGCCCACGACTGCCAGGACCTGCACATGGACGGCAACGGCTGGTCGGACACCGGCCAGCACTTCACCGTCAGCCGCGGCGGCTACGTGCTGGAAGGCCGCCGGGGCAGCCTGGAACGACTGGAGGCCGGCGACCGGCAGATGATCTCGGCGCACTGCCCGGGTGAGAACGGCCGGGCCATCGGCATCGAGAACGAGGGCACCTACGTCACCGAGACGCCGCCGAAGGCGCTCACCGACTCGCTGGTGAAACTCTGCGTCGCCGTCTGCCGCCAGTACGGGCTGCACGCGTACGACATCTTCGGCCACTGGGACTTCCGCACCACCGAGTGTCCGGGCGCCGCTTTCTACAGTCAGTTCCCGGAGCTGCGGCGGCGGGTGCACGCCGCCCTGGGCACCGCGCTCGGTGACGTGCCGGCCCGTCGCTGGCCGGACCTGTGGCGCTTCGTCAACTCTCCCTCGGTCCGGGTGGTGCAGCACCTGCTCGCCTACCGGGGCTACCCGGTGACCGTCAGTGGCACGTTCGACGCCGCGACCGTCACGGCGGTGCAGGACTGGCAGGCCCGCAACGGCATCCCGGTGGACGTGGACGCCACCCTCACCACGCCGACCTGGGAGACCCTGGCCCCGGAACTGGACCAGCACGCCGCCGGAGCGCCGGTCACGGCCGTGCAGGAAATCCTCGCCACCAAGGGGTACGCGGTCACCGTCACCGGGGCGTACGACCACGACACCCGCAAGGCGGTGCAGGACCTCCAGGCCCTGCACGGGCTGCCCCGCAACGGCAAGCTCAGCACGAGCACGTGGTGCGCGGTGGTCGGCGGATCGGTGCGCGAGTCGTTCCGGCACCGCTGAGTCAGATGGTGGCGGTGCGGGGCGCACCCGCACCGCCGCCAGCCAGCTCACCGGTTTGATCCGCCGTCCGGGCGGAAAGAATCCGGGCATGACCTGGGCCCGTCGAGCCGTACCCGCTGTCGCCGCCGCCGTCGCGGCCCTCGCCGCGCGGGATCTGATCCAGCGCGACCACGCGCTGCTGCGCAACTTCCCGGTCCTGGGCCGCGCCCGCTACCTGCTGGAGAAGATCGGGCCGGAGCTTCGGCAGTACATCGTGGCCGGCAACGACGAGGAGCGGCCGTTCACCCGGGACCAGCGCCGCTGGGTGTACGCGTCGGCCAAGCAGGAGAACAACTACTTCGGTTTCGGTACGGACAACGACATCGAGTACACCCCCGGTTATCCGATCATCAAGCACCGCACGTTCGGTCGCGCCGTGCCACCGTCGTCGCCGACCGCCGGGCACGACGTGCGGTTGCCCTGCGCCAAGGTGCTCGGTGCGGCACGGGGTCGCGCCCGGGCGTTCCGGCCGGAGTCGGTCGTCAACATCTCCGGGATGAGCTTCGGTTCGCTCTCCGGCAACGCGATCACCGCGCTCAACAAGGGTGCGGCGCTCGCCGGCTGCCTGCAGAACACCGGCGAGGGCGGCCTGTCGCCGTACCACCGCAACGGCGGTGACCTGGTCTTCCAACTCGGCACCGCGTACTTCGGCTGCCGCGACGAGCACGGCCGGTTCAGCCTCGAACGGCTGAAGGACCTGGTCGCCGGCGCCCCGGTACGGGCACTGGAGGTCAAGCTGAGCCAGGGCGCCAAGCCGAGCCTCGGTGGGCTGCTGCCCGGGGCGAAGGTCTCCGCCGAGATCGCCGCCACCCGGGGCATCCCCGCCGGTCAGGACTGTGTCAGCCCGTCCCGGCACGCCGAGTTCTCCGACTGCGACAGCCTGCTGGACTGGGTGGAGTTGCTGGCCGCCGAGACGGGACTCCCGGTGGGCATCAAGTCGGCGGTCGGCGACCTCAGCTTCTGGCAGGAACTGGCCACCCTGATGCGGGACACCGGCCGAGGGGTGGACTTCGTGACGATCGACGGTGGCGAGGGCGGCACCGGCGCCGCGCCACTGATCTTCACCGACTCGGTGTCGCTCCCGTTCCAGCAGGGCTTCTCCCGGGTGTACAAGATCTTCGCCGAGCACGATCTGCACGAGCAGGTGGTATTCGTCGGCGGCGGCAAGCTCGGCCTGCCGGACAACGCCATCGTGGCGTTCGCGCTCGGCTGCGACATGGTGAACGTCGGCCGGGAGGCGATGCTGTCGATCGGCTGCATCCAGGCCCAGAAGTGCCACACCGACACCTGCCCCACCGGCGTCGCCACCCAGAACGCGTGGCTCGCCCGGGGCCTGGACCCGACGCTGAAGTCGGTCCGCGCGGCCAACTACCTGCGGACGCTGCGCCGCGACCTGACCAAGGTCGCCGAGGCCTGCGGCGTCGAACACCCCGGCCTGATCGGCACCGACGCCGTGGAGATCCTGGACGGCCGCACCGGCTCCACCCCACTGCACGAGGTGTACGGCTACCGGCCCGAATGGGGGCTTCCCTCGCCCGCCGACCGAGCGGAGATCATCCGGTTGATGACCCCGGAGGCGCCCCGGGGCGGTAGCGCCCCGCCCTCCGCCACCGCCGTCGGCTGAGATAACGCCCGGGTCTGCGGCACGGGCCAACGCGCGGACCGGGGAGGTCCCAGGCCCGTACCGCGGGGAAGTGCGTGATGACTGGAAGACATCCTGATGACTCACAGACATCACGCATTCCCCGCAGGGGCCGCCGGGTACAGGCACACCCGCCCGTCCGGCGCGCCCCGCCATGTCCGCGAAGGTCCACCCCCAGGCCATCACGCCCGCCGGCCGCCACGACTGCGAGGCACGACGAACGCCGGCAGACGGGGGCCCGCGACAAACGCGTGGAGCCGGCGACTCACCGCGTCTATGGTGGCGCGGTGCTGATCAGACGTGAAACACCCGCCGACGTCGACGCCATTCGGGCGGTGCACTCCGCAGCCTTCGCCACTGCCGACGGTGGCGGTGGCGCGCCGGTCGAGGCGACCCTCGTCGACGCGCTGCGCGTCGACGAGGGCTGGCTGCCCACGTACTCCCTGGTGGCGACCGATTCGGACGGCCAGGTGGTCGGGCACGTGGTGGCCACCCGCGGCCTGGTGGGCGGTGCGCCGGTGGCGTTGTGCCTGGGGCCGCTGGGCGTGCTGCCCGACTGGCAGCGGCGCGGCGTCGGCAGCGCGTTCCGCTACGCCGGCCCGTTCGACGACCTGTGATCCCACCGCGCATCCGCCGCCGCCGCGCCACCGACATCGACGGGTGCGTCGCGGCGCTCGCCGAGGTCCACCGGGTCGACAGGTACCCGCTGAACTGGCCCGCCGACCCGCACCGCTGGCTGCGCGAGCCGCACCCGGCGCGAGCCTGGGTCGCCGTCGACGCCGACGCCGTGATTGTCGGGCACGTCGCGGTGCAGCGGATCCCCGACCAGGTGGACGGACCGCCCGGCCGACCGAGGGCCGAGGTGGCTCGTCTCTTCGTGGCCCCGAGAGCCCGGGGGTTGGCGCTGGGCAGCACGCTGCTGGGTCGGGCCCGCCAGTGGGCGGACAAACGGGAAACAGACCTGGTGCTGGAGTTGGCCGCCGGTGGCACCGCGGCCGCTGCGCTGTATGAACGCGCGGGATGGCGGTGTGTCGGCACCAGCACGGCACCCTGGGTCGCCCCCGACGGCAGCCCGGTGTCGCTGCGTCACTACGTGCTGCATCACCGCGCGCCGGGCTCCGCCGTCGCCCCGGCCAGCACCGCGAGACGACGGGCGAGCCGGCCGGCGGCCTCGCGCAGCTCGGGAGGTTCCAGCACCTCCATGTCGTGATCGAGGCGAGCGAGGTGCGCGGCGAGCCAGTCCAGGTTGTCGCCGCCGACGACCAGCAGGCACCACCCGTCGCTGTCGTCCTCGACCCGGCCCACCTGGGGCGGGACCACCTCGCGCACCCGCTCGGCCGGCGCGTGCACCCGCACCCGGGCGAGGTACCGGTACGGCGCTCCGGTCACGGCCCGCTGCACGAAGGCGGCCGGCTCCGGGTGCTCACGCTCCGGGAAACGCCAGGTCGTCGCGACGACCGCCCGCATCCGGTCCAGCCGGAACGTCCGCCAGTCGTCGCGGTCGACGTCCCAGGCCATCAGGTACCAGCGGCGGCCGGTCGTGACCATCCGGATCGGCTCGACGGTCCGTTCCCGCTCCCCGGCGTTCCGGTCGGGGTAGTGGAATCGAACCCGTACTCCGTCTCGACAGGCCCGGGCGAGTGTCACCAGAACCTCCGCGTCGATCTCGGCGACCGGGCCGATGAGGGTGTCGGTGGAGCCGTGCACCGCCCGCACCTCGGCGCGCAGCCGCGACGGCATCACCTGGTCGAGCTTCGCGAGTGCCCGCAGCGCCGCCTCACCCGCCCCGGCGACGGTGCCCCCGGCCGCGAGCCGCAGCGACACCACGGTGGCGATCGCCTCCTCGTCATCCAGGGGCAGAGGCGGCAGCCGGGTGCCCGCTCCCAGGTGATAGCCACCGCCGACGCCCGACACCGCGTGCACGGGATAGCCGAGCGCCCGCAGCCGCTGCACGTCGCGGCGTACGCAACGGCCGGTGACCCCCAGCTCGGTGGCGAGTTCGGCGGCCGTCCAGGACAGTCGTCGTTGCAGCAGCGTCAGCAGGCGCAGCACCCGCTCGGTCGTCGCCTCGACTGTCACCCGCCGATCGTTTCACGAGTAGCGGAACGTTCCTGTCCGCTATCGAGGAGAGGCTGGGACCATGACCGACCAGCTCAGGAAGCAGGGACCCACAGTGACCCGCGACGTCCAGATCACGTTCGACTGCGCCGACCCCGCCGGGTTGGCCACCTTCTGGGCCGAGGCCCTCGGCTACCAGGTGCAGGCCCCGCCCGGCAACTTCGCGTCCTGGGACGAGGCATTGGAGGCGATGGGTGTACCGCCGGAGAACCGCAACGACGCGTCGGCGGTGGTCGATCCCGAGGGCTCACGACCACGGCTGTTCTTCCAGCGGGTGCCGGAGCACAAGCAGGTGAAGAACCGCGTCCACCTCGACGTCCGCGCGGCCCCCGGGCTGGAGGGCGACGAACGGATGACGGCCCTGGAGGCGGAGGCCGACCGGCTCGTCTCGCACGGGGCCAAGCGTCTGGGTCGGCACGAGCCCGCTCCCCCGCTCGGCGCCGGTCATCTCGTCATGGCCGACCCCGAGGGCAACGAGTTCTGCCTCGACTGATCGAACGTTCGCCCAGCTCACTGCCGTTCCAGCCGGACGTCGGTTCCGATCTGGACGCTGGTGCCGACGCGGTCCGCGACCGGTTCGGATCAGCGGCGCTCACCCGTGCGGTGTGCGACCAGAGACACATCACAGCAGGTCGGCGGTTTAGCCGGCGGCTGACGGGTGACCCTTGAGGGGTACAGCCTGACGAGGGGGGCCCACGATGTCCGACGACACGAGCAACCGACCGAGCCGCACCACCGAGCGCCCGCACGACGTGACCGACCCACTGCTGTGGCAGTTGGCGATCGACGTGCTGAGCGCCCACGAGCCGGACGACGAGGGCCACTGCCAGAACCTCCAGTGCGCCGGGCAGTCGTGGCCGTGCACGGCCCGCACCGGCGCCGAGCACTCACTGCGACTGGCCCGTAGCACGTCCCGCTCCACCGAGATGACAGTTGACGGCACCGACAGCGAGTACGCCGACACGGACGGGCGTCGTGGCGCCGCGGTACCCAATCCGCGCTGGGGCTGGAACGCCGGCCCGGTGACGTCGCACCGAGGGTCGAAGGCCGCCTCGGCGGCGTGATTCGACCCTCCTCCCGCGCCGCAGGGACACGAACGCTCGGCCGGTGATCCGGCCGAGCGTTCGCAATTGACGTTCGAGCAGGAATTCGTAGATCGATGGTCGCGATGCTTCAGGGCACACGGGGTCGCCCCCGGTAGCCCATCCTCTGGAGGAGAGCATGCCGATCCATCGAAGCAACCTCGGTCGCCGCAGCGCCGCCGCCATTCTCGCGACGGTGCTCGCCAGCGCCGGCCTGGCCCTGGCCGCGCCGACCGCCGCGCAGGCCGCCACCACCTGCACCAGCCTGACCTACTACAAGGTCGGTGGTTACCCGGGTGACATGCACGTGCCCACCGTCGGCTGGCAGGACGGCAACAAGACCTGCTACCTGAAGTACGGCAACTCCAACAGCGCCGTCAAGGTGTTGCAGGAGGCGCTGAACAACTGCTACTCCCAGTCCCTGCGGCTCGACGGCCAGTACGGCACCAACACCCGCAACGCGGTCCGGTACGCACAGGGCGTGATCAACGACACCTGGTCGTGGGCGAACATCGCCGAGGACGGCGAGTACGGCCCGCAGACCCGGGCGTGGATGGGCTTCGCGACCTTCGGGGTCAACGGTGGTCCGGTCATCCCGAACGTCTGCTACTACCCGGGCTGACCCGAGCGACGGCGCCGGTCGGAATCCCCCGTCGGATTCCGGCCGGCGCCGTCGTGGCGTCGCCGGTTCCCCTCCCGCACCGGAGACGCCGGCCCTCGGCAGAACCGTGTTTCGCACGTGCGTGACCTCTGGATCTGGTCATGACCGAGGCGGCAGTGAGTCGAGTTGCCGACATCGCATTGAGAGATGTCGTCGTGCCTACGATGATCTGCGCGGTAGGTCGATGGATTCCTGCCGGAACCTCAATCCGGTCGTGCCGGCCGGCTTGGCCGACCGGCGGCACGGGGGCGGCGGCGGTTCATGGAGATTCGGGTCCTCGGGCCAGTCGAGGTGTGGGCGGACGGCCAGCTGATCGACGCGGGAGCGGCCCGGCAACGCGCCGTCCTCGCCGCGCTGGCGGTCGACGTGGGCCGGCCGGTTCGCGTGGAGTCCCTCGTGGACCGGGTCTGGGGTGACTCCCCGCCGCCGCGGGTTCGGCACAACCTGCACGTATACCTCGCTCGGATCCGCCGGGTGCTGGCCGCCGCCGGGGCTCCGGACGCGCTGGTCCGCCGCTCCGGCGGGTACCTGCTGGACCTGCCGCCGGAGACGGTCGACGGCAGGCACTTCGACGCGCTGCGGCGGCGGGCCGAGGAGTTGGCCGAGGACGACCCGGAGCGGGCGGAGCTACTACGCCGGGCGATGGCTCTGTGGCGCGGCGAGCCGCTGGCCGGCCTGCCGGGTGAGTGGGCCGCCCGGATCCGGCAGGACTGGGACCGTCGGCACATCGACACGGTCGTCCAGTGGGCCCGCGGTCTGCTGCGCCGGGGTGAACCGGACGCCGTCATCGACCCGTTGACCCGGCTCGCCGACGACCACCCGCTCGACGAACGGGTCGCCGCCGCGTTGGTGCACGCGTTGGCGGCCGACGGACGGGGCGCCCAGGCGCTGGCGCACTACGCCCGCTTGCGGGAGCGGTTGGCCGACGCGCTCGGCGCGGACCCGAGCGCGGAACTTCGCCACCTGCACCAGGCCATCCTGCGCGGTGAGGTCAGCGCGCCGACGTCCCGCGCCGAGCCCACCCCGGCACCCGGCGTGGCCGGTCCCGTCGCGCGGCCCACCCCCACCCACCCGGTCCCGGCGCAGTTGCCCTCGGACGTTCGAGGCTTCGCGGGACGAGGGGCGGAGCTGGTCCGACTGGACGCCCTGCTGGCGAATGCCGAGGCGCATCCCGGCGCGGTGCCGGTGGCGGTGCTCTCCGGATTGGCCGGGGTGGGCAAGACGGCGCTGGCCGTGCACTGGGCGCACCGGGTGGTCGAGAGCTTCCCCGACGGGCAGCTCTACGCCAATCTGGAGGGCTACAGCCACAGCGGCGTGATGCGAAGCGCCGAGCAGGTGGTGCGCGGCTTTCTGACGGCGCTCGGTGTGTCGCCCCGGGAACTGCCGTTCGACCCGCAGGAGCAGACAGCGCTGTATCGCAGCCTGCTGGCCGGCCGACGGATGCTGGTGTTGCTGGACAACGCCCGCGACGCCGCGCAGGTCCGGCCGCTGTTACCCGGGTCCGCCCACTGCCTGGTGCTGGTGACGAGCCGGGACCGGCTGACCGGCCTGGTGGCCACCGAGGGTGCCGAGCCATTGGTGCTGGATCTTCTCACCGCCGGGGACGCGGCGGCGCTGCTGCACGCGCGGATCGGGGTGCGGGCCGAGAGAGAACGGGAGGCCGTCGGCGAGTTGGTCGGGCTGTGTGACCGGCTGCCGTTGGCGCTGGTCGTGGTGGCGGCCCGGGCGGCGGTCCGGCCGCAGCTCTCCCTGACGGAGCTGGGTGAGCAGTTGCGCACCGACGGAGGGCTGGACGGGCTGGACGCCGGCGACCACGCCAGCAGCGTGCGGACGGCGCTGTCCTGGTCGTACCGCCTGCTGACCGAGTCGACGGCCCGGCTCTTCCGGTTGGTCGGCGGCAGCACGGACGTGACGCTCAGTACGGCGGCCGGGGCCAGCCTCGTCGGCGTCGAGCGCCGCCAGGTCCGTACGGCGTTCGCCGAACTCGCCGACGCGCACCTGGTGCTCGAGCGTGGCCCGGACCGGTACGGGATGCACGACCTGCTGCGGGCCTTCGCTGCCGAACTCTCCGCTGAGCGGGACCCGACCGGCGACCGGGCCGCGGCGCGGGGTCGGCTCTTCGACCACTACCTGCACAGCGCGCACGCGGCTGCCGTGCTGCTGCACCCGCACTGGGATCCGATCGCGCTGCCGCCGGCCGTCAGCGGGGTCCGGGCGGAGAAGATCAGCGACCACGACGAGGCGGCGGCGTGGTTCACCCGGGAACGTGAGGTGCTCATCGCGCTCGTCGAGCGGTGCGCGGCGAGCGGGTTCGAACGGCACGCCTGGCAGCTGGCCTGGAGTTTGACCATTTTTCTGGACCGTCAGGGCGGCTGGCACGACCAGTTGGCGGTGCAGCGCACGGCGCTTGTCGCCGCGCGCCGCAGCGGCGACGCCGTCGGGCAGGCGCACGCGCACCGCAGTCTGGCCCGGGCCCAGGCCCGGCTGGGCCGGCTCGACGAGGCACCCGGTCAGCTCCAGCGTGCGCTGGAGCTGTTCCAGGGCCTCGACGACCTGGCCAACCAGGCGCACACCTGTCTGGACCTGGCCGAGATGGCCGACCGGCAGGGCCGGCGCGCGGAGGTGGTCAAGCACGCGGAGGTGGCCCTGGCGTTGTACCGGATGGCCGGGCACCGGTACGGGCAGGCGATGGCGTTGAACGCGATCGGTTGGTACCGCGCCCAACTGAGTGAGCACGACGCGGCGATCGAGGCGTGTCGGCAGGGCCTGGCGCTGTTGCGGGAGTTCGACGACCACCAGGGTGAGGCAGCGACCTGGGACACCCTCGGGTACGCCCAGCACCGCGCCGGGCGGCCGGCGGAGGCGGTGGGCTCGTACCGGCACGCGGTGGAGCTGTACCGGGAGTTCCGGGACCGGTACTACGAGGCGGACACGCTCGGGCACCTGGCCGAGGCGCAGGCGGAGGCCGGTGACGAGGCCGGGGCGGCCGAGAGCTGGCGGACCGCGTTGAGCCTTCTCGAGGACCTCGGGCACCCGGACGCGGAACGCATCCGTCGTCGGCTCACCAACAACGACGGACCGTGACGCGACCGGCCGGCGGGCCCGCTGCTCGGGCGGCCCGCCGGCCGGGGTTACGTCAGTTACAGGGTGCGCGCCAGCCGGTCGGCGAGCGTGCGGGTGAAGCGGGCCGGGTCGGTCAGCTCGCCACCCTCGGCGAGCACCGCCAGACCGTAGAGCAGCTCCGCGGTCTCGGTCAGGGCGGTGGTGTCGCCGCCCTGCTCGTGGGCCTTGCGCAGGCCGGACACGAGCGGGTGACCGGGGTTGATCTCCAGGATCCGCTTGGTCGCCGGGATCTCGTGCCCCATCGCCCGGTACATCTTCTCCAGGGTCGGGGTCAGGTCGTGGGCGTCGCCGACGACGCAGGCCGGTGAGGTGGTCAACCGGGACGACAGGCGAACCTCCCGGACGCTGTCGGTGAGGGTGGTCCCCAGCCAGTCGAGCAGCCCGGCGAACTCCTGTCGTTGCTGCTCGCGCTCGGCCTCGGCCTGCTGCTTCTCCTCGTCGGTGTCCAGGTCGATCTCACCCTTGGCGATCGACCGCAGCGGACGACCGTCGTACGTGCCGACGCGCTCGACCCACACCTCGTCGACCTGGTCGGTGAGGAGCAGCACCTCGTGCCCCTTGGCCCGGAACGCCTCCAGGTGCGGGGAGTTCTCGATGGCCGCCCGGGACTCGCCGGTGGCGTACCAGATGTCGCTCTGGCCGTCCTTCATCCGCGACACGTAGCCGGCCAGGTCGGTGGGTTCGGCCGGGTCGTTCGTGGAGGCCACCGACAGGATCTCCAACAGGGTGTCCCGGTTGTCGGTGTCGTCGATGAGCCCTTCCTTGACCACAGCGCCGAACTCGGTCCAGAAGGTGCGGTAGCGCTCGGCGTGGTTGGCCTTGAGGTCCTTGACCGTGGCGAGGACCTTCTTGACCAGGCGGCGACGGACGATCTGGATCTGCCGGTCCTGCTGGAGGATCTCCCGGGAGATGTTCAGCGACAGGTCGTGCGCGTCGACCACACCCTTGACGAAGCGCAGGTAGGTCGGGACCAGCGCCTCGCAGTCGTCCATGATGAAGACGCGCTTGACGTAGAGCTGCACACCCCGGCGGCCCTGCGGGGAGAACAGGTCCAGTGGGGCGTGGCTTGGCAGGAACAGCAGCGCCTCGTACTCGAAGGTGCCCTCGCCCTTCATGTGCACGACTTCGAGCGGGTCGGCCCAGTCGTGGCTGACGTGCTTGTAGAACTCGTTGTACTCGGCGGCGTCGACCTCGTCGCGGGACCGCGCCCAGAGCGCCTTCATCGAGTTGAGGGTCTGCACCTCGCTCGTCGCGGGCTCGCCCTCGGCGCCGGCACGTTCGACAGTCATCCGGATCGGCCAGGCGATGAAGTCGGAGTAGCGCTTGACGATGTCGCGGACGGTCCACTCGGCGGTGTAGTCGTGCAGGTTGTCCTCGGTGTCGGCCGGCTTGAGGTGCAGGGTCACAGTGGTCCCCTGCGGTGCCTCGTCGACCGCCTCGATCGAGTACGTGCCCTCGCCGGTGGACTCCCAGCGGGTGCCGCCGGTCTCGCCGGCCTTGCGGGTCAGCAGGGTGACCCGGTCGGCGACCATGAACGCGGCGTAGAAGCCGACGCCGAACTGGCCGATGAGATCCTGCTTGGCGTGGGCGTCGGCGGACTCGCGCAGCTGACGCAGCAGCTCGGCGGTGCCCGACTTGGCGATCGTGCCGATGAGCTGGACGACCTCGTCGCGGGTCATTCCGATGCCGTTGTCCCGAACGGTGAGGGTGCGGGCGTCCCGGTCGATCTCGAGGGCCACGTGCAGGTCGTCGGTGTCGGCGACGAGGTCCTTGTCGACGAGGGTGGCCAGCCGGAGCTTGTCCAGTGCGTCGGACGCGTTCGAGATGAGTTCCCGCAGGAAGACGTCCTTGTTCGAATAGATCGAGTGGACCACCAACTGGAGGAGCTGACGCGCCTCGGCCTGGAACTCCAACGTTTCGGCCTGGTTGCTCACACCGTCTCCCATCTCGGCTCGTACGGAGGTTCGCAGAAAGGATACGAGTCGTCACCGATCCGGCTGTGGCCGCGTCCGGGTCGTATTCCCGATCTGCCGGCCCACCTCGGTGACATAGCTGACTTTGCCTAACAGAAGTCAGCTCGGATAGCGTGACGGCCATGAAGATCGCAGGAAGCACCGCACTCGTCACCGGCGCCAACCGTGGCCTCGGCCGACACCTGGCCGCCGAACTCCTCGCCCGGGGCGCCACCGTCTACGCCGGCGCCCGCAACCCCGACAGCGTCGACCTGCCCGGCGTGACGCCGGTGCGCCTCGACATCACCGACCCCGCCTCGGTGGCCGCCGCCGCGAAGCTGGCCGGCGACGTGAACCTCCTGATCAACAACGCCGGCATCGACACCCGGACCGACCTCCTCGACGGCGACCTGGACCTCGTCCGACTGGAGCTGGAGACCCACTACATCGGCACCCTGTCGACAGTCCGGGCGTTCGCTCCGGTCATCGCCGGCAACGGCGGCGGAACGATCCTCAACGTGCTCTCCGTGCTGTCCTGGTTCGGCTCCCCGACCCATGGTGCGTACAGCGTCGCCAAGTCCGCAGAGTGGGCGATGACGAACGTGCTGCGCGTCCAACTCGCCGACCGGGGCGTCCGGGTCTCCGGCCTGCACGTCGGCTACCTGGACACCGACATGGCCGCCGACGTCACCGGCCCGAAGTCCGACCCGGCGGCGATCGCCACGATCGGCGTGGACGGCATCGAGGCCGACGCGTACGAGATCCTCGCCGACGAGACCAGCCGCCAGGTGCAGGCCGGGCTGGCCGGGGGCGTCGCCGCGCTCTACCCCCAGCTCCCCTGACCCACGACGCGACGAGCCGCCGCCGGACACCACCGGCGGCGGCTCACCCACAGGGGTACGGGGTCAGCTGGCCTGCAACGTCACGTCGTCGACCACGAAGCTGGTCTGCAACGACGAGTCCTCGGTGCCGGTGAACCGCAGCGTCACCGTCTGCCCGGCGAACCCGGCGACGTTGAAGCTGCGCTGGACGTAGCCCGAGGCGGCGTTCAGGTTCGAGTACGTCGCTAGCGTTGTCGAACCCAGCTGCACGGTGAGTCGGTCGTACGCCGTCGAGCTGGTGGTCTCGGCGGTGTCGATGTGCAGCCAGAACGACAGCGTGTACGTGGCACAGCCGGCCGGCACTGTCACCGACTGGTACACGCTCTCGGTGCGGGTGGTGCCGTTGCCGCCCAGCCACGCCTTGTACGACCCGGTCCGGGCCGGTTGGCTGCTGGAACTGGTGATCACGCCGGAGGTCGCGGTCCACGGCGTGCTGCCGCTCTCGAAGCCTCCGTTTCCGACCACCTGACCGCCCGTGCAGGACGGGGTGCCCCCGCCGACGGCGAGCTGCCAGAGGGCGTACGCGACACCGTCGGCCGCCCGGTTCAGCACCGTGGCACTGACGTTGGCGGTGGTGTCACAGGACCGGTGGTAACACGGGTCGTACGCGGAGTTCGCGGTGCCGCCCCACTTGGCCGCCTGGGAGCTGGTCTTGCGGGCGCTCGCGCCGGCCGCGTAGCCCGAGGTGGGGATGCCGGCCTGCTGGAAGTAGTAGTCGTCGGAGCGGCCCTGACCCTCGACGTTCTCCTCCGGTTGCAGGCCCAACGAGTCCCAGTACGCCTTCAGCGGCGCTGCGGTGGTCGAGCTGACCCGGTTGATGAAGTATCCGGCGTTGGTCGAACCGACCATGTCGAAGTTGTAGTAGCCCTTGATGTAGCCGCGCTGGGTGGAGGTGAGCGAGTTGACGTAGAACCGGGAGCCGTTGAGCCCCTGCTCCTCGTCGGTCCACCAGGCGAACCGCACCCGCTTGGTCACCGTCGGGTTCTGCGCGGCCAGGACCAGCGCGTTCTCCAGCAGGGTCGACGAGCCGGTGGCGTTGTCGTTGATGCCCGGACCGGCCGAGACGCCGTCCAGGTGCGCGCCGAACATGACCACCTGGTCGGCCGGGCCGCCGGGCCACTCGGCGATGAGGTTGTTCGAGGGGTACGTGCAGCTGGAGCAGTACTGCTCGGTGACTGTGTAGCCGGCCGCCTGGAGCCTGGTCTTGACGTAGTTGAGCGAGGCGGTGTAGCCGGCGGAGCCGGCCCGTCGGTTGCCACCGTTGCTTGTGGCGATGGCGTTGAACTGGGTCAGGTGCGCCTGGACATTCGTGACGGAGATGTCCGGTGCGGCCAACGCGGCGGCGGTCGCGGCGATCGGCCGGGTCACCGCCGTCGTCGCGGTCGACTGTGACGCGGTCGCCGGCTGGGTGGCCAGCGTCACCGTCATCCCGGCGAACACGGCAAGCGCGATTCCCGCGCTCAGCGTTCTGCCTCTCATGGGGGCTCCTCGGGGTTGGAGAGATACCCGAGAGACTTACAGATATCTATTTCATGAGCATCGGTCGTTCGTCCCGAACCGTCGCCGGTTCGACGGTGGGTACCGGCGTCGGCACAGGTGAGTAGAGGTGTCAGGATGGGTAGGTAACACGGCAGGGGTCGTCGGGCCCGGATCGGGGGCTTGCCATGGGGTCGGATCGAGCGTGACGCGACCCAGCACCGACCTGTTCCTCGGCGGCGGCGACACCGGGCGGTTGATGGCACAGCTGGACTGGGCCGGCACCCCCCTCGGCCCGGTCGGCGGCTGGCCGCAGAGCCTGCGGGCCGCCGTCCGGATGGTGCTCTCCTCGCGGTACCCCATGCTGCTGCTCTGGGGCGACAGCTACTCCCAGCTCTACAACGACGCGTACTCCGCGCTGATCGGCGACAAGCACCCCGCGGCGCTCGGCGGCGACGTACGGGTGACCCTGGCCGAGGGCTGGGACGTGCTCGCCCCGCTGATCGAGCAGGCCATGGCGACCGGGGTGGCCAGTTGGGTGCCGGCGCTGCAACTGCTTCTCGAACGGGCCGGCTACCGCGAGGAGGCGTACTTCAGCGTCTCGCACGCCCCCGCCCGCGACGACGACGGCCGCACCGTCGGCGTGCTGACGGTGTGCAGCGAGGTCACCGAGCAGGTGGTCGGCGAACGCCGGCTCCGTCTGCTGCGCGACCTGTCGGTGCTCGGCGACGGACGCACCGTCGACATGGACGCCACCAGCGCTCGGCTGATCGACGTGATCGGCGGCCACCCCCTGGACGTGCCGTTCGCCGCCATCTACCTGCGCGACGGCACCACACTGCGGCTGGTCGCCCGCACCGGCGGAAACCGGGAGCACGAAACGGCCCTGCCCAGCGCCGTCGAGCTGACCGACCCGACCCCACCCGCGTACGCCTGGGGGCTGGCGGACGCCGCCGAGGGCCAGGCGACGGACGTCACCGACGTCACCGACCGGCTGCCGCTGCCCGCCGGCCCGTGGGACGACCCGGTCCGCACCGCGTTGGCGCTGCCACTGCCCTCCGCCGACGAGGATCAGCCGCTCGGCGTCCTGCTCGCCGGGGTCAGCCCCAGCAGAGGGCTCGACGAGGCCTACCGCTCCTTCCACCAACTGCTCGCCCAGCAGATCTCCGTGGCGTTGCGCAACGCCCACGAGTACGAGGAGGAGCGGCGCCGGGTCGAGGCGATGGCGGAACTGGACCGGGTCAAGACCGACTTCTTCGCCAACGTCAGCCACGAGTTCCGTACCCCGTTGACCCTGATCCTCGGCCCGCTGACCGACGCCCTCACCGACGCCGGCGCGCCGCTGGCGGCGGTGCAGCGGGAGCGGGTGGAGACCGCCTGGCGTAACGCCACCCGACTGTTGACACTCGTCAACAGCCTGCTCACCTTCTCCAGCCTGGAGGCCGGGCGCGCGCGCAGCGACGCCCGGGTGGTCGACCTGGCCGCGCTGACCGCCGAACTCGCCGGGGTGTTCCGGGCCGCCGTCGAGCGGGCCGGGCTGACGCTCGAGGTGAACTGCCCACCGCTGCCCCGGCCGGTCTCGGTCGACCCGGTCAACTGGGAACGCATCGTCACGAACCTCCTCTCCAACGCGCTGAAGTACACGTTCATCGGCCGGATCCGGGTCACCCTCGACGCCGATGACGAGGAGGTGCGCCTCACCGTCGCGGACACCGGCATCGGCATCGCGGAACGGGACCTGCCGAAGCTCTTCGAACGCTTCCACCGGGTGCCGGGCGGCCGCTCGCGCAGCCACGAGGGCACTGGCATCGGGCTGGCCCTGGTGCAAGAGTTGGCCCGGCTCGAGGGCGGCGACGTGCGAGTGACGAGCCAGGTGGGCGTCGGTAGCAGGTTCACCGTGACGCTGCCCTGGTCGGCGGCACACCGCAGCGCGGTCACCGGGCCGGCAATGAACGGGCGGGGTGACGCGGCCCGCGCCGCCGTCGAGGAGGCCATGGGCTGGCTGACCGAGACGGGCGACGCGGTGACCGAGCCCGATCCCGCGTCCGGGTCGGCCACGGACGAGCTGCGCGGGGCCCGCATCCTGCTCGCCGACGACAACGCCGACATGCGGGCCTATCTCACCCGACTGCTTGCCGGGCAGGGCTGGCGGGTCCGGGCCGTCACCGACGGTCGGCAGGCCCTCGACGAGATCCACCGCGACCCGCCCGACCTGGTCCTGACCGACGTGATGATGCCGGTACTGGACGGCTTCGACCTTCTGCGCCGTCTCCGCGCCGACCCGGCGACCCGAGGGCTGCCGGTGCTGGTGCTCTCCGCCCGGGCGGGCGGGGAGGCGAGCGTGGAGGGCCTGGGCCTGGGCGCCGACGACTACCTCGTGAAACCGTTCGCCGCCACCGAGTTGATCGCCCGGATCCGGGCCGGCATCCGCCGCGTCCGCGACCGGACCCCCGCTGCCGCAGCCGGCGGCGACCCGGCGACTGTCGCCGGCGCGACGCCGTCGCCCCGCCCCGCCCCGATCGGCGCCGTTCCGCAGGCCCCGGTGGTCGACACCGTTCCCGACGCGTCAGTGGTCGTGGCAGTTCCCGCCGACCCGGACGGGCTCGGTGAGGCGCTGGACGTCGGGTGGACGTACCCGTCCGCGCCCACCTCCGCCGCCGCCATGCGGCAGGACGTCCGAGGGGCGCTGGGCAACCTGGCCGTCGACCCGGACGTGCTGGAGGATCTCCTGCTCGCCGCCTCCGAGGCCATGAACAACGCCGTCGAGCACGCGCAGCAGCCCAGCCGTCCGGAGGTGCGGGTGCGCGTCCAGGTGGGTGGCGGGCTGGTCCGGATCTCAGTACGGGACTTCGGCACCTGGCGGGACCGCCGGCCGGCGATGGACCGGGGACGCGGCGCGCTGCTGATGAACGCCTACGGTGACGTGCGGCTGGTCTCCACCGCCGAGGGGACGACGGTGACCATCGAGCGTCGACTGGTCTGAGCCTCCGCCGCGCGTCAGAGTAGGCGGCCGTCGCCGTCGCGGGCGATGATGCCGTCCAGCCGCTCCCCCGGGGTGAGCCGCGCCGGGTCGAACCAGAAGATCACCACCTGCTTGTCGGCACTCCATCGCGCCACCCGGGCGTCGACCTGCCGACCGTCGACGGTGCCGATGATCCGGTTGGCGGGGCCGACGAAGTAGCCGAAGGTGGGCACCGGCGCGGCAGCACCGGTGCCCTCGTCGTAGCCGATCTGGTGGAACCCGGCCCTGCGGTCGCTGCCCATCACGTCGTTCACCAGAAAATCCGTCGTCAACGCGCCGTCCGGAGCCTGGCGACCGGCCGCCAGCCCGATGGTCACCTTGGGTTCGCCGGGCACCGACACCGGGACGAAGTAGTAGACCCGCCGATCGGTGCCGTGCCGCACCCCGGTGTCGACGATCTGGCCCATCGGCTTCGGCGGTGGCTCGTCCCGAGCCATCGTCGGCAGTGGTGTGGGCTCCAGCGACTGTCCCGCCCACGGTGAGACACCGACCGACGGCGGAGCGACGGCGACCGGCGGCGGTTGCTCGGCCGGCACCGGATCGCCAGGGCCGGGCGCGCCGACCGCCACCACCACGACCACGGCGGCCAGGCCGGTCGCCAGCGTCGCCGCCCCGGCTCCGGCGACACGTCGACGGGTACGCAACCGACGTCCCTCGCGCATCACGGCGGCCAGGTCGAGCACGGTGTCGGGGCGCTCGGTCTCCCGCATCGCGTGGCGGAGCCGGTCCAGCTCGCTCATCGGCGCGCCTCCTCGTCGGCCGTGCGGTGGGTGACGCCGCGCAACTTCTCCAGCGCTCGTGAGCTGGTGCTCTTGACAGTGCCGACGGACACGGCGAGTTCCCGGGCCACCTGCGCCTCCGGCAGGTCGAAGTAGTAGCGCAGGACGACTATCGCGCGTTCCCGAGGGTTGAGCGCACCAAGGATGGTGATCAACCAGCGCCGGGTGGCCACCTCGTCGGCCACGTCGCCCCGCCGCTGCTCCGGCACGTCGGCGCTCGGGTACTCGCGCATCGGCCGCCGCCACCCGTCGATCAGGTGGTTCACGAGCGTGCGGCGGGCGTACCCGTAGGCGTCGTCGTCCTGGATCCGCGACCACGAGGCGTAGGTCCGGACCAGGGCGGTCTGCGCGGCGTCCTCGGCCTGGTGGTGGTCGCCGGTCATCAGGTACGCGGCGTGCACGAGTCGCGCGGACGCAGCCCGCGCGAACTCGACGAATTCCGCATCCCCCCGCGCCACCGCGTACCCCTCCCGTGCCACAGAGCTACCGACGGGCGGGGCCGGCAAAAGGTTGAGCGGTGGGTCACATCAACTTTTCGCCACTGTCACCCGTCTTCTCCTCCGCGCCGCCGCCCAGCGACGCGCGAGGGGAGAGACATGTCGACGAAGGCTACCCGCCGCTGGGGTACCGCCTCGGTGGCGTCGCTGCTGGTGGTGGCACTGCTCACCGGGTGCGGCCTGCCGGCCGCCGGGCAACCCGCCACCGACCCGGTCGCCGCCGACCCGCTGCCCGGCGCGGCGGTGTCAGCTACCGCTCGGCCGACGGCTACCACCGAGGTCCGGCCCGACACCCCGCCCGTCATCCCGGTCAGCTACCCCGCCAGAGGCGGGAACAGCTGGTCGGTCGCTCCCGCCGAGACCACGCCCGGACGCGCGACGAACGGTCGATTGCTGCGCTACCGGGTCGCCGTGGAGCGCGACATCAGGGGTCTGCCGGCGATAGACATCGCCACGGCGATCACCACGACCCTCAACGACCCACGTGGGTGGACGGCGGGCGGGGCGTGGCGGCTGCGCCGGGTCGGTGCCGGCGAACCGACCGACTTCACCATCTACCTGGCGACCCCCGGCACCCGCGACGCCCTCTGCCAGGACGTGCCGGACGCCTACACCTCGTGCCGCAACGGTGGACGGGTGGTGCTCAACGTGGCGCGATGGGTCAAGGGGGTCCCGGGTTACGGCACGAGCCTGGACACCTACCGGCAGTACATGGTCAACCACGAGGTGGGGCACAAGCTCGGGTACGGCCACGAGCGGTGCCCCGGCCGGGGTCGGGCGGCACCGGTGATGCAGCAGCAGACGCTGGGCCTGCACGGCTGCACCACTAACGCGTGGCCGTACCCGAAGGGCAAGACCCGCTACAGCGGGCCGGTCGGGGCGTACGACGACGGAATCCCCCGGCGTGAGGGCGCCTACTCGGCAGCCTGAGACCGCCGGCGGGGGGCGGAGGTCGCCTGTCGCGCGTCCTCCGCCCACGGCATCCGAGCTGGTCAGACGGGCAGGCCACCGACCTGGGTGCTGATCCAGAAGCGGATCGACGGCAGGTCGACGTCGGTGGCCGGTCGGCCGCCGACCACCGTCGGGCCGATGTCCGAGGCGCCGTTCCACGTGTACGTCGTACTGGCGGGCGCGGCCAGGGTGCCGGCGAACAGCGAGTTCACCCGGCTCGCCTCGGTGGCGCTGGGGTTCGCGTTGCGGCAGGAGACGGGTGCGCTGCTGCCGGACATCAGGTCGGTGCAGAGGCCGGTGCGCCGGTCGGGCAGGCCCAGGATGTGACCGAGTTCGTGGGCGGCGATGCGGTTGCGGTCGTACCCCTGGTTGACAGCGGTGCGGCCCATCCAGATCCGGCCCGAGCCGAGGCCTGTCGGTTGCGCGCGGGGCCAGCCGTCGTCGACGTAGATGGTGATGCTGGCCGGGGTGCCGGCCAGGAGTCGGACGTTGCTGACCCGACTGTTCCAGATCTGCGCCGCCTGGTCGAAGTTGGTGCGGAACTCGCCGGTCCGGCTCGCGTCGTAGTAGACGGTGCGGACGGCGGCGGCCGGCGTGCCGGTGGCGAGCTGCATCCCGGTTGCCGCCAGGGCCGCCACCAGCATGGCCATCGCCGCACGTCTCAGTTGTCGTCGGAACATCGGGTACTCCCCTACGCTCGTCCGGCGACCACCGGCCGCCGGTCATCGATGTATGCCGATGTTAATGTGACGGCTTTCGATGTTCGGCATAGCGGAAGCGTCATACCGGCGACCGCGATCTCCGGCTCGCCCCGATCCGACCGGCCCAACCCACCTGCTGTTACTCGGCGGTTACGTCTCGGCGAAGTGCCTGTGCCGGGGCCGGGCGACGGTGGCGGCAGAGGGTCACCGGCAGCACCGCCGCGACGTGGCCCGAACATCGATCGGAGGAACCACGATGAGGATCAGGAGCGCACTCACCGCGTTGGCGGTGGTCCTCGCCGGGCTGGTCGCCAGCGCCGGCAGCGGCACTGCCGCCGGCACCACGACCACTGCGGCGTCCTGCGGGATCACCTGGGGCAGCGCGGAGAAGTCGGCCGGGGAGTTGAGCGACGCCCCGTTGACCGAGGTACGGACCGGCCGGCAGGACTGCTACGACCGGGTGGTGTTCGAGTTCGCCGGCCCGGTCGACGGCTACGCGGTCGGTTACGGCGAGACGTGGACCGAGGGCGAAGGTGTGGCGCTGTCGCCGTACACCGCCGGAGGTGCCCTGCTGCGGGTCTCACTGCGGGCCCCGGCGTACGACGACGACCACCTGGGCACGCTGCCCTATGCGGTCGGCGAGCACGTGGCGAACCTGCTGCGCTACCCGACGCTGCGCGACGTCGTCTTCGGCGGCAGCTTCGAGGGCTACAGCACGTTCGCCGTCGGTGTACGGGCCCGGTTGCCGTTCCGCGTGCTTGTGCTCGCCGGCCCCGGTACCCACAGCCGGGTGGTGCTCGACGTCGCCCACCAGTGGTGAGCGGAGCCGGGTGAGTGCGGATGGCCAAGCCACGCACTCTCCCGGCGTCAGTCAGACGTGCACTGTGGGCCGGTAGACGAGTTCCTGGGTGCGCCCGTCGAGGGTGCGGCTCTCGATCAGCTCCAGGTCGAAGTCGGCCGCGCCTCCGAAGATCGGCTCGGTGCCGGTTTGTCCGGTGATCACCGGGAAGATCGTCACCTGGACGAAGTCGACCAGCCCGGCGGCCATCAGCGCCCGGTTCAACGACAGGCTGCCGTGCGACCGCAGAGGTACGTCGGACTCCTCCTTGAGCCGAGCGATGACATCGACGGCGTCGCCGCGCAGGACTGTCGCGTCCGGCCAGTCGAGGGGACCTTCCAGCGTGTGCGACACCACTGTCGCCGGAAGGCTCCTCATCCGGGTCACCCAGGCGTCCCGGACGTCGGAGTCCTCGGTGCTCGCCGCCAGCATCTGCGCGAACAATCGGTACGTGCCGGCCCCGAACACCATGCGCTGCTCCGCGCTGTAGACCGACAGGCGGTGCGCGAGCAGTTCGGGGCCCTGCTTACCCCAGTATCCGCCCCAGTTTCCGCTCGTGCTGCCGAAGCCGTCGAGGCTGGAGAAGACGTCAACGGTGTAGCTGGCAGTCATGATGGTCCCCGTTCACCTGTGAGTCGTGGCGGACGAGCCCGACGACTGATTCTCGCAGCTCGACCGGCCGGTGGCACCGCACGCCGCTGAGCCCGCGGTGCCACCGGCCGGGTCGTCAGTAGTTCACGTACGCGGTCACGGCGCGGTGCTCGGAGTATTCGCCGCCGGCCATCGACGGCGTGATGGTAGCGGCGTTGCTGAAGCCGTTGCCGCTCTTCACCAGCAGGAAGTCGATCCGCCGACTGCCGTTGGTGTCGTACGCGGAGGAGCAGTCGCGGCTGCCGCACTTCTCGGCGATCGGGTCGCGGTACCCGTCGGCCTTGCCGTCGTTCCACCAGCCGGCGTCCTCGGGCTCGGCGTTGGCGTCACCTGCGACGATCTTCAGGGCGCCGCCGAGGCGGTCCATCGCCTCGTCGGCCTCCTTGATGTTCTCGTCGGCGCAGAGGGGCCCGTGCCAGGTGTTGGTCGGCCAGTGGATCGAGGTGACCGACACCTTGTCGTTGCGGAGGGTGTCGTGCAGCCGGACGGCGATGTTGTGGACGCGGTCCTGGCTGCTGCGGGTGGGTTCGAGGTTCTGGCACCCGCCGGTGCCGGCGTCGTAGTCGGCGGGAGCGTCGGATCGCCAGCGGGTGGCGGCCTCGTAGGTGAACCGGTCCGAGCGGTAGATGACGGCGTTCGTCTGCTGGTTCTTCAGCTTGCCGCAGGTGCTGGTGTAACCCATCGAACCGGGGCTCGCGATCGCGATCTGTCCGGCGTACGTGCCGGGCAGTTCGTCGGTGAGGCGCTGCGTCAGGGTGGTGAGCTGCGTCTGGTTGGACACCTGCTGCACGGTGAAGATGTCCGGACTCAACGGCCGGCCCTTCAGGTAGGTGATCAGCCGGTCCCAGTTGTACCCGTCCGAGCAGGAACTCGGAAGCCAGTTCTCGATGTTGTTGTTGTAGACCACCAGGTAACTCGTCGAGGTGTTCACTGCGGCCTGGGCCCCGGTCGAAGCGGCGACGCTCACCGCGGCGGTCGTCAGGACCGTGGTGAGCACCGCGACTGCGCTGCGCAGGAAACGGCTACTACGGATGGACAACGTCACTCCTCTGCACGCCGAACAACTGTCGTCGAAACACGTGAACCGGTGCGCCTCAGAGCGTGCGCTGGTACTCCTCCCAGGTCCGCTTCGGGCTGACCGCCGGACCATCGTCGGCTCCCCGGTTGGCCAGGCCGTTACGACCGAGGTAATAGTCGCCCGCCTGGTTCTGCGCACCTGTCGACTGGTCGGTGTCGGCGAGCGCGACGGCGTGGATGTGGTAGCCCCAGTCCCCCTGGGCGGGGGTCCGCAGCCAGGCGGCAAAGCCCACGGTGCGCAGTCGGCGCAGCGCGTCCGTCCGGTCCGCCGAGGAGAGACCGCTGACCGAGAGGTCGAGGGCGCCGCCGCCGTCGTGCGTGCCGGCGGAGGCGCCCACACCGCTGCTGTACGAGCCCTGCGTGATGCTGAACTGGCGGCCGAACAGGCGTTCGGCCTCGAACAACATGGACCTGGTACGCGTGTTGACCTGCACATCGCGCACTGTCACCACGCTGCCGGGCGAGATCGCCCGGACCACCGTGTACCGCCCCTCGCCGAGGGACCGCAGCGACGACGGGCCGGGGAGACCCGTCGCGTCGAGACCTGTGTAGCCGAGGGATCGCTGGTACGCGGCGTACGCGGCGATCGTGCTCGTGCCGAAGTGACCGTCGACGTACGCCGACGAGAGCAGCCCTTTCGCCTGGAGTGCGCGCTCCACCAGCAGGACGCTGTCCTTGGCTCCCTCGGTCAACGCGGTGTCCGGCCGACGCGGGTCGATCTGCGCGGCCTTGATCAGTGACTCCATGTCCAGCTGCGGCAACGCGGCGGTGGCCGAGCCGGCCAGCGGTACGGCGCCGACCACTGCCGCACCGGCGGCGACGAGCAGGTTCCTTCTGGTGAGCACGCTTCCTCCGTAAGAATCTGACCGATCCACGCGAACGGATGAAGCTAGTCTTCAATCTCTGCGCCGGGTTGTCACCCCCACGGGGACACACAAAGTCGACCAAGCACTGTGGACGGCCCGGGCCCGGCGGCATCGACCGTCCGACGGGCGTCCCATCCGACCGGCCTCCCGGTCGGATGGGCCACCGTCCCGGCTCCGATTCAGCTGGCCGCGGAGCCCTGCGTCGGGTCGGGCGCCTGCTCGGCAGCCTCGTCGGTCAGGTGCCAGATCTCGCGCATCGAGGCCCACCACTCGCCCGACCCGGGCTCGGCGATCGACTCCTGACACGGGTCGGTCAGCTTCCACCACTCCTGCGTCTGCGGGTCGGCGGCGATGAACCGCGAGTCGGCCTCGTAGTCGTCGCCGACGTACTCGTAGTAGCCGAAGAGCAGGTCGTCGTGGAGAAAGATCGTGTAGTTACGGAAGTTCGCCTCGCGCAGCGTCTTCTCGACGCTCGGCCAGACCGCGGCGTGTAGCCGCAGGTAGGTCTCTCGCTGCTCGGGGCGGAGTCGGATCACGCAGCCATGACGTTGCACGTCGTGCCCTTTCGTGTGAGCTGGCCCAGGGGTGCCGAAGGCACCTGACCGTAGCGGTTGGACAGCGCCGGCAGGGGGCCAGCCGGCCGTGGACGTCGACCGTTCCGCCAGGACTACGCACTGTGGCGTCGGGTCTACCCTCGGATGATGGAGGGCCGCGTGCTGGTGGTCGAGGACGACTTCTCGATCCGGGAGGTCACCGCCCTCGGCCTGCGCCGCGCCGGCTTCCGGGTCGACACCGCCGTCGACGGGCGGCAGGCCCTGGCCGCGTTCCGCGCCCGCCCGGTCGACCTCATCGTGCTCGACGTGATGCTGCCGGGGCTGGACGGTCTGGAGGTCTGCCGGGAGATCCGGCGGACCAGTCAGGTGCCGATCCTGATGCTCACCGCGCGCACCGACACCATCGACGTGGTGGTGGGGCTCGAGTGCGGCGCGGACGACTACCTGCGCAAGCCCTTCGACCTGCCGGAGCTGGTGGCCCGGGTCCGCTCGGTGCTGCGCCGGGTCAGCGTGCCGACCCCGTCGACGGTCATCGAGATCGACGACCTGGAGATCGACCCGGGCAGCTTCGTGGTCCGCCGGCACGGCCGGGAGGTGGCGCTCACCGCCACCGAGTTCCGCCTGCTGCTGGAGCTGGCCCGCCGGCCCGGTCAGGTCTTCACCCGACAACTGCTGCTGGACCTGGTCTGGAACCACGACTTCCTCGGTGACTCCCGGCTCGTCGACGTGGCGGTGCAGCGGTTACGCGCCAAGATCGAGGACGACCCGGCGCAGCCTCGGCTGATCCGGACCGTGCGCGGCGCCGGCTACAAGTTGTCGATGGGCTGACGGGAGGCGGCGATGGCCGGACGCACCGTGTTTCCCGGCCGCCTGCGGCACCGGCTGACGATCGCGTTCGTCCTGGTCGCCGGCGTCTCGGCCGGGCTGCTCGCCGGCGGGACCGGGCTGCTGCTACGACAGTCCTGGTTGGACGCGTCGCTGCGCGAGGCGGCCGCCGACGCCCGCTACCAACTGGCGCTCGCAGGGCAGTTCCTCCCGCTGACCGAGCAGCGCGGCACCGAACTGCTCACCAGCTTCGAGGCCAGCGGCCGGCACGTGCTGCTCGTCGACGGTCCGACCCGGGCCTCACACCCCGCGTACGCCCCGGTGCTCGGCAGCCGGCTGCGGGAGGTCGTCGCGGACGGGCGACTGGGCTACCAGCGCTCCGCGCCGACGGAGCGGCCCCGGCTGCTGGTGATCGGGGGGCGCATTCCCGGCTCGACCGCCGAGCTGTACGTCCTGACCATGGAGGACGACGTGGCCACCGACCTGGTTCAGCTACGGAACGCGCTGCTGGCCGGCTGGGTGCTCGTGGTGTTGCTCGCCGCGGCGGTGGGCCACGCGCTGGCCCGCCGCACGTTGGAGCCGGTGGGCCGGGCCAGCCGGGCGGCCCGGGCGCTCACCGAGGGCCTGCTCGACACCCGCCTGCCGGTACGCGGGCGCGACGAGTTCAGCGCCTGGGCGGCGACGTTCAACGAGATGGCCGAGGCACTGGAGGCGAAGATCGCGGAGCTGTGGGCCGCACAGGCCCGCGAGCGGCAGTTCACCGCCGACGTCGCGCACGAGCTGCGTACCCCGGTGACCGCGTTGGTGGCGGCGGCGTCGCTGCTGCGCGAACACCTCGACCAACTGCCGGAGGACGCCCGACCGGCCGCCCGGCTGCTGGTCGGTGACGTGGTCCGGCTGCGCCGGCTGGTCGAGGACCTGATGGAGATCTCCCGACTGGACGCCGGGCGGGAGCGGTTGGCCGTCGGGCCGGTCGAGGCGGTGGCGCTGCTGGACGGCATCGTGGCGGCGCGCGGCTGGTCGCCACGGGTGCGGGTCACCGGTGAGCCGATCACTGTGCGCACCGACGGGCGTCGGCTGGAGCGGGTGCTGGCCAACCTGGTCGCCAACGCTGTCGAGCACGGCGGCGGGGAGATCACGGCCAGCGTGGTGGGCGCGGGCCGGCTGGTCGTCTTCGAGGTCACCGACCAGGGGCCCGGCATCCCGGCCGAGCACCTGACCCGCGTGTTCGACAGGTTCCACCAGGTCGACGGGCCCCGCTCCGCGCCGGGCAGCGGGCTGGGGCTGGCCATCGCGCGCGAACACGCCGAGCTGCTCGGCGGCGCGCTCAGCGTACGCAGCGAACCGGGCGAGGGCACCCGGTTCCGGCTGGAACTGCCAGTGGACGGTCCCGCCGGCGTGCCGCGCCCGGACGACAGCGCCGACCCGGGACGGGGTCAGCGCACCGCCGGCCCGGCGGGCGGCGCGGGATGAGCCGCCGGCTGGTCGTACCGGTGCTGGTAGCGCTGCTCCTGCTCGCCGGTTGCGGCACTCCCCGCTCCGGTGACCTGGGCCCGGCGCCCACCGCGCCGCCGACGAGCGGCGCACCCACCGACAGTCCCGAACCCACCACGACCCGGGCCGCGGTGCCGACGCCGCCACCCACGAACCGGCCGCCGCGTCCGTCGGCGGCCGTGTCCGCGAGCACCCGCCGGCCGGATCCGGTGAGCATCGAGCTGTGGTACGTCCGAGGCGGCCACCTCGTGCCGACCCGACGCACCCGGCCCGCGACCGTCGCGACGTCCCGGCTGGCGCTCACCGAGCTGGCCATCGGGCCGAGCCCGGCCGAGACCGCCACCGGGATGACCACGCTGCTGCCGGCTGGTGTCGAGGTCACCCGCATCGCCGACGGTGTGGCGACGCTGCGGGTGCCGTCCGCCGGTGACCCGGCCACCCGGCGGCTGCGCGAGGCGCAGGTGGTGTGGACGCTCACCCAGTTCCCCACCGTGCGTCACGTCCACCTCGACGGCGCGGCCCCGGTCGGTCGGGCGGACTACGCGGACCTGCTGGCACCGATAGTGGTGACCGGCCCGATTCCCGGCGAGCGCGTCGCGGCTCCGCTCGTGGTCACCGGCACCGCCACCGTGTTCGAGGCCACTGTCAGCGTCCGGGTGCTGGACGCCGCCGGCCGGCAGGTGGCCGTCGGGTTCGGCACCGCCAGTTGCGGCAGTGGCTGCCGGGGCGGCTACCGGGTGGTGATCGGCTGGCGCACCGCCCGCGAACAGAAGGGCACCGTCGAGGTGTACGAGGTGTCGGCCCGCGACGGCTCGCGGATCAACACGGTGGCAGTGCCGGTGGTGCTGGCCCGCGGCGGCTGACCACCCCGTTCACCCGCCGGACGCCTGCCGGAAACGCGATCGTTTCGTCGCTTCGGTGCGAGGCAACTCACGAAAGCCTGCACGATCAGCCATTCGCGAACTAGGGTCAGTACGACATCGTTTCGCGGGGGGTACGGGATGCTGGGTGGTCAGCAGGTGGGCGCGGGTGCCGGGGTTCCGGCAGCCCGGGGTCCGCGCTGCACCGACGGCGACCTGTTCACCGTCGTCATCGACACACTGCGCGAGGTCGGCTTCGACCGGATGACGATCGACGCCGTCGCCGCCCGCGCCCACGTCAGCAAGGCCACCATCTACCGACGCTGGGACGGCAAGGCGGAGCTGGTCGTCGCCGCCCTGCGCGACAGGCACGTGGGTGTGCACAACCCGCCCGACACCGGCTCCCTGCGCGGGGACCTGATCGAGTTGCTCCGGGCCACCGCCGCGATCTGCACCGCCGACTGCGACCTGATGCAGGCGTTGACCTTCGCCATGCGGACCAACCCCGAACTGGAACGCCTGGTACGTCACCAGGTGCTGCCGGCCGGTCGGGTCGCCAGCACCGCCATCCTGATCCGGGCCGCCGCCCGTGGGGAGATCCCACCGGAGGCCGGCGAGCGGGAGTTGTTCCACGATCTGGCCCCCGCGCTCACCATGTCCCGCATCGTCGCGCACGGCCTACCCGCCGATGACGCGTTCCTCACCCAGGTCGTCGACCAGGTGCTGATCCCGGTCCTCCGCTATCAGCACGACCGTCCGTCTCCGGCCTGACTCACCGAATATTCGCAACACGGAAGGCTTCACCATGCCCGGAACCACCTCGACCGCGCCCGGCGCGCACAACGCGGGGGCGCCGACCGGCGCACCGCACCCGCGGCGCTGGATCGCCCTGGCGGTCATCGCGGTCTCACAGCTGATGGTCGTCCTGGACGCCACCATCGTGAACATCGCGCTGCCGAAGGCCCAGGCCGACCTGGGGATCACCGACGCGAACCGGCAGTGGGTGATCACCGCGTACACGCTGGCCTTCGGTGGTCTGCTGCTGCTCGGCGGGCGCATCGCCGACTACTGGGGGCGCAAGCGCACCTTCCTGGTCGGCATGACCGGTTTCGCGCTCGCCTCCGCCCTGGGCGGTCTGGCCACGACGGGCGGGATGCTCTTCGCCGCCCGCGCGTTGCAGGGCGCCTTCGGCGCACTGCTCGCCCCGGCCGCGTTGGCGCTGCTCACCGTTCTCTTCACCGAGGCCACCGAGCGGGCCAAGGCCTTCGCCGTGTACGGCGCGATCGCCGGCGGTGGCTCGGCCGTCGGTCTGCTGCTCGGCGGGGTGCTCACCGAGTACGCCAACTGGCGCTGGTGCCTGCTGGTGAACATCCCGGTCGCCGCCATCGCCATCGCCTTCGCGCTGCCGCTGGTGCCGGAGAGCCGGGCCCACGGCAACACCCGTTACGACGTACCCGGTGCGGTAGTGGTGACCGCCGGCCTGGTCTCCCTGGTGTACGGCTTCACCAAGGCCGCCGAGGACGGCTGGGACGCCACCGCGACGCTCGGTTTCATCGCCGCGGGCGTGGTGCTGCTCGCCGCCTTCGTGGTGATCGAGCTGCGCTCCAGCCACCCGCTGCTGCCGCTGCGGATCCTGCTGGACCGCAACCGGGGCGGGGCGTTCCTCACCTCGACGCTCATCGGCGCCGGCCTGTTCGGGGCGTTCCTCTTCCTGACCTTCTACTTCCAGGTCGTGTTGCAGTACAAGCCCCTCGAAGCCGGTCTCGCGTCCCTGCCGGTCACCGTCGGCGTGCTGATCGCCGCCGGTGGCGCCAGCCAGCTGATGCCCCGGTTGGGTGCCAAGCCGCTGATGGTCGCCGGTGCGGTGCTCGCCGCCCTGGGCATGCTGGTGCTGACCCAGATCGACGTGGACACCCCGTTCCTCACCCACCTGCTGCCCGCGCAGGTCATCCTGGGCCTGGGGCTGGGCTTCACCTTCGTCCCGCTGTCCAGCCTCGCCCTGGTCGGGGTGCCGGAGCACGACGCCGGTGCGGCGAGCGCGACGCTCAACGCCACCCAGCAGATCGGTGGCTCGCTCGGCACCGCGCTGCTGAACACCTTCTACACGAGCGCTGTCGCCGCCTACCTGGTCGGCCGGGCGCCGAACCCGGTCAACCAGGTCGAGGCGCTGGTGCACGGCTACCGGGTGGCCTTCGCCTGGGGCGCCGCACTGATCGTGCTCGCCGGACTCGCGACGCTGGTCCTGGTGAAGGTCCGCAAGGAGGACATCCCGACCGGCAACACAGTGCACATGGGCTGAGCCGGGTGACGTGGCCACCGGCCGGAGACTCCCGACAGTGGGGTGGGCCGGCCGGCGGCCACGTCCGGTAGCGTCCCGACCATCGTCGAAAGTTCCGTTTGAGGAGATCCATGTCGACCCCTGCTGACCCGATCATCACCGCTCTGCGCGCGGGCCACGAGGAGCTCGCCGCGCTCGTCCGGGACCTCAAGGACGACGACCTGCTCCGGCCGTCGGGGGCCAGCGAGTGGCAGGTGTCCCAGGTGCTCAGCCACCTGGGCAGCGGCGCCGAGATCAACCTGGCGACGCTGGACGCCGCCCGTTCCGGCGCACCCGGCCCGGACGGGGACTTCAACCGTGGCGTCTGGGCGCGCTGGGACGCCATGCCCCCGGCCGAGCACGCCGCCGGGTTCCTCGCCGCCAACGAGCGGCTGGTCGAGGCGTACGAGGCGCTGGATGCCGAGACCCGGGCGTCGATGCGGATCGACCTCGGGTTCCTGCCGGAGCCGGTCGACGTGGCCACTGCGGCCCGGTTCCGGCTCAGCGAGTTCGCCCTGCACCAGTGGGACGCCGAGGTGGCGTTCAACTCCTTCGCGGCCGTGACGCCGGGTGCCGTGGCGCTGCTGCTCGACCAGATCGGCGGCATGCTGGCCTGGACCAGCCGGCCGCAGGAGCTGGCGGGGCGGGAGGCCACACTGCTGGTCCGGCTGCACGCGCCCGAGCGGACGTTCGGGCTGCGGCTGGGCGAGAAGATCGAGGTCGTCGACGCGCCGGAGCGTCCCGACGGCGAGTTGGTGGCACCGGCCGAGGCGTGGTTGCGTCTGGCCACCGGACGGCTCGGCGCCCAGCACACCCCCGACGGGGTCCAGGTGACCGGCCCGGTGACGGTCGACGACCTGCGTCGGGTCTTCGTCGGCTTCTGACGCGGTGCCGCGCGGGCCGGTGACCCGGCCCGCGCGGCCTCTCAACCCTTGACGCAGACCACCTGCTTGAGGTGCGCGACCACCTCGACCAGGTCCTCCTGCTGAGCCATCACCTCGGTGATGTCCTTGTACGCGCCGGGGATCTCGTCAACCACCCCGGCGTCCTTGCGGCACTCCACCCCGGCGGTCTGCGTGGCCAGATCCTCAGTGCTGAACGTCCGCTTGGCCTGCGCCCGGGACATCCGACGCCCCGCCCCGTGCGACGCCGAGCAGTACGCATCCGGGTTTCCCCGCCCCCGCACGACGTACGACCCGGTGCCCATCGACCCGGGGATGATGCCCAGGTCACCCCGACCGGCCCGGATGGCGCCCTTGCGGGTGACCAGCACCTCCACCCCGTCGTAGGTCTCCTCGGACACGTAGTTGTGGTGGCAGCTGATGGGCTCGTCGTAGCCGACCTGCGGGAAGTGCTCGCGTACCACGCCGCAGAGCAGCGCCAGCATGACCGCCCGGTTGCGCCGCGCGTACTCCTGCGCCCACCACAGATCCCGCCGGTACGCGTCCATCTCCGGCGTGCCGGCGAGGAAGACGGCCAGGTCCCGGTCCGGAAGGTCGGCGTTGTGCGGCAGCCCCCGGGCCACCCCGATGTGCCGCTCGGCCAGCTCCTTGCCGATGTTGCGGGACCCGGAGTGCAGCATCAGCCAGACCCGCCCCTCGTCGGCGCCGCCCTGCTCCAGGCAGACCTCGATGAAGTGGTTGCCCCCGCCGAGGGTGCCGATCTGCCGCTGCGCCCGCGTCTCCAGTTGTGCCACCCGACGGTCCAGGCTGGCGAACCGGGCCCAGAAGTCGTCCCAGCCGGCCTGCTCCAGGCCCCGGATCCGACGCGTGTCGACGGAGTCCTTGCGCTGGGCGAAGCCGACCGGGATGGTGGCCTCGATCGCGGCGCGCAGCCCGGCCAGGTCGTCCGGCAGGTCGGCGGCGGTCAGCGAGGTACGCACCGCCGACATTCCGCAGCCGATGTCGACGCCGACCGCGGCCGGCGAGACGGCCTGCCGCATCGCGATCACCGAGCCGACTGTGGCGCCCTTGCCGAAGTGCACGTCGGGCATGACGGCGACGCCCTGCACCCACTGCAGCGCGCCGATGTTACGCAGTTGCTGGGCGGCCTGCGGCTCGATGGCGTACGGGTCGGTCCAGACCCGGACCGGTGCCCGGGTGCCGGCGAGGGGGGTGAATCCCATTGTGGGCTCCTTCAGTCGTGCGGTGACCGTCAATGATCAGAGGGTGGTGGTCTGCGGAGGTGCGTGGACACGAAAAGGCCGCCGATCCCGGTGGGATGGGCGGCCGGCGGACGCGTCAGCGTCGGCGTCAGTCGCGCCACCCCGGCTCGTCCCGCCGCGATGGACGGCAGGCACGGGTTTTGGCGGTGATCCGCAGAGTGGCACCGGCGGGGAGCAGACACCAGCGGGCGGCGGCACGGACGCGTTGCGACATGGCGTACTCCCTTCGGGGTCGATTGGTTCACGGTGCACCGACGAGATTAGGAGGCCCGCCGCGCGTCCGCAATGGATATCCGGTCCGCACTACAGCGCCCGCCCGGCGCCGGGGTGAGTCGCGGCTCACCCCGGCGCGGACGTGGCGGTAAGGCTATGACTGCGGCACCAGCCGGAAGGACTGCGCCGCGGTGCCGTTGCAGGTGTACTGGATGAGCTGGATGCTGTCCGCGGTGGACGCTCCCGGCACGTCCAGGCACTTGCCACTGGCACGGTTGACCAGGCGGTAGTAGCCGCCGCCCTCGGACTCGGCCCGCCACTGCTGGTTGTTGCCGCCGCTGTAGGACCAGAGCTGGATGGGTGCCGAGTCGGCCGTCGACCGGTCGGTCACGTCGATCACCTGGGCGCTGTTGTTGCGGTTGTTGACGCGCAGGTAGCCGCCGCTGGTCGGCACGAACTGGTACTGCTGCGCGGTGCTGCTGTTGCAGGTGTACTGCTGGATGGCGGTGCCGTTCGCGCTGGCCGCGGCCCGCGCGTCCACGCACTTGCCGTTGCCCCGGTTGACCACCGTGTGCCAGGCGGTCGGCGAGATGCCGTCCGAGGGCGGAGGCGTCGTCGGAGGCGTGGTGCCGACACCGGCGAGCCAGTGCAGTCCGTCGATGAGCAGTTGGTTCTGCTGCGCGCTGTCGAAGGTGGAGGACAGCCCGGTGTTGGTGCTGTAGTTCATCGCGTTGTGGCCGAAGTTGGCGTACAGCATCTTGTACTGCCGGTTGCTCCAGACGAGCGGGTAGTAGCCGCCGTACCAGGACTGGTTGGGGTCCGTGCCCACCGGGAAGCTGGACGGGTCGACCGAGGCGAGGATGTCGATGTTGGGGTTCTGCCGCAGGTCGTTGCTCCAGGAGTACCACTCGCTGATCGACGACGGGAAGGTCGCCGGGAGGTTCCGGGAGGCCGGGTGGGTGCGGTTGTCGGCGCGCATGGTGACCCGGGTGGGTCCCCAGGTGTTGGTCTGGAACGAGCCGGTGCCGAGGAAGGTGTTGTAGTACCAGCTCCAGCTCGACGGGTTCGTGGTGAACGCGCTGACGTGGAAGCCCAGCCACCCCCCGCCGTTCTGCACGTACTGCTGGAACGCGGGCCGCTGCGCGGCGGGCGGCGCGTCGTCCAGGAACATGACGACCTTGTACTGGGCCAGGTTGGAGGTGTTGAGCAGGCTCCAGTTGTTGGTGGCCTCCCAGGAGAAGCCGTACTGGGCGGCGGCCTGCGGGAACCAGGCCCGGGCGTCCTTGACGAAGTCGATGTGCGCGGCGTCCCAGGTGCCGTTGTAGAAGGCCAGGACCTTGAACGTCGGCGCGGCCTGGGCGCTGCGTGCGGCGCTGACCGTGACACCGGCGGTCAGAGCGACGACCAGAGCGACGAACAACGACAGGATTCGTCTGGTACGGGAGGAAAGTTCTGCGATCACCTGATCGTCCCTTCGGTGGGAACGCGCGCCGCCGCGTCGAGATACATTTGTTCACAAGGTTTACAGATAGACGAAAGGTTATTCCTCTGACCTGATCGCGTCAATCGCCGATGGCCCGAACGGGTGGGATTCCTGCGACAGCGGGTACCCCGGCCCGGTGACCAGCCCGGATGCCGTCGACGTCGACCAACCGCTCGCCGTGGACGAGGCCGCAGCGCCGCACGACGCCAGCGGCGAGCGGGTGCCGACCCGCGACCTGGCCGGGCTCGCGCCGCCGGCCCGGCCCGCCCGCCGCTGGACCCCGAGCCGGGTGGTGGCCACCCCCGCCGCGCTCGACCACCCGCACGGCCACCGCATCGTCGAGCGGGTGCGGGCCCTCGGCATCGAGGTGGAACCGCTGCGCGCCAACCGGCTCACCGGGGTACGCGGGCAGACCGACCGGGAAACCTACGCCCGGGCCAAGTCGACGATGGCGATAGTGGTGAGCCCACCCTCGCGGCGCGTGCTGCAACCCATCGCGCCCAGCGCCGACTGGCGGGTCGACCTCGCCGAGGGCTGCCCGGCGCACTGCCAGTACTGCTACCTCGCCGGATCGCTGTCCGGCCCACCGGTGACCCGGGTGTACGCCGACCTCGACGACATCCTCGCCGGGCTGGCCGCGTACGCCGGACGCGGAACGGTGACCAGCCGCAACGCCCGACGCGCCGACGAGGGAACCACCTTCGAGGCGTCCTGCTACACCGACCCGCTCGCCCTGGAACACCTCACCGGCAGTTGGCAGCACGCGGTCCGGCACTTCGCCGACTGGGACGCCCCCGTGCAGTTGCGCTGGACGACGAAGTACGCCGATGTGGACACCTTCGTCGGGTTGCCGCACGCCGGCCGGACCCGGGTCCGCTTCAGCGTCAACTGCGCCCCGGTCAGCGTTCGGTTCGAGGGCGGCACCGCCCGGGTGCCGGACCGGCTGGCCGCGCTGCGCCGGCTCGCCCTGGACGGCTACCCGGTCGGGCTGACCATCGCGCCGATCATCGCACTGCCGGACTGGCGGGAGCGCTACGGCGAGTTGCTCGACCAGGTCCGCGCGGCGGTCGACGGGGTGCCGGACCTGGACCTGACCGCCGAGCTGATCACCCACCGGTTCACGCCGGGCAGCAAGGAGGTGCTGCTCGGGTGGTACCCGCGCACCCGGCTGGAGATGGACGAGGAGTCCCGCACCCGCAAGCACGGCAAGTTCGGCGCGGTGAAGTACGTCTACCCCCGTGAGCAGATGGCCGAGCTGCGCGACTGGTTCACCGCCGAGCTGACCGCGCGCGTCCCGGCCTGCCGGATCCTCTACTGGACGTGACCGCCCCCGGCGGAATCAGCCGACCGAGGATCGGGCGACCGGGGCGGCGAAGAACGTGTCCGGGTACGGCTCGTCGCGCAGGCTGTAGTGCCACCACTCCCGGTCGTAGTTGACGAACCCGGCGTCGGTCATCAGCCGCTGCAACAACCGACGGTTGTCCCGGGCCGTCCCGCTGACTCCGGGGTCGGCGGTGTGCGCCAGGGGGTCGAAGCAGTCGAAGCCCGTACCCATGTCGATGCTGTTGTCGGCGAAGCGCTGCCCGCGCGGCGCGGTACAGGCGACAAGCGGTTGCCCGACCCGGTACGAGGGTTGGCCGGCGGCCGGCTCGTCGACCAGTGTCAGGTCCAGGGTGCTGCCGCGGCTGTGCGCGGTGGGCGCGCCGATGTAACCGTCCGCGAAGAGCCGGTTCTTGGCCAGGTCCGGGTAGAACTCAGCCTTGGTCTGTTGCTCACCGGGGCGCTTCGACCAGGCGACGAAGTCGTCCACCGCCGGCTGCGGGCGGTAGCAGTCGTACACCTTGAGGCTGTGCCCACCGGCCAGCGCGGCGTTCTGCACGCGGCGCAGCGCCTCGGCGGCCTGCCGGGTGAGCAGGCAGAGCGGCTCGTGGTAGCCGGTGATTGGGCGGCCGACGAAGTTGTGCGGTGTGGCGTAGCGGATGTCGGAGTGGATGCGGGGGTCGCTGTCGGTGAGCACCACGAACCCCGGCAGCGGGGCCGCCGCGGGCGGCGCCGGCGCGGGTGTGGGGCTCGCCGACGTCGGCTGCGGCGCGGCCGGCGCGGGGCGGGGCTCCGCCCGCGAGCAGCCGCCGAGCAGCGCGGCGAGCACGAGCACGACGGCCAGGCGGGAGCGCACGAGTCCTGTCTATCAGCCCAGCTGGGGCCGCCATCCCAGGTTCCGCCGGCTTCGCCGAAAGTCGGCCCGTTCCCCGGCCGCCGGACACACCCGAGGTCGGAGAAGTCGAATCGATCGAGGGCCGTCGACCGCGTCGGTGAGCGAAAGTGACCGAAAAATCTCCGGAACTTTTCCGCAAACGTAGCGAAGCTTCGGCGGGCCGAGCATGTCGTCAACCCCCATCGGTGAGGCAAGATGACCCGTGGAACGGGCATCGCCGTTTCGGGACACACGGTGGGCGACGTGTTGTGGGTCGACCCTCCGGCTCGGTGAAGGAGACGCGTGTGGGCGCGGACGACGGACGCAGGGTGACCATCACCGCGATCGCACGGGAGGCCGGAGTGTCGGTGCCGACCGTGTCACGGGTGCTCAACGGTCGCTCCGATGTGGCCCCGGACACCCGGGAACGGGTCGAGGAGTTGTTGCGCCACCACGGCTACCGGCGTCGCACGAGCCGCAGCGTTCGCCGTGCCGGGCTCGTCGACCTGGTCTTCAACGACCTGGACAGCCCCTGGGCAGTGGAGATCATCCGGGGCGTCGAGGACGTCGGGCACGGCGCCGGGGTCGGCACCGTGGTCTCCGCGATCCACCGGCAGCCCACAGCGGCCCGGCAGTGGCTGCAGAACCTGCGCACCCGGGCCACCGACGGCGTCATCTTCGTGACCTCGCACCTGAGCCCGCCACTGCACGCGCAACTGCGTCGCCTCAACGTGCCGGTGGTGGTCGTCGATCCGGCCGGGGTGCCGGCCATGGACGTGCCCACGATCGGCGCCACCAACTGGGCCGGCGGGCTCGCCGCGACCGAACACCTGCTCGCTGTCGGGCACCGGCGCATCGGATTCGTGGCCGGGCCGACCCACCTGCTGTGCAGCCGGGCCCGGCTCGACGGTTACCGGGCCGGGCTGGAGGCCGCCGGGGTGCCGGTGGACGACACGCTGATCTACCCGGGCGACTTCTACCACGCCTCCGGATTCTCCGGCGGGACGGCGCTGCTCGACCTCGCGGACCCGCCGACCGGCATCTTCGCCGCCAGCGACCAGATGGCCTTCGGCGTCTACGAGGCCATTCGACGTCGCGGGCTGCGCGTCCCGGACGACGTGAGCGTGGTGGGTTTCGACGACCTGCCGGAGGCCCGCTGGGCCTCACCGCCACTGACCACAGTGCGCCAACCGTTGGTCGAGATGGGACGGTTGGCCGCCCGGACCGTGCTGCGCCTCGCCCAGGGCGAGGGCATCGACTCCCCCCGGGTGGAACTCGCCACCGAGATGGTCGTTCGGGACAGCACCGCCGCCCCGCCGACCGGGTCGCCCACCTCGGCGTGACGGCCGGAACTGCGCCGGAAACCGGTTGGACCGGTTCCGGTCGGATCCCGGAAGTTCCGGCCGGGCGCGACCATCGGGCGCGGTGAGTGACCGACGGTCACCCACCGCGCCGTACGGTCAGTGGTGGTGGTGCGAGCGGACCGCCTTCTTGATGGTCACCGGCAGCGCGGGCGCGCCGTCGACAGGGGCGGGGTCCTCGGGGGTCGGCGCCACTCCCCCGGCGGCGATCCGGTCCAGGGTGGCCAGGCCGGCCGAGTCGACCTCGCCGAAGATCGTGTAGTTGGGGCGCAGCGCCGAGTTGGCGTAGACCAGGAAGAACTGGCTGCCGTTGGTGTCCGGGCCGGCGTTGGCCATCGCGAGGACGCCCCGGGCGTACACCCGGCGCTCCCCGGTCGGGTCGGTGGGCGCGGGCGGCAGGTCGGTCGGCAGTTCGTCGCCGTACCGGTAGCCCGGACCGCCCTCACCGGTGCCGGACGGGTCACCGCACTGCAGCACGCTCAGCGTCGGGTACGCGGTCAGCCGGTGGCACGGGGTGCGGTCGTAGAAACGCTTGCCAACCAGGTGCAGGAAGCTCTGCACTGTGCACGGCGCGGCAGCCCGGTCCAGTGTCAACCCGATCGGCCCGTGGTTCGTCGCCAGCGTCACCCGCACAGTGCCCCGGGCCGGGGTGCGCCGGGGGTCCGGCGGCAGCGGCACCGGCCGGGCGGCGGGCTCCTCCGGGGTCTCGGTGTACGCGCACGGGCCGTGGGTGGTGCGCGGCGGCCGGTTCGCGGCGTCCGAGACGGTGGACGCCGCGGCGGTAGCGTTGCGAACGTCGGCCGGCGCGGCGACCGCGCTTGCGGACGCGCCGACGACAAGCGCACCGGCGAGCACTGTCACCCCCGCGAGGCGGGTCAGGGCGCGCACCGGCCGGCGGGGTGCCGCCACTGCGGGGCGCGGTTCGAGTTCACTCGACACAGGGATCCTCCTGGACTGGTGGTGCCAGAAAGACCGGAGTCTATGGAGGGCAGCGCCCGATGTCGATCCGTCAGGGCATCCGACGGCGGCGCCGCCACAGCAGGCCGCCCCACAACGCCACCACCGTCGCGCCGCTCACCACGATCACCGACCAGAGCCACCCCGAGCCGGTACGCGCGGGTCCGCTCGCCGCCGCCGGCCGGGGCGCACCGGGTGCCGCCAGCGCGGACGGCGCCGCCGACGGGGTCGCGGTCAGCTCGCCGGGCTCGACCAGCCGGCCGACGGCGGCGTCCCGGGGCAGCGTGAAACCCCAGTCCAGGAGGGCCGCGCCCTGCTCCCAGCCGCGCACCGGTGCCGATTCGGCGCCCAACAGGGTCACCACCAGACGCCGCCCGCCACGCTCCGCGGCCCCCACGTAGGTGTGCCGGGCCAGGTCGGTGAAGCCGGTCTTGCCGCCGAGCGCTCCCGGGTACCGGTAGATGAGCTGGTTCTCGTTCTGGATCTCGAAGCCCTTCGTGCGTTGCGCCGGCTGGACCGGAATCGACGTCTGCTCGGTCAGCGCGTACCGGCGGAAGGCCGGCTCGGCGAAGCAGGCCCGGGCGATCAGCGCCAGGTCGTACGCGCTGGTGAACTGCCCCTTGCCGTCCAGCCCGGACGGGGTGACCGCGTGCGTCTGGAGCGCGCCGAGGTGGTGCGCGTGCTCGTTCATCGCGCGGACACCGGCGGCGCTGTCGGTGCCGCTGCCGAGTCGGGCCAACGCGTTGGCGGCCTCGTTGCCGGAGTTGAGCAGCAACCCGAGCCAGATCGTCTCGATCGTGTACCGGCCGCCGGCGACCAGGCCCACGGCCGAGGACCCGGGTTCGATGTTCATGTCCTCGTCGGTGACGGTGACCGTCTGCTTCGGATCGAGCCGGGGCAGCATGGTGGCCGCCAGCAGGAGTTTCTGCACACTCGCCGGGGTGCCGTACTCGTGGGGGCCGCAGCCGCCGAGCACCTGGCCGCTGTCCAGGTCGGCGACCAGCCACGACGTGGCGGTGACCTTCGGTGGCACGGCGACTCCGGTCGGCACGACCAGGCCGGCCGTGTCGAGTGCCGCGCCGCCCACCACGCGCTGCTCGGGAACTGCGGGCGGGGGCGACGGCCGGGGTGGACGGGACATCGCCGGCGCCGCGACCCGGGGGCAGCGCACCGTCGACGCGGCCGACGCTCCTGTCGCACCGATCGGCACGGGAGCGAGCAGGACGACGGACGCCGTGGCCGCCAGCAGCACAGCTCTCATGTGCCCGACCCTAGTCAGGAGGATCGTCCGGCGGGACGGGATGCCCGTCAACTCGCGTCGCCACGAGCGAGCAGGTAGTCGTGCAGGGCGGCACTCCCCCGCAGCCGGCGCAGGCTGCGGGTGTGCAACTCCTGCTCGCGGCGGGCCAGCTCGGCGCGGACCCGCTGCGGGCTGCCGGTGGTCCGCAGCTCGCTCAGCACCGCGTCGATGATCTCGAACGGGTACGCACCCCGGCGCAGCAACGCGATGACCTGCGCGGCGCGTAGCTCGGCCTCGTCGTACACCCGGTAGTTGGTGCCCGGGGTGCGGCCCGGCCGCAGCAGCTCGCGCTCCTCCCAGAGCCGCAGCTGCGAGGTCCGGACCCCGACCAGGGCGGCGACCTCACCGATGCGGGCGCCGTGGCGTGGTGCGGGCCGGGCCGCTGGTGGGCTGGCCAGCACTGTCTCGAAGGCACCGAGCACCCGGCGGATCTCGGCGCGCTCCCGGTCCAGCTCGGCATGGCCGCCGTCGAGCGCCGCCAGGGCCGCCGGCACGTCACCGGAGTGCACCGCCGCCATGATCTCCCGGGTACGCATCCAGCCGTGCCCCTCGGCCAACCGCCGCGCCACTGTCAGCGCCCGGGCGTGCTCGGTGGTGAAGATCCGGTAGCCGCTCCCGGTGCGGCGCACCGGCGGCAACACCCCCAGGTCGACGTAGTTGCGCACCTGCTGCACCGAGATCCCGACGGTGGCCGCCAGGTCCACGGCGCGCAGCCGATCGTTCGAGGCGACGTCCACCCGAGCCACCGTACCGCTTACGACGTGATTTGAGACTTTCCCGGACGAGCCGCCGGAGCTGGCGCTGCAATCTCGGCGAAAGTCTCTACTTGGGGATGAATGAGACAATGGAACCCGCCAGTGCTCGGCGGGGCAAAGTCCCGCCACGATTCTGTGAAGGGTTCGCATGTCGCAGCCAGCATGGTCCGCCGCCGACAGCCACGACATGATCGAGGTACGCGGAGCGCGGGAGAACAACCTCGCGGACGTCTCGGTCGACATCCCCAAACGCCGGCTGACCGTCTTCACCGGCGTCTCCGGGTCGGGCAAGTCGTCGCTGGTCTTCGGCACCATCGCCGCCGAGTCCCAGCGCATGATCAACGAGACCTACAGCGCGTTCCTCCAGTCGTTCATGCCGAACCTCAACCGGCCGGACGTCGACTCACTGCGCAACCTCAGCGCCGCCATCGTCGTCGACCAGGAACGGATGGGGGTCAACTCCCGCTCCACGGTCGGCACCGCCACCGACGCGTACGCCATGCTGCGGATCCTCTTCAGCCGACTCGGCCAACCGTCCATCGGTGGCGCCGGGGCGTTCAGCTTCAACCTCCCCGAGGGCATGTGCCTCACCTGTGAAGGACTGGGCCGGGTCTCCGACCTCGACATCAACGAGCTGGTCGACGTCGAGCGCTCCCTCAACGACGGAGCGATCACAGTGCCCAACTTCGCCGTCGACTCCTGGTACTGGCAGACGATCGTCGGCTCCGGCCTGTTCGACCCCGACGTCAAACTCCAGGACTTCACCGCCCAACAGTGGGAGGACTTCCTGCACAAACCCGCCACGAAGATCAAAGTGGGCAGCAACAACTGGACGTACGAGGGCCTGGCGGTCAAGGTCAAACGGCTCCTCCTGGCCAAGGACCGCGAGTCGATGCAACCGCACATCCGCGCCTTCGTCGACCGGGCGGTCACCTTCACCACCTGCGGCGACTGCGGCGGCACCCGCCTCAACGCGGCAGCCCTGTCGTCACGGATCGCCGGACACACCATCGCCGCCTGCTCGGCCATGCAGATCAGCGACCTGGCCACCTTCATCCAGGCCATCGACGACCCGGGGGCCGCGCCACTCGTCGCCAACCTCCGCGACCTGCTCGACTCCCTGGTCGAGATCGGCCTCGGCTACCTCAGCCTGGACCGTGAGTCGGCGACCCTCTCCGGCGGTGAGGCGCAACGGGTGAAAATGGTCCGACACCTCGGCTCCAGCCTCTCCGACGTCACGTACGTCTTCGACGAACCCACAGTCGGCCTGCACCCCCACGACATCGCCCGGATGAACGACCTGCTGCTGCGGCTACGCGACAAGGGCAACACGGTGCTGGTGGTGGAACACAAACCGGAAACCATCGCCATCGCCGACCACGTCGTCGACCTCGGACCAGGCGCCGGCACCGACGGAGGTCGGATCTGCTTCACCGGCGACATCCCCGGCCTGCGCCGCTCCGACACCCTCACCGGGCGACACCTCGACCACCGCGTGACACTGCGTGACGCGGTACGCCAACCCACCGGGCACCTCGCCATCCGCCAAGCCGACCTGCACAACCTGCACGACGTCGACGTCGACATCCCGCTCGGGGTGCTCACAGTGGTCACCGGCGTAGCCGGCTCCGGCAAGAGCTCACTGATCCACGGGTCGCTGCGCGGCCGGTCCGGGGTCGTCATCGTCGACCAGTCCCCGATCCGGGGATCCCGACGCAGCAACCCGGCCACCTACAGCGGGCTGCTCGACCCGATCCGCACCGCCTTCGCCAAGGCCAACGGAGTCAAGGCCGCACTGTTCAGCGCCAACTCCGCAGGTGCCTGCCCGACCTGCAAGGGGATCGGTCTCATCTACACCGACCTGGCGATGATGGCCGGCGTCGCCAGCGTCTGCGAACGGTGCGAAGGGCGCCGCTTCACCGACGAAGTGCTCACGTACACGCTGCGCGGCAAGAACATCAGCGAGGTGCTGGCCATGTCCGTCACCGAGGCGTACGCGTTCTTCCCGCACCCCATCCTCAGTCGCCTGGTCGACGTCGGGTTGGGCTACCTCAGCCTCGGCCAGCCCTTGACCACCCTGTCCGGCGGGGAGCGGCAACGACTCAAACTCGCCATCCACCTCGCCGAGAAGACCACCACGTACGTCCTCGACGAGCCAACCACCGGCCTGCACCTTGCCGACGTGGACCAACTCCTGGCCCTGCTCGACCGGATGGTCGACGCCGGCAACACCGTGATCGTCATCGAGCACCACCAGGCGGTCATGGCACACGCCGACTGGCTCATCGACCTCGGCCCCGGCGCCGGCCACGACGGCGGCCGCATCGTCTTCACCGGCACACCCGCCGAACTGGTCGCCGCCGGCGACACCCTCACCGCCACCCACCTCCACGAGTACGTCACCGACCAGGCGGCGGTCGCCCACGGCTGACACCACCGCCCCGACGCTGACCGGCACCCGGCGCGGCCGGTAGCCGCGGCGGGGCCGGTAGCCGCGGCGAGGCCGGCAGCCGCGGCGGGGCCGGTAGCCCCGGCGAGGCCGGTAGCCCCGGCGGGGCCGGTAGCCCCGGCGGGGCCGGTAGCCCCGGCGGGGCCGGTAGCCCCGGCGGGGCCCGTTGCCGCGCGGCGAGGCCCGCTGATCAAGGGGTTTGCGTCATTTTCGGAGCGGATCCTGACGCAAACCTCTTGATCAACCTCGGCCGGCGGTGCTTCGGCAGTGGTCAGCGGTCACCTGACGCGGCGCAGCCAGCGCCGCTGCCAGGGTGTCTCCACCGCCTTCGGGTGGTAGCCGGCCCGAACCCACGGCACCGCCCGTTCGACCGACAGACCGTCGAGGATCGCCAGCGCGGCCAGGGCCGTCCCCGTGCGACCCACCGCACCCCGGCACGCCACCTCGACGCGTTCCCCGTCGTGCGCCCGCCGCAGCGCCTCCCGCAGGGCGTCGAGGGCGTCGACGCGGTCGAGCGGAATCCAGAAGTCGGGCCACCGGACCCGACGGTGCGGCCACGCCGGCTCCGGACCAGGGGCCAGCAGCACGGCGAAGTCGGCGGGCGAGGTCGCCGCAGCGACGCGGCGTCCGCGCACCGTCGCCCCACTGGGGAGTACCAGCACACCCGATTGCTCGGACCACGGCTGCGCGTCAGTCACCCGCCCATTGTGCCGGTTCCGCTATGGACGAGTACTGACAGCGCCGCCCCCGGCCGGTGAGCCGGGGGCGGCGCTGGTGTCGGTGTGCAGGTCGCCTCTCGGCGAGTGGCACGACGCGGCTCCAGCCGAACGGTATTCCGCGAGGGCAATATTAGGTGAGGCCCGGGGACACTGAGTCACACCGACACTGTGCACAACCAGCCCTACCTCGATGTTGTTCCCGCACCGCGCCCCCGATTGGCCGCCCCGCCCCGCCCCCATCGCCTCGTCGGCTCTGCGCTCCCACCCCACGCGCCGCGGCCGCGCCATCGAGCGGTGGTCGAGGCCGATGGCCGAGGGTAGGTCCCCCGGTCTGCGGTCGCCGGTTGCCGATTGCTGGTGCGGTCCAGCCGCACCGCCTGTCGCCTCACGGCCATTACCCACCCACCGTCGCGCCAGGTTCCGGTCCGGTGCCGCGAGATCTTGGACAGTTTCCGTCAGCGCAACACGGAAACTTTCCAAGATCTGCGGGCAGCCACCGATCGAGTCGTGCCTCATCCCGCTTGCGCCGTGCACCGGGCGCGCTGTGCGCGGGCTCCGTCGTCGGTCGGTGACCGGCGTGCCAGACGCCTGGCGTGCGGGAACGGATGTGCCGCTGGCCGGCACCCGGGTTGCGGGTGCCGGCCAGCCGGGGGTGG